>JAKANS010000008.1 GCA_021823625.1 bacterium | reverse complement strand
GGGTGCGTCGACCCAGCGCCATAATGAAGTTCCTCGTTGGACGCTCTCCCCTTTTAAATGTTCACTCCCCCGGGCGACTTTTTTGACGGGCTGTTAAGGCGGTCTGGCTGGCGAGCGAGGCGGACGTGCTCACTTACATGGACGTGGACCTCTCCACCGACCTGGCGCATTTGCCCGAACTGATCGACATCGTGGCCGAAGGCCGGGCGGACCTGGCGATCGGTTCGCGACTGCTACCCGGCTCGCAAACGACGCGGGGCTGGAAGCGAGAACTCCTTTCCCGTGGTTACAACTGGCTTTTGCATCGGGCGCTGGGGTTGCGCGTGGCCGACGCGCAATGCGGATTCAAGGCCCTTTCCCATCGCGCCGCGCAAGCGTTGCTGCCGCAGGTGGCGGATACGGGTTTCTTCTTCGACACCGAATTACTCGTGCTCGCGCAGCGGCAGGGCTGGCGGATTGCCGAATTACCGGTGCGTTGGGTGGACGACCCCGACAGCCGGGTGCGCCTGCTCCGGACGATCAGGCAGGACCTCCGCGGCGTCTGGCGGCTGTGGCGCTGAGGCGCCGCCCGCGGGCCAATGGTGGTGCGGGGCAATGCCAGTACTTCGCGAGTTCGATCAGAGACGGGCCTGTTGGGCGGGGATCATCGTCTCGCGCACCCGGCGCTGGACCTCGAAAGGCGTCCACACGTTGCTCCGCCAGATGTGGACGAGCCGGCCTTCGGGGGAGATCAGGGCCGTCCGCAAATCATGCGTGATCACGCCGCCTTCAGGTTTGTAGAGCAGGCCGAAGAGTTGGGCCACGCGATCCACCTGCTCCGGCGTACCGCAGGCGAAGGTCCAGGTCTTCTCGTCGCGGTTGTAGCGCGCGGCATAGTCCTTGAGCACCTGCGGCGTGTCGAACGCCGGATCGAAACTCACCGACAACAGGTGGAACTTGCCGGGGAACTCTTTGCTCAGCCGCGCCTGCAAGGAGGCGAAGTTCCTGGACATGAGCGGGCAGTAATTGGGCAGCGGACAGCGCGTGTAGATGAAGGTCACCAGCACGGCCTGCCCGCGATAGTCGCGCAGGTGAAAGCTCTCGCCATTCTGATCGGTCAAGGTGAAGTCCGGCACCGGCGAGCCAATGGCCACGGGGTCCGCGGCCGAAGCTTCGGCGGGAGCCGCGGGGACTGGTTTTGCCATGTCGGCGGGCGCCTGGTCGAGCTTCGCAAGGTCCGCGATCCACGAATCGTCCTTGGTGACCACGAGCCGGAACTTCACGGCGTCGCCAGCCTTCAAGCCGCGCAGCTCCGTCGGGTCCTTGACCGTGAACGGCATGGTCATGGACGGCATGTAGCCGGGGATTTCTTCGTGCTCGATGTGGACCGTCGTGCCGTCGGCATCCAGGCTGCGGACCACGCCCTTGACGTCGAAGGTTTGCCGGTCCGCGGCGCTCGAGGCGGCATGGGCCGACGCGTGAGGCAGATGGGCAACCAACACGGCGGCGGTGATCGCGGCCAGGGTGGCGAGGCACAACAAAGCCAGGGTGGTTTTCGCTTTCATAAGTCGATTCGTTGCAGTTTCCAGATGCCTCCGCCCAGCGACAGGCCCAGCCAAAGCAGAACCGAGGCGGTGGCCAGCGGGATGGGCACCGCGAGGGCGGCGGGTTTGGGTAAATTGACGGCGCGGAACACGTCCACCGGGTTGATGAGCAACCAGCTCGCCAGCGTCTGCGAGCGCTGTGCGAGCGCGGCGTGCGCGGGGCGGGGTTCCGTCTCGCCGGCGAAGGCTTTGTGCAGGTCGGCTGCGGAGTTGACGTGCATGGCGTCGGTGGCGGTTTCGATCTCCAGCGCCGCTTGGGCGGAGTTGGAGCTGAGCACCACGCCCATCGCCACCAGGTCGAAGACAAACACGGCCCCGCACCAGGCGAGCAGCGCCAGCACCAGCGCCTGCACCCGCGTGCGGCAGCAGGTGGAAATGAGCAGCCCGATGGCGAGGAACACGACACCCAGCACCAACCCCGATAGCGCCAGCGTGAGGAACGAACCCACGGCGCGGTCCTTCGCCGCCAATCCAATGGCCGTGCCCGCGATGGCAAACCCAAGCGTAAGCGGAAACGCCAGCGTCAACACGCCACCCAAAAACTTGCCAAGGAGGACACGCGCCCGGCTCGTTCCGCCAGCCACGATCAAGGCCAGCGTGCGCTCCTCGCGTTCGCTTACCATGAGATCGTGCCCGAGCAGCAGCGCCAGCAACGGCACGAGGTATTGCACGAGGTTCAGCAGGCTCACGACCGTGCGCTCGTAGCCTTGCACGCCGATGCGGCCGATTTGCGCCAGACCGAAGAGGCTCGTCAACGCGATCGCCCCCAACCAGACCGCCGTGCAGGCGATCACCCAGCCGCTGCGGAAGCGATCGCTGAATTCCTTTGTGGCGATGAGCCAAAGCGGTTTCATGCGATCACCTCCTCCCGTTCGCGGCTGCGTTGCCGGCGAGCGATGCGATGGTAAACGGCCTCCAGCGAATCTTCGCCGTGCTGGGCGCGCAATTCGCCCAGCGAGCCGCGGGCGGCCAAGCGGCCTTCCAGCAGGATGGCGGCGTGCGTGGCGAGCGGTTCGATGGCAGACATGGTGTGCGTGGAAATCAGCAGTGTGGCGCCGCGCGCGTGCTCTTCCTGGAGGATTCCCTGCAAGCCGTCCAGCAACGCCGGATCGAGGCCGTTGAAAGGTTCGTCGAGCACCAGGACTTGCGGCTGGCCGCAAAGGGCGAGCGCGAGTCCGAGCCGTTGCAGCATGCCTTTCGAGAGCTGGCGCACCGGGCGGTCCTGCGCGGCGTAAAGTCCCACCCGCTTGAGTTGGCGCTCGAGTTCCGCCGGCGGGTGGCCCTTCAAGCGGGCGAAGAAGAGTCCGTTGTCCCGGACGGTCCGATGCGGATAGAGCGCGATGCGTTCGGGCAGATAGCCAAACACGGCGCGGCGGTCGGCATCGCGAATCGGCTGCCCTTGCCAAAGAACCTCACCACGGCTCGGACGAATCAACCCCAGCAGGCAACCGAACAGCGTGGACTTGCCGGCACCGTTCGGACCCAGCAACGCCAGGATGCTGCCCGCGGCTACGGCCAGCTCCACGCCTGCGAGGGCACGAACGCTGCCGTAGCGCTTGGCGACTTGGTTGAATTCGAGGCAGGCGTTCATCTGAAAAAGGTCGCCAGCGGCTCACCGTTCACAATCCGAAGCACGAACTTCGAAATCCGAAACAAATCCGAGCTTCGAAATCCGAAGCCTTGGCCGGCGGTTCGCGCCGCGGTGGCATTTCGGACTTCGGATTTCAGTTTTCCTTCGGATTTCGAGATTCGAGTTTCGGTTTTCAGACGCGGTGGAGTCATCAGCGGCGCAGGATCCGTCACGCCGGGCGTCTCCAGCAGCGGCAGCAGTTCCTCGCCTTTGCGGAGCAGGGCCAGGGCGGGGCTGAGCGCGAAGACGCGGGCTTCCGGATGCCGATCCACGATGTAGCCGAAAAGATCGGTCTCGTGATAAGGCGTGTCGCCCACGCCGTCTTGATCCGCATCGGCGCCGGTGTAGTCGCTCCAATAATTGCCGCGCCCGCGATCGGAGAACTGGTTCGCGGCCTGCCGACCCTTCGCAACTTCATTGAGCGGCTGCCAGACTTGGTCGGTGTTGCGGAGAAAGGCATTACCCGTGAAGACGTTTTCCTCCGAACCATTGCTCAGATAGAGGCCGATGTCGTTGTTGGCAA
This sequence comes from bacterium, assembly GCA_021823625.1. Classification (GTDB taxonomy): domain Bacteria; phylum Verrucomicrobiota; class Verrucomicrobiia; order Limisphaerales; family J093; genus DSVZ01. The sequence continues at coordinate 60,555 of JAKANS010000008.1, read as the reverse complement.
TGACGTTCTCCTCGAAGCGATTCTGCACCGCCAGTTGCACGAAGAGCCCGCGGTTCTGACCCCATACGGTATTGCGTGCGAGACGCGAGTGCTCGACTTGCATCAGCAGGATGCCGTGCCGCCGGTTGGCGAAGGCGCGGTTGCCCTCGACCACGCAGTCGCGCGCGAACATCAGGGCGGCGCCCACCGCGTTGCGGTCGAGCGTGTTTCCCAGCAGTCGGTTCCGGTGGGAGTACATGTAATGGATGCCGAAGCGCGTTTCCTCGATCCGATTGCTCGCGATCAGGTTGTCGTCGGCATAGGAGAAATAGGCCCCGTCGCGCGTGCCGGCGATGGAGTTGCCCGCGATGACGTTGTGCCGCGTCTTCCAGAGGTGCACACCATTGCCACGCTGGGCGGGCGGAACGTTCGTGTCACCCAGGACCGTGTTGTTCTCGACGCGACAATCGTTGACACCGCGAAGGTAGATGCCGAAACCGCCGCCTTCGACGCGGCAGTCGGCCACCGTCACGCCGTCCGCGGCAATCATGATGCCGGCATCGAAGGTGCCCAGATCGCGGCCGCCATTGCGCACCGTGAAACCGCGCACGCTGACGCCTGCGGCTTGGATCGTGATGGGAGTGCCGGCGCCACCGGCGTCGATGACGGGCGAGTTCGTGCCGAGCAGGTGCAGGGGTTTGTCGAGGACAACGCGCTCGCGGAAGACCGTCGGGCCGGTGACCAGGATGGTGTCGCCGCTCTTCGCGGTGGCGACGGCGTGGGAGAGAGAGTCCGTGGCGGCAATGGTCTCCGCTGGCGCACTCACCTGGAAGGAAAGCAGGACAAGCGAAAAAATCAGAGAACCGCCACAATCCAAGACACTGGCGCACCTGCACAGCTTCCGGGGGGCGCGAGTCCTTCGACACTCTTCATCGAACTGAATTGACCGCAGCGAACTCACAACTTCGCGAGGGTGGGGTCAGGATTTCCACCAATGAAGCCCAGCAGAGTAAAGACGGCCGTGTTGATGAAGCGCGTGCGCTCGAAGGCGATCAAGACGGCGACGCTGATCATTACCACCGCGCTGGTCCATTGGAGGCCACGCATCAGCCAGGGGCGGTTCGCATATTTCCAGGTGAAGTCCCCGACGGACACCGCGATGGCCGCCATCGGCACCGCCAGCGCCAGCGAGTAAGTGCCCAGCACCAGCGCGCCGAGATACCATGTCGAGGTGCCGATGAAGATCAGCAGCGGATACAGAATCGCCCCGCCCATGCAGGTCAGGCAACTCACGGACAGACCCAGCCCGGCACAAAATGAGTTGAGCGGTGTGATGTTGCCCGGCTGGCGCAGGCCGAGGCAGGGTTGGCGGATGATGGCGGCGCGTTTCGGCGAAACCAGCTCAACCGCCGCGGCCAGACCGAGCCGGATTTTGCGGCCCAGTTTGCCGAGCCAGACAAAGCACGACGCACTGCGTTTGAACAGGCCGAGCGCCTTCAGGGCAAAGAAGACGAGGAACGCCGCGCCGAGCCAGTTTGCGAAGCCGGTCCAGTGTCCGAAGAGCCGGGTGTGACCTTCGTGCCCTGAATGGGCGGGAGTCGTCGCGACCTTGGTCGTGCTGGACCGGCCTTGCCAGAGCGCGCCCGGGTTGGGACCGCAGATCGCCTCGATGACCGGCTGGATTTGTTTGGCCACGGCGCCTTCGCCGCTGATCAAACTGCGGCCGATCAGCGACACGGTGGCGCCGCTGATCATGTAGAGCAGTGTGAAGCCGGCCACAAAGCCGGCCAGGTTGACAAGAATGCGCCGTCGCACCGGCGCGGGCAGCCGGGCGTCGCGTTCGGCGAGCGCGGCGGAACTGACCACCCCCGCAATGATGCCGGTATAGTATGTGGTGAGTTCAATGGCGCACGGGCTGAGAATGACCATGAGCGCGCCAATCACGCCGAGCATGAAAACTAGCGTTGTGGCCAGTGTGCGCGCCGGGGCCGGTTCGACCACCGGCAGCTTCCACGCGAAGACGCGTTTCGGTGTTTTGCCCACGTCGGAGACGAGCAGACGGAAATGATCGCGGTTCGCGCCAAAGATCGGCTTGCCGTAGTTATCGAGCAGAGGAAACACAATGAGATAGAGGTTGTGGTGTTCGCTCACCACCACGGGCGCGCCAAGGGAGGGATAGGTGTCGCCGTGGTCGTCTTCGAGCAGCACCTTGCCGCGCAAGTCAACGTGTTCGATGGAGCCGACGTGCGTGTTCAGGCCGACCAGGAACGGTTGGGCGCGCCCTTGATAACGCTGCAGATACGGCTCCAGCTTGACCCGCTTCACGAAATCCGGCGTGGCATAGGTAATATCAAGATAGACATCCGAGATCGGCACCCGCGCGGCGTCGCTCTGCCGTGCCGTCTTCGGAGTGCCGGACTGCGCGCGCGGCACCACGTAAATGCCGATGAAGAAAACCGCGAAGAGGAGTCCGATCCCGGACAAGAATAGAATGCGCGTGGCTTTCATGCGACGGCCTCGGCAGGTGCGGGCTCAGCGGGGGTCTCACAGGTGGGAACAAGCCGGCGCGAATGCCGCTTGGCCAGTCCGATTCCGGCATAACAGGCGACCGCACCCGCGATGAAAAACGAACCGAGTCCGAGACCCGACTGCAACTCGAAGTTGGCCAGCTTGGTCGAACCGAGCAAAGGCGGCGTAAAGTCTTTTACGCCGGCGAGTGCGGCGTGGTGGTTGCGGTTGTGTCCAATCTGATGCATCTGCCATTGCGCCTGGCCGGCGGCGGCGAGCATCGCGATCGTCAAATAAGTGGCCACGCCCAGGGCGGCGAAGCGACGGATCTTGCGTGGCAGAAACGCTGCTCCCAAACCCAGGGCTGCACCGGCGAGAAGAGCGACCGGCAACCAGCGCGTCTGCGGCAGGTGGTCGGGTACCTGCACGCCGATGTACTGGTTGAGCACCCGGATTTCGTCGAGGTTGCCCCGCATCGAGCCGGGTAGTACCTCGACGCGCAACGCCTCCCGGCCCTGGTATTGCGGCGCTTCCATGCGGATGTGCCAAAGCGGGAATTTCAAGCTGACCACAAGCAGTCCACTGGCGGCGAGCGCCGGCAAGATCGCCAGTCGGGGGAATCGGGAGGGTTTACTCATAGGAGACACTCGCTTTCTTGTCGGTGTCTTGCGCCTTTGCCTGGGTCGGCGGCGGCGGGGCGATGCTGTCGCTCAGCGGTTCGTTGGGAGCCTTGACCAACATGCGCCCGCGCATCTCCAAATGCAGGGCCGAGCAGAACCAGGTGCAGTAGTACCAATAAGTGCCTCGCGGGCCGGCGTTGAAACTCACCACCTGGGTCTGGCCGGGATCGACCGCGATGTTGATGCCATGATCGCTGAGCGCGAAGCCGTGCGTCATGTCGCGGATGGTTTCAACGTTGGTGAGATGAATCGTTACCTCGTCGTTGGGATGCACCTCGAATTGCTCCGGCACAAACTTCGAGCGGATGCAGGTCATATAGACATCCACCTTGTTGCCGTTGCGAACGATCTTCTCCTCGCCCAGCTTCACGGCGGCCGGCGCCGGCTCGTAGGTTTGCACCACCTTGTCGGCCAGCGTCTGGCGGGGCATGAACACGGCGTCGTGGGGTTCCGGGAGTGAGGCGAAGGCCGCGACCAGGTGCATCTTCTCGCCGGAGATGTCGATCAACTCCTGCGACTCCGGCATGGCCGGCCCCACCGGCAGATACATGCCCTTGCTGAGCTTGTTCAGCGAGATCAGCCAGTCGCCGCTGGGATAACTGGAGTCCGCGCCGGCCGCCTTGGTGTGGCCGACGTTGTAGTGAACATCGACACGGTCCACGATGTAAGTCGGGTCGCCTTTGATGGCTTTCTCGATGTTCCACTTCACGATCTGGGAGTCGATGAAGAGAGAGGTGTAAGCATTGCCCCGGCCGTCGAACGTGGTGTGCAGCGGGCCGAGACCGACTTCCGGCTCGGCGACCACCTTGAGCGTGTGCGCGTCGATGATCGTGACGGTAGGCGAGAGCTTGCCGCTGGCCAGAACGTATTTGCCATCGGGCGTGACGTTGCAGCCGTGGGGATTCTTCGGCACCGGGATGAGCGTGAGCAGCCCCGGCACGTCCTCAGGCTTGATCACGGGAACGCCTTTGACGCGCGTAAACTTGCCGTCCGCCAGTGCCTTCTCCGCCAGCGGTACGTCGATGGCGACGACGGCATCCCGGTCGCGCTCGATCATGCCTTCGCTGGTGACGGCATTCTCGGAGTTATACATGGTGGAGAAAACGTAGCGGCCGTCCTTGCCCGAACTGGCAATGTCCGCGTTGCCGACGAACGCGACCTCGAACCGGGTCTCCAAGGATTCGCCGTCGAGGAACGCGATCAGCGAATGGTACTTCGTCGCGTCCGTCGAGTCCGCCAGATCGTGCTCCAACTCACCGTTCACGAAGACGTATTTGCAGGACGGCAGGCAGGCGGCGAGGCCGTGCGCGCCTTGGATGTTGGGCACGCGCTTGATCACCGCGGTTTCGAAGGTGCGGAGATCGATGCGCGCCACGCGGCCGTTGGCCTTGTCGTTGATCCACAGCCAGCGCCCGTCGTAGCGGCCCTCCGTCTGACTGAGCACCGGATGGTGGGTGTCGCCCCACATCGGCCCGGTCTCGTGCAGGCGACGGTAGCTTTCCGAGCCGGGGTTGTTGGCGTAACCCAGCCCGGCGCGCGGTTCAAAGATCGGGATCTCCTTGAGGAAGCGGCACGACGGAATGCCATAGACAAAGACGCTGCCGCTCTGTCCACCGCTGAGGAACGCGTAGTAGTCGTCCAGCTTGCCCGGCGCGACATAGACGCGCTCGGCATCGGAAACCTGGCGTGCACCGCCTTTTTGCGGTTGAGGACGGGAGCCGGAGTCGCAGGCGGTGAAGGTCAGCGCCAGGACCGCCGCGAAAGTGAGAGTGAGAATGTTATTCATGGGAGCAAACTCAACGGGACTGAAAGGGTGGCATCAGTTCGTAGCCGGCTTCGTGTCTTCCACGAACAACGTCCCGTTCATGAGCGGGTGCAGTTTGTCAGTGGAGCATTGCGTGGCGCAGTAGAACGTGAACTTGCCGGCGCGGTCGGCGCGGAATTTCACAGTCTTGGGCGCGCCCACCATCGCGCCGTTGATGAAAGCCACCTCGTCGTAGCTGCTGACGGCGAAACCGTGGCCGGCGCCCAGGCCGTTGTCGGTCGGTTCGAAGGTGACCTCCACGATCTGGCCCTTCTGGACGTGGATTTCATCCGGCACGTAATGCCAGGCGCGCTCGGTGAGCTTGATCTTGACGTCCGGCGCGCCGAGTTCTTCGTGATTCCTGAAGCCTTGCGAGGCCCGCGCCACCGGCACCACGGGCGGCTTGACCAGCGTTTCCACGTAGTAGGCCAGCTTCCACGCCTCCGTCTTGGACATCGCACTCTCGAAACTTGGCATCGGCGTGCCGTCGAAACCGGTCAGGAAACCGCGGACGACCTCTCTGGTGGCGTAACCGGCCTTAAAACCGCTCGGCTTGGAGAAATCCCGCGCGGGAATGTGCTGGCCGGTGTCATCGGTCAGGTTCAATGCGGAGGGACCGTCGCCCTGCCCCGAGGCTCCGTGGCAATTGTAGCAGCCCATCTTGGTGTAAAGGGCCCTGCCGTCGGCGATGGCCGCCTCATTGCGCGGCGGTGGATCGCCCAACTGCACCAAGGTTGTGCGGTCTTCCTTCGGATCGGCAAAGCGCGGGGAGAGGGTCTTCACGTACTCCACCACCGCCCAGCGGTCCGTCTCGTTGAGCAGGTAGCGCCACGGCGGCATCGGCGTGCCGGACAGCCCGAGCGAGACGGCGCGGAACAGGTCGGCGTCCGTGGGCAGATTGCCCGTGGGCGTGCTGCGAAGACGGTAATGGGCCTGGGTGAAATCGCGCGGGCGCGGGACCAGGAAGTTGCTGCACACGCCGTGGCCGTCGCCTTTGGGGCCGTGGCAGGCGGCGCAGTTCTGGTCGAACATCTGCCGGCCGCGGGCAAGAAATTCAGGCGTGACACCGGGCTTCGCCGGCACCGGGTAGTCCGAGAAGGTCACCGGCGCGATGGCGGCAGCGGCGGGTGACGGCGGGGGCTTGGGGGCGGCGACTGATTCCGCGGGAATCGGCTGCCGGCCACATCCGGCGGACAGCAGCAACAGGCTCGGACCAGCCCAGAGAAGACGCTTCATTGTCACGCCCCCAACTCTATGGGGAGCGCGGCGACGGTTCATTGATGCAGATCAATCGTTCTAATCGCCACATTCGCCGGAATCCTTGGGGCCGTGCCGCGGCTTGCCGGCGGCGCGGCCGCTCTCGGGGAAAACCCTTGGGAGCACGCGCAAACCGACATCGAGCCACCGACGGAGCGTCTCGCGCGGGAAGTCGGTCCGACACCAGCAAACATCCGGGAAGCGAATGCGAATTTAAGGTTTGCTCACGGCTCTTGAACGCGTTAACAATGCGCCATGAAAGCACTTCGCACTTGCCCCACCCCCTGCAGGACCGACGTGACGCGTCGCGGTTTTCTGGGCACGGTGGCCGCCGCGGCCACGGCCTTCAGCTTTGAAGAACGCATCCTGGCCGCGGCCGGTTCGGAGCCCCGGTCCGCGATCAAGCCCGTGGCCAAGATCGAGACGGGCAAGATTGGCAAGGTGGAGATCAGCCGGTTGATCTGCGGCGGCAACCTCATCGGCGGCTACGCCCACTCGCGCGACCTCATCTACGTTTCCTCGCTGCTCAATCACTATTTCACCGACGAGAAGGTGATGGACACCTGGCAAATCTGCGAGGAGCACGGCATCAACACCATGATCGTCAACCCGGACAACGTGCGCGCGGTGAAGTTGTTCCAGCGCTACCGCCAGGAGCGTGGGGGCCGGATGCAATGGCTCGCCCAGGCCGTGCCGGACGAGGACAAGATGGACGAGGTGATCAAGCAGGCGGTGGACGACGCGGCTTCGGGCGTGTTCATTGTCGGCAATGTGGGCGACCGCTGGTCGTTCGACAAGCGCCTGGATTTGATCGGCCAGTTTATCGATCTGGTTCACCGGCACGGCGTCATTACTGGCGTGGCCGGTCACTCGATCGAAATGGTGGAAGCGGTGGAGGGCGCGCGCATCCCGGTGGACTTCTATATGAAGACGCTGCACCACAACAAATACTGGTCCGCCCGGCGGCCGGACCAGAACCAGCCGGTGATCGAGAATTACGCCACCGACAACTATTTCGACATGGACCCGGAGCGGACGATCGCCGTGATGCAAAAGATCGAGAAGCCGTGGATCGCCTACAAGGTGCTCGCCGCCGGCGCCATCGCACCCAAGGTGGGCCTCGATTTTGCGTACCGCAACGGCGCGGACTTCGCCTGCGTGGGCATGTTCGATTTCCAGGTCGCGGAGGACGTGGCGCACGCGAACGACGTGATCGCCCAATTGCCGGACCGCCGCCGGGCTTGGTGCGCTTGAGGATCGCAGTCATGAGGAAGTGCCCGTACTGTGGCCGCGAGAACGGGGAGGAAGCGGCGGACTGCCTGGAGTGCGGGACAGCGCTGGCAAAGAAGGAACCTGCTGCGCGGCCACTCGAGAGCCAGGACGAGGCTGGCCGGGAGTGGCTGGGAATCTCGCTGCGCACCGTTTGCACGATCCTCCTTGTCGGCGGTTTATACCTGCTGAGCTTCGGCCCGGTGAGGCGTTACTGTGGCACGGTAATCACCACCGGTCCCACTTCTGCTGGGCCCGGGATTACCTCGGTGCGCACGGTTCGTTATCCGGCGTGGGTTAGTTCGATCTATCTCCCGGCCTTTCTGATCGGCTCCGCCAGTGGTTACGACGGTCTGTATGCGCGTTACCTTCGGTGGTGGGACGATCGGCCGCGTCCCCGATGACCCCAAGACCTAACGCATCCGCTCGAACCCAAAACCGCTCCGGCGCACGCGAACGACGTGATCGCCCAGTTGCCGGACCGCCGCCGGGCTTGGTGCGCCTGAGGATCGCCGCCCCTCGCTCCGGCACAGGGCCAGCGCCGGGCAAGACACGGACGCGGGACAGTCCAATTATCCAACCCCGACTAGAAGCGACCGCCGGGTCGCTCAGAACCGGCATGTATCGTTTCATGCAGCGAACAGCGTGTAAGTGCCGGAAGATCGGGAATAGGGCGCATCTCACTTTCTTGCAACTCCGGTGGGAATTCCGAGGAAAACCGGAGATTTGCCTTGGGATCTCTGGGTGAAATCATGTGAATTCCCTCGGAAAATGGAGGGTGTGCAAGAAAGTGAGATGCGCCCCCGTGGAATGACCGACAGAAAAAAGGGTTGACGCTCTTGGCTGGCCCGAGTAGACGGAATGCAGCTCAGAAAGCCAAGCCATGAAAACAAACAGGGATGGAAGTAAACGCGTGCGTCGGTCGCTGGGCGCGGTTCTGTTGTGGGCGCAGCTCACGGTTGTAGCGGCAACCGATGCTTCAACACCGCCGGCAACGATAATCGAGCGCGGACCTTTTTATCGCGTCTGGCAAAGGCAGGTGCTTCAGACAAATGCAGTGACGGGCGAGGTCACGACCACGACCAGCGCCTATACCGAGCTTGCGAACGGCTTGCATTACTGGGATGGCGCAGGCTGGGCCGAGTCGCAGGCTTTGATCGAGGCGACGACGGATGGCGCTGAAGCCACGCATGGGCAACACAAGGTTTCCTTTGCCGCCAACCTGAACGGCCGCGGAGCGGTTCGTCTGACCTCGCCGCAGGGCCAACCATTCGTGAGCCAGGTCATCGGGCTGGCGTACTTCGATGCTGCCTCCGGCCGGAGCGTGCTCTTCGCGCCGGTGCAAAATTCCTTCGGCGAACTCTACCCACCCAACCAGCTTGTTTATCCGAATGCTTTCGGCGACGCCGTTCTGGCCGATGTCCGGTACACTTACGCCCCTGGCGGCTTCGAACAGGAGGTCATCCTGCGTGGAAAACCCAAGGCGGTTCCCCAGGATTTCGGTTTCGATCCGGCGACGACCCGCCTCGAGGTGTGGACGGAATTCCTGGAAGCACCGGCGAACCCGGCCCGACGGAGTCACATCGTCCAAGCTGAGACCGATGCCGGGCGACGGGCGCAAATGGTTGAGCCGGACCTGAGAGACGAGATTCTGGACTTCGGCGATCTGCTCTTTCCGGTGGGTGCGGCGTTCGCGGTGGGAGACGGACCCGTGCGCGATTCGAAGGTGGCGGCAGAGGTCCGCCTGTCCGATCCTGATGGCGGCGGCCTGTGCGTGGGCAAACGCTGGCTTCAGGTGGACGGCCGCCAGCTCTTGGTGGAGGCGGCCAACTGGCCGGACGTGAACAAAGCCCTGGCGGCCCTGCCCCAGACCGCAGCGGTGACGACGGGTGCGGGGCGCTCAGCGGCCCTAACGTCTGGCCGGAAACTGCCGCTGGCAAGAACAGCATCGGCCCGCAGCGGCCGGGTGCGCACCGCCAGCCTGCCCTACTCGGCGAGGGGATTCGTGCTGGACTATTTCACGCTTAGCGGCGGAGTCAGCAGCTACACCTTCGCGAGCAACGCAACCTACTATATTTCAAGCGGCTTTGGCGTGGGTCCAGGCACCAATACCATCCAGCTCAACGCCACGATAAAGTCCGCCCCCAACGCGTACTTTTACTTCTACGGCCCGGTCGTGTGCCCGGCCTCCGGCACCACGCCAGCCGCATTCACGTCCAAGGACGACGATCTATTCGGGGAAAAGATCGTTGGGAGCACCGGGCTGCCATCCTTCTCTGCGCTTCCGGCGCTTTGGGCGTACTACCACACCAACGCCGTGGAACTGCGGAATCTGCGCATCCGCTGGGCTCAGAAGGGTCTCCAATTCGACACCGGCAGCGATTATTCGTTCACCCACGCGTTGCGCGACACCCGCGTCGAATACTGCCAACTCGGCTTCGGCCTGCTGCACTGTGCCCTGACGCTGGACAACTCGACCAAGTGCGGCTTGTTTCCGGATTATTACACGGACCCGTACCACCCGGTCACCGTGTACGGGAGCCTGGCACCCGCGGATTGCGATGTGTTCAACCGCGGCGTGGCTAACACGACCTATCGCCAATACCGCCAACAGGAGCCGGCAGTGGCGGTGAAGGGAAACAATATCGTGGTCGTGGCGATGAACATAGTAAGTGGCGGTGACCACCACGCCGGTCTGGTGAAGGCTCTCAGTAGCGATGGGGGGAGTACCTGGACCGCTACTGTCATCGCCGATGGCAACGACGGGATGGCGCAGGCATTTTCCGACCCTGCTTTGGCGTATGATATCTATGGTAATCTGTTTCTGACGTACTTGACAAGAGAGTATAACCGCGGGATGGCACTTTACGTCAGCATTGATAACGGTCTGAGCTTTGCGCTCGCCCCCGCATTTCCCATGGCAGGGACTTTTGACCTCCCGCGCCTCGCGACTGGTCCCAGCGGGACTGGCACGCAGAGTGTCTGGCTAAGTGTTTACAACCCGGTCGGTGTAGTGAGTGTCTTCGGCACGACTGTAACCGGCCTGGGGGTGGGCTCTGTCAGTGGGAATTGGCAGTCGATTCAGATTCCCAACAGTGCTGAGCATATCCCTTCCAGCATCGCGGTAGGGCCTTCGGGACAGGTCGTGGTGGCTCACGTCAGCATGGTTTACGACTTCACTTCCATTTTGGGCGGTCCCCCGCCCGCGACACCACCTAATGTGCTGGGTTGGGCATCCGACTCTAACGGCCTCGCCGATGGTCTAGCGTTTCAGGACCACGGAACTTTCCCAATCAACTTGGGGTTTGGAGCGTTGTTACCGGCTTGCGACGAGGCGGATCTGCTAGGGGCTATATCCCCTTTTCCTTGTCTGGCATGGGACGCCTCTTCTAGAAACCGTCTCTACTTAACCTATGCTGACCGGCCCACGCCAAGCAACACAAACAACGTGGACGTGCTGTTGCGAATTTCGACCGATGCCGGGGTGACTTGGTCTTCGGCGTTCCGCGTAAACTCAGGATCCGACGACCAAAACGGCGCGACTCAGTTCCACCCACGGGTTGTTGTCGATCCGCTAACTGGGGTGGCGGCGGTGAGTTGGCTGGATTGCCGTCTGGATCCGAACAATGCGCAAGCTCATTTCTATGCGGCGGTTAGTGGGGATGGGTTTACCAGATGGCCTGTCCCCAATGTCCGCCTCACCTCCGCCGCATCGAGTCCAGGTGACTATGGTGACTATACGGGGTTGGCCTGTATATCAGGCTTCCTCTTCCCGGTCTGGGCGACCAGGGCGAACACGCCAGCCATTTACCCGGATGGCCTGGCAGACGTGGACACCTGCAAGATAGCGTATTAACTTCGAAAGTGCATGACTATCGAACGCTGGTTCCGTGCCGGGAAGAGCGGTTTTTCTGCCCTCGTACTTCCGCATGGAACCAATTCCGCTGCGGGGGTTGGTTGGCAAGGCAAACGATGCCGGGGCGTATTTCTGACGTGCTTGTTGGCGTTATTCTCCTCGGCCAGAGCCACGTGGGCCGCTGACATCGCGGTCAGCACCATTGGCCACGCCTGCAAACCCACCGAGGTTCTGGTGTATGCCGGGGACACGGTCACTTGGTGGTGGGGGGATGGTCCGCTGCAAGACGTGGCGAGTTGGGACGGTGAGTGGCAGTCGCCGGTGTCGGCCCCAACAGAGTGGGGACCGGCCTACTCCCGACAATTCGATACGGCCGGCACCACGGTCTATGTGGAGCGCCGGTATGACATCGACACCAACTTGCTCTCCCAGGCGGGGGGAACCGTCACAGTCTTGCCGCGCGAGGCCGGCCGGCCGGCGGCGCTGATCAACGCTCCGCGGGACGGTGCGCACTTCAGCGCCGGCGAAACCGTGCCACTGCTGGCCTCGGTCTATGATCCGCCGGGGCCAGCGCCAGCAGTGGAGTTTTTCGCCAATGGCGTCTCCATCGGCTCGGTCGCCGCGCCGCCTTACGGGCTGCAATGGACCAACGCGCCGGCGGGTACGAACGTCGTGGTCTGCCGCCTCTCCGGGGCATCGGATGAAACAGTTGAGTCGCCGCCGGTGCTGATTGTGGCCGTAGCAGGCAGGAACCCTGTCCTGGCCTCGCCGCGCATCCTGCCGGGTGGTCTCTTTGCCTTCGATTACACCGAACAAGTCCGTCGTTTTTATCGAGTCAGAAGCTCAACCGATCTGCAGAACTGGCAGGTGACTTGGTACTATCTTGACTCCGGGACGTATATTGAGGTGAACCACCCGAACGAGCCCCACCTGTTCTACCGACTGGAGATCGAACCTACTTTCGCCGCGCAGGCCCAGAGGGGTCCGCCGCGATCCCCGCACAAATGAAGCCGCGAAGGGTCAACCCGTGGCTCGCGGCACCAGCGGCACTCCGCATCAACCGCAGGTCAAAGCATCCCGTCGTCTGGCCAGACACATCGCGCTGGGGCTTGTTTTTAACGTGGGTCTTGGCGGCGCTGGCCCTGGCCAGAACCACATTGGCCGCCGATATCGCGGTCAATCTCGGTGCCACCTGCAACCCAACCGAAGTGACAGTGTATGTCGGCGATTCAATCGCTTGGTGGTCGGTAGGCCAGGTGCGCGACTTGGCGAGTTGGAACGGCGACTGGCAGTCGCCCACGTTTGCCCCAGCGGAGTGGAGTCCGGCCTACTCCCGGCAATTCGACACGGTGGGCACCTCGGTCTATGTCCAGCGTTGGTACGACGATGCCACCAACACCGTGTGGTGGATCTCGGCTGGAACCATCACGGTCTTACCGCGCGAAGCCGGCCGACCGGCAGTGCTGATCAACGCTCCGCGGGACGGTGCGCACTTCAGCGCCGGCGAAACCGTGCCACTGCTGGCCTCGGTCTATGATCCGCCGGGGGAAACGCTGGCGGTGGAGTTCTTCGTCAACGGCGTTTCGATCGGCTCGGTCGCCACGCCACCTTACGGGCTGCAATGGACCAATGCGCCGGTGGGCACGAACCTCGTGGTTTGCCGCCTGTCCGGCGTAGCCGGCGAAACGGCCGAGTCGCCACCGGTGCGAATTCTCGCCCTGGCGGGGAACGCCGCTTTCCTGGCCTCGCCGCGCATCTTGCCTGGCGGTTTGTTCGCTTTCGACTTCACGGTGCCCGCTTGGCCTAAGTACGAGATCCAAAGTTCCACCGACCTGCAAGCATGGGAGGTGGTTCGATTCGCTCCTTTCTCGGGGACCTATATTGACGTGGCACATGCGAACCAACCTCGCCTTTTCTTTCGCATGATGCAGCATCCTGTATTCGCTGCGCAGGCCCAAACCGACCCGCCGCGATCCCCGCACAAATGAAGCCGCGAAGGCTCATAACCTGGCCGGCGGCACGACCGGTTCCCGGTGTCTGCCGTTGCCCGGTGCAGCGCGTCGGTTCGCGAGGCCGACGCCCCAGCCGGGCGCGCGGATTTACGTTGATCGAATTGCTGGTCGTCATCGCCGTCATCGCGATTCTGGCGGGTTTGTTGTTGCCGACCCTCATCCGCGCGAAGCAGCAGGCGGAGGGCGTGGTTTGCCTGAGCAACCTCAAGCAGTTCGGCTTCGCCTGGCTCCAATACGCCGACGACAACCAGGGCCGCCTCCCCCCGAACGAAGGTTCGTCGGAGTGGTACCGCCAGAGCACCAACACTTGGGTGCGCGGCATGATGAACATCGCGGAGAGCCGTTGGCCGGACAACACCAACACGTTCTTCCTCACTTCGAGTCTGCTGGCGCCGGAGCTGGCCCAGTCGGTGGGTGTGTGGCGCTGTCCGGGAGACAAAAGCGACTCCCGCCAGGCCGATGGCACCTATCCGCGGGTCCGGAGCTATACGATGAACTACTTCCTCACCGCGAGCCTGGATACCAGCAACCCGTTCCGCGACGTGTACAACCTCGCCGACCTGAAGGTGCCGCCGCCGGAACGGACGTTTGTCTTCATCGGCGAACGCGAGGACAGCATCACCGACGCCACCTTCGTGCCCGATATGTACAACGGAACAGCTTGCATGGGCAATGTGCCTGACGGCTACCACAACGGTGCCGGCAACCTCGCCTTTGCCGACGGCCACGTGGAGCGGCGCAAATGGCGCGATCCGCGGACGGAACCGCCTTTACGTAAAGGCTGCTTCGTGGAGATTGCGTGGACGGCCGGCCCGGACAATCCCGACGTGCTCTGGCTGCGCGAACGCACCACCGCCTTGAAATCCCTCAACCGCTGAACGGCGACAACCCCGATGGGACCAGCCGGCTGGACATTGTCACCTGCAAAGCTCCCTACTGAGGCCTGTCGTCCCGCTGCGTATGAAAATCGCCAATTTCATCGTTTGTCTCTGGCTGAGCGTGCTGCCAGCCCTTGCTCAGGGGACTGTTTTGTTTAAAAACTATGTGATCCCTGTCGGGATAAACGCCCCCTTCTTCGAACCGGACGGGGTGAGCCCGCCGGCACCGGGATCGATCAATGTGCAGCTTCATGCTGGCCCGGCTTCGACCAGTCTGGATCCAGTCGGGGTCGCCATTCCCATCGGCCAAGCGGGTTATTACGACGGGGGTGTGGTGGCCATCCCAACGGTAGCCCCGGGCGAGTACGCCTGGGTCCAGGTATTCGCCTGGGATGCACAGGCGACCGGGTTTGACGACGCCATGAATCGTGGACTCCGCTATGGCATCTCAGATACAATCATTGTCACCACAGGCGGGGCGGGTGACCCTCCAAGCGTCGCGGCCCCGTTGGTCGGCCTGACCAGCACAGTGCTGCAAGTGCAAGTGCCGGAGCCGTCGGCCGCCGCTTTGCTCCTGCTTGGCGGCGCGCTGCTCTGCCGCAGGAAATGCTGCCGCGGGCGAACACTCTGAAATGAAGTTGCGTATCGTCAAGTTGTGGTCGGCGGCACCAACGGCTCTCCACAAGAGTCGCTGGTCCGCGCACCGTATCGTTTGGAAAGACACCCGGCGCCGGGGTTTGTTTGGGGCCTGGGTCTTGGCGGCGCTGGCCTTGACCGGAACCACATTGGCTGCCGATATTGCGGTCAACACCGTTGGTTACGCCAGCAAACCCACCGAGGTTCTGGTGTATGCCGGGGACACCGTCACTTGGTGGTGGGGGGGGGATGGTAAGACGCAGGACGTCGCGAGTTGGGACGGCGACTGGCAGTCGCCGGTGTCTGCCCCAGCGAAATTAAGCCCGGCCTACTCCCGGCAGTTCAACACCCCAGGCACCTCGGTCTATGTCCAGCGTTGGTACTACGATGCCACCGACACCGTGTGGTGGATCTCGGCTGGAACCGTCACGGTCTTGCCGCGCGAGGCCGGCCGGCCAGCGGTGCTGATCAATGCCCCACGGGACGGTGCGCACTTCAGTGCCGGTGAGACCGTGTCGTTGCTGGCCTCGGTCTATGATCCGCCGGGGCCAGCGCCAGCAGTGGAGTTTTTCGCCAATGGCGTCTCCATCGGCTCGGTCGCCACGCCACCTTACGGGCTGCAATGGACCAATGCGCCGGCGGGTACGAACGTCGTGGTCTGCCGCCTCTCCGGGGCATCGGATGAAACAGTTGAGTCGCCGCCGGTGCTGATTGTGGCCGTAGCAGGCAGGAACCCTGTCTTGGCCTCGCCACGGGTCTTGCCCGGCGGTCTCTTTGCTTTCGACTACACGGTGCCCTTCCGCCATTATTATCGAGTGAGAAGCTCAACCGACCTGCAGAGTTGGCGGGTGGCTTGGTACGATCTTGTCTCCGGGACTTACATCGAGGTGAACCACCCGAACGAGCCCCACCAGTTCTTCCGACTGGAGATTGAACCTACTTTCGCCGCGCAGGCCCAGAGGGGCCCGCCGCGATCCCCGCGCAAATGAAGCCGCGAGCCAGTGCGTCGCCGTGCAGAACACCACACCTGTTCGGCGTGGCCGCTTGGCGCGTTACCGGCCGCGCGCTATAAACCCTGCGTGCCCGCGCCGCCGGCTTCCATTCTCGCGCAACCCGTCACCGTCCTTTGGGGCGTCGGGTCCGAACGCGCGGCGCTGCTCGCCAGGCTGGAAGTTCGCACGGTCGAAGACCTGTTGTGCCACCGCCCCCGCCGTTACGAGGATCGCCGACACTTCCGCCCGATCGCCCAGCTCGCCGCGGGCGAACCGGTGTTGACCGGCGGACGCGTCGTCGCCGCCGGCACCAAACGTTGGAAACAGCGCAGCCGCTCGCTCTTCGAACTCATCCTCGAAGACGGCACCGGCCGGCTGCATTGCCGGTGGTGGAACCTGCCGTTCATGGAAGCGCAGTTCCAGGTCGGCGACGAGCTGGTGGTCTTCGGCAAGGTGCGCTCGCTCAAGCCGCGCACCATCGACCATCCGGACACCGAAGTCGTCGAGGGCGGCGAAGAGCGTTCGATCCACATCGGCCGGATCGTGCCGGTCTATCCGCTCACCGAAGGCCTGACTCAGCGCTGGCTGCGCGGGTTGATCTGGCGGGCGTTGGCGGCGGCGGAACCGCAGATTGTCGAACCTTGGCCGACGCTCGATTCCACCGGGCGACTGCCGCGCGCCCGCGCGTTGCGGCTCCTGCATTTTCCGGAAAACGACGGCGATGCGGAGGCCGCCCGCCAGCGGCTCGCGCTGGACGAATTCATCGGACTGCAACTGGCCATTCAGCGCCGGCGCCGCACGCTCCAAACCAAGGCGAAGTCGCTGCCGTGCGGCGGCGACAACCGCCTGATCCGGCCGTTCCTCGCCCGCCTCGCCTTCAAGCTCACCGAGGCGCAGACGCGCGTGCTCCGCGAAACCCGCGCCGACCTCGCCGGCCCGCACCCGATGCGGCGGCTGCTGCAAGGCGACGTCGGTTCGGGCAAGACGGTGGTCGCCGCCTGCGCCGCGTTGATGGCGCTGGAGAGCGGTTTCGACGTCGCATTCATGGCGCCCACCGAGGTGCTCGCCGGCCAGCAGTTCGCGCGGTTCCGCGCCTGGTTCGAGCCGCTGGGCGTGGCGGTCGAGCTGCACACCGGCAGCCGCAAGACGGACGGCGCTAACGGTGCGACCTTGTTCGCGCCCGCTTCAGCGCCGCGCGCCTCGCGGCCGGTCACGCTCTGGGTGGGCACGCACGCCTTGCTCGAACCGACGTTTGCGCCGGACAAACTGGGCCTGGTGATCATCGACGAGCAGCACAAGTTCGGCGTGGCGCAGCGCGAGCAACTCGTTCGCAAAGGTCGCTACCCGCACCTGCTGGTCATGACCGCGACGCCCATCCCGCGCACGCTGGGCCTGACGCTTTACGGCGACCTCGACGTGTCGGTCATCGACGCCTTGCCGGCGGGGCGCGGCAGCTTGCGGACGTTCGTTCGCGGGGCGGATCGGCTGCCCAAGGTTTGGGAGTTCGTGCGCGACCAGCTCCGCCAGGGGCGGCAGGCGTTCGTCGTTTATCCGCGCGTCGAAGACGCCGATCTGGCCGCCGGCACGAAAGCCGTGCTGGCCGAGTTCGAGCGCCTGAAAAACGCGCTGGCGCCGCATCGGGTCGGACTCCTGCATGGCCGGATGCCCGCCGAGGAAAAGGAGCGGACGATGGCCGATTTTCGTGCGAACCGGTTGCCGGCGTTGGTGGCGACCTCCGTGGTGGAGGTGGGGGTGGATGTGCCGAACGCGAACGTGATGGTGATCGAAAGCGCGGAAAGTTTTGGCCTTGCCCAACTGCACCAGCTCCGCGGTCGCGTCGCGCGCAGTCCGCATCCGGCGTACTGCATTCTCGTCGCTGCGGCGAAGACCGCCGAGGCCCGGCAACGGCTCAAGGTGCTCGAAGAAACCAACGATGGTTTTCGCATTGCAGAGGCGGACCTGGCCTTGCGCGGGCCGGGCGAATTGCTGGGCCAGGCGCAGAGCGGTTTGCCGCAATTCCGGTTTGGCGATTTGGCGCGAGATTTCGCACTCATCGAAGAGGCGCGCCAGTTGGCCACCACCTTGTTGGATCGTGAATCCTCGCCGCACGCGGCGGCATGATCATTTGGCGCGGATGCCGGCAAACCGCCAGGCGCTCGTCGAAATCAAAGGGTACGAAGGAAGTTGCGCAATCCGTCAAACGCCGGGCTGTTCCACGGCAGATGACCTTCTTTGGCCGCCTTGCCGACCCGCAGGTCGAAATCGCTTTGTGATGCCATCCAGGCGCGGAAACGGGCTTTTCCATGAAAACTCGTTTTGCCCGTTTCGCGGCAGAGGCACTGGAAGTACTGGTCGAGACAAACGAATCCCGGAAAGTCGCGGACCGCTTCAAGGCAGACGTCTTCAAGGCAACCGCGGTCGCCTACGCCGGTGATGAAGCCAGCGATGCGCAGGCGGCTACCGGCAAACTTGCCCTCCCGTAACAATTCCACACCAAATGCTTCCTTCACGCAGTCCTTAACCCGCTGCCAGGCAGCGGCGCGGTCGGTGTCAGCGTCCATCTGGATGCCCAAACTGGTTACCTCGCGTCGTGTAAACTCCCCTCGTTGGGGAAGTGCCAGAAGAAATTCACGGAACTTTGGCGTGCCCTTGTACTGTTCAACGGTGATGCCCGACACGCTTCCGCTCTTGATCAAGCCTTCGATTACAGCTTGGTCATCCTCCCCCTCGCACAGGACCAGTTTCATCGTAGCTCCCAACCGAACTCCTTGGCGGTGCGCATGGTCTCCTCGCCCATTACGGTGGCCTTGATTTCACCCTCGACGCGATCCAGTCGGATAAGGGCGAGGTCGTAGCTGTCGCCTTTGCGCGCCGCCTCGTCCGCGGCGCGAATGCACTCCGCGCTGTGGGTGGTCGCTACGAGTTGGGTGCCCCCATCCAAGGCAGCAGTGGCAAGTCCCCTCCAGACTCTTCGAAGCGCGCTATGGTGAACGCCATTTTCAATTTCATCGACCAGAACTATACCGCCTGGCGTCGTCAAGACAGTCAATGTTAGCGACAACAGCCGTCCAACCCCCTCGCCAAGCATTGGTACTGGGATCAAGCCAACGCCATTGACCTCAGCATGGATGACGAATTCTCCGCCAACTGCCAAGATGGTGAGATCGTTTAGGTTCGGCTCGGTCGCCCTCAGGACATCGACTACTTGTTTATCACGCTTCTGGCGCTTAAGCCGGCTCAGGCGGTCAGAATCCTCAGCCGCGGTCCGAATGCGTGTCGCGAGGAACGCCCCGGGACGAAATCCATTCTGTTTGGTTTGATCAAGACGAATACGTCCATCGCTCGCGAGCGACGCGCGTGACACGACTGTCTTTCCACGGTGTTCGTGGAAGTCGAGGATCAGATCTGAGAGCTCAACTGGAAGACGCGTGGACGGAATCTCAGCACCCGCTTGCAAGATCGGCAGCGTCCGAGAAATCTCAACTGGCAGTTCGCGCTGGCCTTTCGTGATGCGCTCGAACTCTTGCGCACTGCCTAAGTGGACTCGCAGCGTATCCGTCCCTCCGTCTGTGTCCGCGGCGACGATCTCAATATCTTGGTTGATTTCGTGGTTATGGAAGAGCCAACCCCATTGATCTTCGGGATTGCCCACCAGCGTTTCCATGCCGCGGAGGGTATTCACACGCCACGGGAGGGAAGGGTTGAAGCCGCCAACAAGAAGGAACAAGGCTTCCAGCAACGTGGTCTTACCGACGTTGTTCAGGCCTGTAACCAAGTTGACGCGGCGCAATCCTTCGAGTTTCAACTCGCGAAAGCATCGAAACCGCCGAATTGTTAACGAAGAGTACATACAGGGTTCTCGGAGACTGGATCGTCCCTGGCCGGCAGAAAGAGACGCCTTGTCGCCTCTGCCGGCGTGGCCGAGCGACTCATTTAGTCCTCTCAGCAAGCCACCGCAACCGTAAACGGGCTTCCAGACCCTTGATTTTCCGCACTACGCCTGAGCGTCGTGTAGCGGCAAAGCCTACCATTCTAACTTTGGAGTTTACGCATGCCACAGCCCGGTGGTGATGGGCAGCATGACAAAAACGGCGACCCCTTGCCGGACCGCCGTTCGCGAAAACCTAAGGTGACCTGCGCTTACAGACCCTTGCTGATCATGTATTTGAGCAGGTCGCCCACGCGGTTGCTGTAGCCCCACTCGTTGTCGTACCAGCTCACGAGCTTGAAGAACCGCTTGCTCAGGCCGATGCCCGAACCCTGGTCGTAAACGGAGCTGGACTGGCAGTGGATGAAGTCGCTGCTGACCACTTCGTCTTCGGTGTACTCGAGGATGCCCTTGAGGTAGGTCTCGCTCGCCTTCTTCATCGCGGCCGAGATTTCGTCGTAGCTGGTGTCCTTGACCGTACGGACGGTGAGGTCCACGACCGACACGGTCGGGGTCGGGACGCGCAAGGCCATGCCGGTGAGCTTGCCCTTGACTTCGGGGATCGCCAGGCCGACGGCCCTCGCGGCGCCGGTCGTGGACGGGATGATGTTGATGGCAGCGCTGCGGCCCCCTTTCCAGTCCTTCTTGCTCGGGCCGTCCACGGTCTTCTGCGTGGCGGTGTAGGAGTGCACCGTGGTCATGAGACCTTCCTCGATGCCGAAGCCTTCCTTGAGCAGGACATGGACGATCGGGGCGAGGCAGTTCGTCGTGCAGGAGGCGTTCGAGATGACATGGTGCTTGGCAGGGTCGTACTTCTCGTGGTTCACGCCCATCACCACGGTGATGTCTTCGTTCTTGCCGGGGGCACTGATGATGACCTTCTTGGCGCCGGCGGTGATGTGGCCGTAGCAGGATTTCGGGTTGTCCTTGGCGGCGTCGGTGAACAAGCCGGTGGACTCGATCACGACATCCACGCCCATCGCCTTCCACGGCAACTCAGCCGGGGTCTTGGCGCTGACGACCTTGATGTCCATGCCGTTGACCACCAAGACATCGTCCTCGGTCTTGTCGGCGGCGGATTTCTTGGAGCCGACCGTGCCGTTGAAACGGCCCTGGATCGAATCGTACTTGAGCAGGTAGGCGAGATTGTCGGCGGGGACGATATCGCCGACGGCGACGACCTGGACGTCCTTGCCCACGAGGCCTTGTTCCACCATGGCGCGGAAGACCAGACGGCCGATCCGGCCAAAGCCGTTGATTGCTACTTTCACAGGCATAGTATGTTCGTTTTCGAGTTCGCGATTAAACTAATCGGTGTCCGATCAGTAAGAAGCGAATTTTACCTCGCCCTCCACCACCGTCAACGAGAAAGGCGGCCAGTGGTGGGTTGTTCCAGGCAGTTGTTCCACACACGCAACAGGTTGGAGAATAGCCCCTGCCGCGGGAGCCGCCCAACCGAACCGCGCCTCAAGCCGCCGGCCCGGGCTCCGGCGAAGCGGCAGCCACACTGTCCGGTGCGGGCGTGGAAGCGATCGTC
The DNA here is from genome assembly GCA_021823625.1 of bacterium. Lineage (GTDB taxonomy): Bacteria > Verrucomicrobiota > Verrucomicrobiia > Limisphaerales > J093 > DSVZ01. Next base: position 39,219 of record JAKANS010000008.1, on the reverse strand, counting down.
GGCGTCGTCGAGGAGGCGGTTTCGCCAGTTGCCACCGCGAGAGCTGAGTCCGCTGGCGCAGGTGCGGGCGGGACTTCGACCGGCTGGACCGGCGCAGTTTCCGGAACTGCCGCCGCCACCAGCTCCGTCGCGGGAATCGTCTGCGAGACGGCCGGGGGGGTCGGCTGGTACACCGCGATGGACTCGATGCGGTAGCGCGCGGTCTGGCCTTCCAACTCCAACTCGGTTTCGTCGCCCACCTTTTTGCCCATCAACGACTGGGCCAGCGGACTGAGGTAGCTGACGACGTGGTTTGTGGTGTCGAAATCCCAGGCTCCCAAAATCGTGAGCGTCTCGCGGTGTTGGCGTCCCAACTCGAGGACGCGCATGCTCGTCCCGATGCCCACCGCGTCCGCGCGCGTATCCGAGAAGTCAGTGCCCCGGGCGCGCAGGAGCTGGTTTTCGAGTTCGGCCTTGCGGAGCATCAACAGGCGGTGTTGCTCCTTCGCCGCCTTGTATTCGTGGTTTTCGCGCAGGTCGCCGTAGCTCCGCGCCACCGCGATGTCGCGCGAGTTGGCCGGAATCTTCTTTTCGACCAGTTCGTGGTATTCCTGCCGGCGCCGCTCCAGGCTTTCCCAGGAGACGACGAGGGAGTTGTCCTGCCGGGTGTGCTCGCTGGAGATCAACGATTGCACCGCCGGGAAATGCTTCACGATGCGCGCCAGCAAGGAGCGCTTGTCCATGTCATCGAAGCTCGGCGAAAGCTGGAGGGCGCGCGTCAGGTCTTTGATGACTTCGATGTCCGCCGACTCGATCAACTCCACCAAGAGCACGGAGTCGTCCATGATGTAGTCGCGAAGCTGGTGCTTTTTGCGCTCGTTGAACTGGTCCCGCTCGATGGCGCTCAGCATGGCGCGGAAAACCTCCGGCCCGAGAATGTCCGCGAACTGGTCGGTGCTGCGCTCCTTGGCCAGCCAGTACAGCAGTTCGCTGCTGGCCGCGTGCTGACTGACGAGCCGCAGCACCCGGTCCTTCAGCGCCAGCCAATGGTCGCCTTCGATGAGGAGGCTTGCGCATTCCGCGCAGAGCTTGGCGCTGAGGGAGTTGAGCCCTTGCAGCAACGCCCCATGCCAGCCTAAGGGGTTGGCGTCGCGGAACGATTGGAGCGCGCGTTTGTGCTTCGGTCCGGAAACCTGTTCCAACACCTCGCCCGCGTCGCTCACTTGAGCCCAGATCGCGGTGGCGGCCATTTCGCCTTCCGCCGGGGCGTCCGCCCCGACGGCCTGGCGCAAGTCGTCGCGCATGAAGATCGCTTCGAGCGCCAGCGCGGGCATGGTGCGCTGATGGCTGGCGATCTCGGAATTCAGCGTGGCGATCGCCTCGGTCGCCGTCGCCTTGGCGTCGGTCAGGTCGGCGATGGATTTCAGCAACTCGCCGGCGATGACCAGCCGGGCTTTCAGGCCACGGGCGGCGCGAAAGTCCGTCATCAAGCGATCCTGCAGACTGACCTCGGCCTCCTGGTAAACGATCGGTTCGGTCTTTTTCAGCGGCACCGTGAAGTGGCCGTCGCGTTTCATCTCCTGGCGCGCGGCTTCCCACCATTTCCGCCAGTCGGTGGCGATGACGTCAGGCACCAGCGCGCGCTGGAGTTGGTCCACCGTGGCCTTGCCACCGAAGCTTCGCAGCACCAGCTTGATGACGTCGAGGTGGTGCAGGGCGGCCATCTGGCGCAACCCGGCGAGATCTTCCGCCTTGCGGGCGAGGATGTGGTCGCGCGGGATGGCCTTGAGCAGTTCGGCCGCGAAGGCGAGGTCCATCGAATGGCCCGGCTTGTTCGTGAAATCGATGGTGAACCGGCCAAAGACCGGGTCCACTTGCCGGATGCGACCGAATCCCCACCCGCGGTGCTCGCAGAACCCGCACTGGATCAACGTCAACAAGGGATCCACGTGGCGGCGTTCGATCTTGCCTGTCGAGACCAGACTTTCTAGCTCTTCTCTCATGTCCGTTTACGACTCGCTTCCAAGAACGTGACCGTCAATATTGCCAAGTGTTGCAGCGCAAACCAAGAGAAATTGCCTTCCGCGTTTTGCTCGACCGTGAAACGGGCCGCGATTACGTCGAAGACTTGTTGGACGCCGCCCTGGCCGCGGTCCGGCTGCCGGCCGTGGACCGGGGCCTGGCCCAGGAACTCGTCTTCGGGGTGGTGCGCTGGCAGGCCACGCTCGACTGGCTGATCGAGCGCAAGACCGGCTCCCGCCGCCAGACGCCCGCCGTGCAAGTTCTGCTCCGGCTCGGCTTGTACCAGTTGTTCTGGCTCGACCGCGTCCCGGACCACGCCGCCGTCAACGAGACCGTCAGCCTGGCCGGGCCGGGCGATTCGGGGTTCGTTAACGCTATCCTGCGCGGCTTGGCCCGCGAACGCGAGGCGACCCGCGCCTTGCTCGACCGCCTCAAAACGGACAACCCGGCGGTCGGGTGGTCGCACCCCGGTTGGCTGGTGGACCGGTGGTCGGCCCGCTGGGGCGCGGCGCGAACGGCACGACTGCTCGCATGGAACAACACCCCGCCGCGCACGTTTGCGCGCATGAACACCTTGATGGTGGAGCCCGCCAAGTTGATCGAGCAATGGCGGATCGAGGACTTCAGCTACGACTTCGGGCGCTGGGACTGGATTCCGGAAAACCTGGTGTTCGAGCTGAAGTCGCACCCGCCACTGGGCAGCCTGGCCAGCTTCCGTCAGGGCTGGTTTTACGTCCAGGATCCCAGCACGTTGCTCGCGCCGCGGATGCTGGACCCCAAGCCCGGCGACCGCGTCCTCGATCTGTGCGCGGCACCGGGCGGCAAGACCACCCTGCTCGCCCAGATGCTCGAAAACGACGTGTCCCTCGTGGCGGTCGAGCCTTCGGTCGCGCGCCGCCAGCGTCTCAGTGAAAACTGCGAGCGGCTCTGCGCCGATTGCACCGTCGTCGCCTCCGTCGAGGACGCGCCGCTGCGCGAGTTCGACCGCATCCTCGTGGACGCGCCGTGTTCGAACACCGGCGTCGTCCGGCGCCGACTGGACTTGCGGTGGCGCCTGCGCCTGGAAGAGATCGCGCGCCTGTCGCGGGCCCAGCTCGCCCTGCTCGAACAAGCCGCGCCGCTGCTCTGCCCCGGTGGCACCCTGGCTTACAGCACGTGCAGTCTGGAGTCCGAGGAGAACCGCGGCGTGGTGGACGCCTTCATCGTCGCCCACCCCGAATTCACGGTGGCGACCGAACGCGAACTGTTTCCGCCCGACGACAAAGCCGACGGCGCCTATGTCGCCGTGCTGCGCAAGGCGGATTAGCCGGCTCGGAGGCCGGAAGGACATCGGCGCTTCCAACACACAGCCGGCGAACTCACCGCTACCGGCGCCCCCGGTTCGCGTCCGGCTTTCGGTTGCTTCCGCCTCGCGGCGGGATTACAAGCCTGGCCATGCGTCCCTCATTACTCTTCGCCTGTGTCCTGTGCGCCGCGGTTTCGGCCGGACCGCTCGACGACCTCGCCAAACCCCAATCCGGCCGCTCGATGCGCGCCACCTCGACCTCGCGGGTCGGTCCGCTGCGGCGCGGTCCGGACGCGAAGTTCGACCCGAAGGCCGAGCCGCGCGGCGACCTCGACGAGGCGAGCAACTGGGACAACTTCACCGTCCCGCCCGGCGCCACCCATGTCCTGCTGGACGAACCAGGCCCCGGCGTGATCACCCACATCTGGGTCACCTTCCTCGGCCCCGAACCGCAAGGTTGGGCGAAGAGCGGCTCGGCGAATCACCAGGAAATGTTGCTCCGGATGTTCTGGGATGGCAGCGAGCGGCCCGCCGTCGAGGCGCCGGTGGGGGACTTCTTCGCGAACTGCTTTGGCCAGCGCCGCGAGGTGATCAGCCTGCCGGTCATCGTCGAGGACGCGGACTCCTACAATTGCTTTTGGCAGATGCCGTTTCGGAAATCCGCGCGGATCGAGATCGTCAACCAGAGCGAGAAGCCGATCAGCCTCCTCTACTACAACATCGACTGGATCAAGAAGGACAGCCTGCCCGACGACACGCCGTACTTTTACGCCCACTACCGCCAGGAATATCCGGTCCGGCACGGCCAGGACTACGTGCTGCTCGACACCCAGGGCAAGGGCCAGTACGTCGGCACCGTGCTCGCGGTGCGCACCCGCAGCCCGGCGTGGTTCGGCGAAGGCGACGAGAAGATCTACATCGACGGCGAGGCGAAACCTTCGATCTGGGGCACCGGCACGGAGGATTATTTCCTTTCCGCGTGGGGCCTGCAGACCACGAGCACGCCGTATTTCGGGGTGCCGTACTTCGACCAGTGGGGGATTGTCGGCGGACACACCGCCGCGTATCGCTGGCACCTCAACGACCCGCTCGTCTTCGACACCGGGATCAAGTTCACGTTGGAGCACTTCGGCTGGATCGCGCCGGACGAGAATCCCGCCAACAAATCCACGAGCTGGAACGAGCGCGAAGACGACTACGCCAGCGTGGCGTTCTGGTACCAGACCGGCGAGCCTACGCCGCAACCGCCCGTGCCGCCGGCCAGCGAACGGCGCCTGCCCAGCCTGGAACGCGTCATCGCCTACGCCCGCGACTTCGCCGACGCCAGCCACCACGGCCCTGGCGAGGTCACGCCACAGCAACTCGATTTCTACGACGGTCCGCAACTGCTCTACCGTCCCGCGAAACCGGAAGGCGCCTGGCTGGAAATCCCGTTCAAGGTCACGAAGAAGGAGCCGCTGCGACTGTTGCTCAACGCCACCAAGTCCTACGATTTCGGCCGCTACCAGGTCTCCGTCAATGGCGTGAAGCTGGGCGGGCCGGTCGATTTCTACAGCGCCAAGACCGGGAACGAGGAGGTGCACCTGCTCGACTTCTGGCCCGAGCCGGGCGACTACACGCTGCGCCTGGATTGCGTGGGCCGGAACCCGGCCTCGCAAGGCTGCCTGCTGGGCATCGAATCTGTCCGCCTGCGCGAGCGCCGTCCCCGCGTCGCCGAGATGGGCTTCGACAAGGACAAGGACTGGCGGAAGGAACCGGTGCTGTACCGGTGAAAACGTTCCGCCGTAAAACGCGGGGGAATCTGGTTCCGGGCAGACTTGGCCTTGGACACTACCTGGGTCGGCGACAACTGACCGCCGCCCACCGTTCGCTTGTCACCGGTTCGGTTGAGCTTGGAATCACACGACGCCGCGAGCGATGACCGGACACTCTTCGTGACGGTCCATCGATGCTCGCCACAGCCCTTTGGAAAGGTGCTGGACGATGCTGGACATCCCTGGACTTATTGTAACCTAGCATTGTGACTTTTGGAGATTGCAGACGTAAGGCATTGATTATGAGGATGGCGCGTCCGGCAGGACTCGAACCTGCAACCTTCTGATCCGAAGTCAGAAGCTCTATCCAATTGAGCTACGGACGCACGCACCCTCTTTAGCCCGCGCTCCCACGTTTGGAAATACTTTACTTCGCTGCGCGGATCCCGGCGGTCGATCCCAGTCCCGCTGCCGCTCGCGTTTTTGGGCCGCTAGTTTTGCGGAGAAGCGGCGGTCAGTTCTTGTTGTCCAGGGTCACGGCGTGGTGGAACTCGTCCAGAAAGTCCGGCAGCGCGGATTGCACGCGGTTCCAATTCGGGATGAGCGGCGTCCAGAGCGGGTCTTGCAGGAAGGCTTTGGCGGCGGTCTGGATGCTCCGGGCGAAGGTGGCGGTGGCCTTCTCTTCTTCGTGCCGCGGATAGCGCAGGCCGTTGACGGCCGCGTCGGCGGCGTAAAACCGCAGCGTGTCTTCGGCCTGCCGCATGTACGCGCTGGCCAGGGTGTCGAAAAGCCCGGCGTCGAGCTTGATGCCCTCGGCGGCCATCCGAATGAAGACTGATTTGGTCACGTCCACGGCCATCCGGTTCAGGCCTTTCTCGTCGTCGCGTGGCGACAGTTCCTGGTGCTTGTGGTCGTAGTTGTCGCACAATTCGGACTGGCAGATGGCGCGCGGCGCGCAGTTGCGATAGACCTCCGCCAGCAGCCCGATTTCCAGCCCCCAATCCGACGGAATGCGATTGCGGCGCACCAGGTCCACGTCGAGCGAGAATTCGCCGGCCAGCGGATAGCGGTAGGTGTCGAGGTAAACCAGGAACGGCACTTGGCCGACGATGCTCTTGAGCGCGCGCAACAGAGGTGTCACGAGCAGCCGCATGACCCGCCCGTTGAGTTGGGTGCTGCACCGCGCGTAGTAGCCTTTGCAGAAGTCGAAGCCCAGACTCGGATGCGCCACCGGATAGCAGAGGCGGGCCAGCAATTCCCGGTTGTAGGTGAGGATGTCGCAATCGTGCATGGCGACCATCCGGCTTTGGCCGCTGGCGATGACAAAACCCCAGCACAGCCAGACGTTGCGGCCCTTGCCGGCCTGCCCGATCGACAAGTCGGCCGCCTCGAGCTTCTCCAGCAGTCGTTTCATGCGCTGGCCGTCGTTCCACAACAGCACCGGGTTCTGGGGCAGCGTGCGAAACAGCCGGCGCGCGCGGCGCCAATCCTCCGCGTTCGCGCCATCGAGACCCACGATCACCTGGCGCAGGTAGGGCACCTGCCGGAGTTCGCGGAGGATGCCCCGTAGCGCGGGCGTGCGCAGCTCCCGTGCGTGGCAGGGCAGCACCAACGCGATCGGTGTCTCCCGGCTGTACTCCTGGAGCTGTTGTTCGAGCCGCGCCACGTCCGGCAGGCCCAGCCGGTGCAAGGTGGCAATGGCGCCAGTCTGGAAGAAATCCGCCATGCTAGGGTAACTATCGGTTCACACCCCGGCCGGTGGCAAGCGAGGATTGCCGGGCATCGCTGAAAATCCTTGCTGCCGAAAATGCGATTTGACCCCCGGCCTTGCCCCCTGAAAATTACCGTGGTTGCGACTGGTCATCGTTCATTATCACTTTCGGCCGGGTGGCATCCGCCGGGTCATCGAGCTGGCGGTGCCGCATCTGCGGCGGGCTTTGGGCGCGGACACGGTGGTGTTGGCGACCGGCGAGGCGGCCGACCCGCTGTGGGACGATCGGTTCCGAAAAGCGAACTCCGATTGCCGCGTGGCTTGGGTGGTGGAGCCGGCTTTCCGTTACCTGTCCGAACAAAGGCGCTCGCCCGCACGAATCCTGGCCGATGTGCGGCGGGCCTGTGAACGGTTGCTCGCCGGCACCGAGGAGACTGTGGTGTGGGCGCACAACCTGGGGGTGGGTCGCAACACGCTCCTGGCACGCGAGCTCGCCTCTGCCTGCGAACGACGCGGCGTGCCGCTGGTTTCACATCATCACGACTGGTGGTTCGAGAACCGCTGGCAGCGGTGGCCGGAAATGCGGCGGGCGGGGTGGCCGAATCTGCGCGCGGTGGCCGCGGTGGTCTTCGCCGCGAGCCGGCGGATTCGCCACGTGGCCATTAACAACGCCGATGCGCGCGTGCTGCGTTGCCGGCTGGGCCCGCGCGCGGCCTGGCTGCCCAACCTCAGCGACAAACCGACCCCGCCAAGGCGCGCCGCCGTGACCGCGGCGCGCGATTGGCTGGCGCGCACACTGGGCGAGCGGGTGCCCGTCTGGCTGCTGCCGTGCCGTTTGTTACGACGCAAGAACGTGGCTGAAGCGCTCCTGCTGGGCCGGTGGCTGCGGCCGGAAGCGCTGTTGGTGACCACCGGCGGCGTGAGTTCGGCCGACGAAGCGGCTTACGGCAACCGGTTGTGCGAGGCGAGCCGCCAACAGGGCTGGCGCCTGCGGTTGAGCGTGCTGGCCGGCGACGAACGCTCGAAGCCTTCGGTGCTGGAACTGCTCGCCGCCAGCGAATGTGTGCTGCTGACTTCGATCCTCGAAGGCTTCGGTCTGCCATATATCGAGGCGGCGGCGGCGGGGCGGCCGCTCGTCGCCCGGCGGCTGCCGAACATCGCGCCGGACCTGGCGCGGTTCGGTTTCCGGTTTCCGCAATCCTACGCTGACGTGCGGGTGGCGACCGGGCTGTTTGACTGGCGCGCGGAGCGGCGTCGGCAACAGCGATTCTTCCGCGCCTGGAAGGCGGAACTGCCGGCGTCCTGCCAACGCCTCGCGGGCGAGCCACTGCTATTAGCAAGCGACCGCGAGCCGGCGGTGGTGCCCTTCAGCCGGCTCACCTTGACCGCGCAACTCGAAGTGCTGCGTTGGCCCGCCGAGGAAAGCTGGGCGGCCTGCGCGGCGCTGAATCCGTCCTTGCGAGCCTGGCGGGGGCGGGCAGCGGACCGGCGTCTGCAGCCCAGCGCCTGGCCCGACTCGGCCGAGGCGTGGCTGGGCGGCGAAACCTATGGCCGGCGATTCGTTGAATTGCTTCAACGCCGTCCGCGGCACGCGCCGGAACCCCGCGCTGCCGTGGAAATCCAACAAGATTTCCTGCGCTCGAAACTCGATTCGGAGCACCAGTTCCCGCTGTTGTGGAGGAGCGAAACGTGAGCGTGCGTGCGGTGGTTTTCGACGTTTACCAGACGTTGCTGGAAGTGTTGCCCGCGCCGGCGGACGCCGAGCGGCGCTGGCAAAAGCTGTGGGCGCGCCTGCCGGGCGCAGCGGCGGCGCCGTCGCTGGATGAGTTCGCGCAGCGCTGCCAGGAAGTCATTGCCGCCGACCACTCGCGCGCGCGCGCTGCCGGCATAGTCTGTCCCGAGGTCTTCTGGCCCGACATTGTGGCGGAGGTGGCGCCCGCCTTGGCGCGACTCGAAGTTGCCAAGCGCGACACCTGGCTTTACGAACAGATGCAACTCACCCGAACGGTGCGTCCGCGATCAGAGGCGGCGGACCTGCTGCGCGAACTGGCCGCGCGCGGCGCGGTGCTGGGCATTGCCTCGAATGCCCAGCCTTACACGCTGCGCGAACTGGACGGGGCGCTGGCAAGCGTCGGGCTGAGCCGGCGGGTGTTTGCGGAAAGGGCAAGTTTCTGGTCGTTCGAGCACGGGTTTAGCAAGCCGGACCCGCATGTGTTTCAATTGCTCAGCGCGCGGTTCCAGGCGATGGGCATTGCGCGTCGCGAAATTCTGATGGTGGGCGACCGGCCCGATAACGACGTGGAACCCGCGCGGCAGGCGGGCTGGCAGACCTGGCACTTGACCGCGACGCGGTCAGCCCAAACCGATGGGAGCGGCGACTGGCCAGCGTTGACGGCCTTTTTGCGCGCGTCAGTGGGCGAGGCGCAAAGCCCGATTCAGCCCGCGGCGGCCCAAAGGACTTCGTAAGGCGCAAGCGTGACGGTGCTGTTGAACGGCGTCGCCGTCGGTGCCAACAAGGATCGCCAACCGTTTCGCGGGTTGGCTTCGGCCGGCAGTCGCAGGCTTACGGGTTCGCGGGTCAGGTTGTGCAACGCGAGCAGGGTTTCATCCGAGGTCGAACGCAGCAGGCCAAAAACCGTCGGCGGCAATTGCAGCACTTGCTGAGCGGCGAGCGGCCCGAACGCCGGGTGGCGCACGCGCGCTGCCAACAGGCGGCGATAGCCCGCGAAGACGCGGTGGCGAAGCGAATTCGCATTCGTGAGTTCGCGCTCCAGTTCGGCGCGCAGGAACTTGCGTCGATTGATGCGTCGCGGGATGCCGCTGGCCAGCGTGGCTTCACGGTCGTTGCGCGAGCCGAGCAGCGAGTGGACGTAGATGCCTGGCAGGCCGGGGAGCGCGAGCATGATGGCCTGCGAAACCAGGAACCGCTTGACTTGCACATCCAACTCCTCGCCGGCCGCAGCGTTCGAGAGCGCGTCGAAATAGACGATGTTCATCTCGTACGGGCTCTTCGAGCCGTCCGGATTGTCCTTGTACGAAATGAAGCCGCCGTGGGCCTGGCAGCGGTCCACCAGGAAGTCGATTTCCGCCGGGGGCAGAATGCCGCGGACCGGGTTCAAGCCAATGCCGTCGTGGGACGCGGTGAAGTTGAGGAACGTCACCTGGTCGGAAGGCAGGCGCAGCGCCGCGGCCCAGTGCGCCAGGTGGGTGGCATTGCCGCGAAGGAGCGCGTGCAAGACGAGCGGCGGCAAGGCGAAGTTGTACACGAGTTGGGCCTCGTTCGTGCCGTTGCCGAAATAGCTGAGGTTGTCGCGGTGCGGCACGTTGGTCTCCGTGATCAAAAGTGTTTCGGGCGCCGCGCGGTCCAGCACCGCCCGCATGAGCTGGATGACCGCGTGCGTTTGTGGGAGGTGGATGCAAGGCGTCCCGATTTCCTTCCAGAGATATGCGATGGCGTCGAGCCGCAGGAAGCGCGCGCCGCGGGCAACGTAGAACAACAGCGTGTCCAACAACGCGAGCAGGACGGCCGGGTTGCGCACGTTGAGGTCCACCTGATCGGCGCTGAAGGTGGTCCAGACGCGTCGCGGGCCGGAGGCGCTGGCGAACTCGGTTAGCAAGGGCAGGGCACGCGGCCGCACCACCTGCGAGAGATCAGGGTTGCCTTCGACGGTGACGAAGAAATCGCGAAAGGCCGGATCGTCGGCGAGGAAGCGCTGGAACCAGCCGCTTTGCGCGGAGAGGTGGTTGAAGACCGCGTCGAACATCAGATCGAACGAGCGGCCCAGCGCGGCCACGTCTTCCCAGGTGCCGAGGTTCGGGTTGACCGCGCGGTAGTCCGTGACCGCGAAGCCGTCGTCCGAGGTGTATGGATAATGCGGGAGCAGGTGGACGGCGCTGACGCCGCCGCGCAGATGACGCTCGCAGAACCCGGCGAGCGTGCGCAGCGGCGGGATGCCCGGCTCGCGCACCTGGTCGCCGTAGGTGATCAGCATCACGTCGGCAGCGGTGAGTGGCACGCGCTGGCGGGCGGCAGCCTTGGGTGGGTGCGTCGCGATGTGGCGGGCGAGCAAGGCATCGAGCGGTGCTTGAACACCCGCGGCGCCGGGTCCGTAAAGTTGGATGAGCAGGCTTGCGATCTGGGGATCGGTCATTGCCAGGTAACGAAGCAGGTTGGGTTCCCAGGGGCAAATCGGTCATCGGCGGCCCCCGAAAACGAACGAGGCTGCGGTGTTGCCAACCGCAGCCTCGCACGGGCAAACGAGCAGGCTTAAGAAAGCTTCTTCTTCGCTTCCTCCGGCACTTCGATCTTCGCTTTGCCGATGTCTTTGATCTCAACGGTCGTGGTGCGGTCGATGTTCATCTCCCGCTCGTTGAAGGTGACCTTGCCTTGGACGTGGTACTCGTACTTGGTCAGGACGCCGTCCTTGACCCAGAACTTGACCGTGCCTTTGGCATCGCTGACTTCGGGGCGGTGCCGCCCGCGCGACGGAAGGTCACCAGTGCCTTCACGCCGTCTTCGGTCAAGGCGCCGCTGCAGACGTCGCCCTCCGCTTTGAGGTCCCTGGCTTGCTCGGCCAACTCCACGGCCTGGGCGGCGGGTGCCTTGTAATTCTGGAGCATCCGGCCCATGAAACGGCCGCGATTCGGCTGGCCGCCGCCGCCACCTTCCGCCGCTTCGGCCAGCGATTGCCAGCCTTCGTCGGTCTTGATGGCGCCTTTCTCGCCCTTCACGAATGCTTCCGTGGTGTTTTCGCCGAAGGTCATTTTGAGGCACACCAAGCCGTCCTTGGTCGCCATGCCTTCGACCGGGCCGGCCCGGAACCGGCCGCCGCCGCCGGCTTCGGTGGTGGCCTTCCAGGCGTAGCCGCTGGAATCGGCGAGTTTCTTCGCCGCGGCCTTGATCTCGTCCTTGGCGTCTGCCGCGAGCAAGGAAGTCGCCAGCAGCGTCACCGCTCCGATCAGGATCTGTGTCTTCATGGGTTCTGTCCTTCTGGTTTTGATTTAACGATCTGCGCTTCACCGTCGGCCGCGGACCGGTTCAGTCCCCGGCCAGGCAGTAAAGGTTTTGCATCCCGCGCAGGAACAGTTCGCGGCCCGCGATGGCCGGCGAGGCGTCGAACTGGTCGTCGAGGCGGTTGGTGGCCAGGATTTCGAGTTTGTCGGCCGCCTTGATCACGAGCGTCGTGCCGTTGCGCCCAACGAGGTAAACCCGGTCGTGAGCGCCCACCGGCGAAGCATAGACGCCCGGCAACGCCTCCAGCCGTTCCGCGTCGATCAACGCTTTGCCGGACTTGGCGTCGAAGCACGAGAGCAGGCCATTGTTGTTGGCGAGGAAGTAGAGCCGGTTGCCGTAAAGCAACGGCGACGGCACGTAAGGTGTACTCTTGTGGTGTTGCCAGACAATCGCGTCGCTGCCGGTGAGATCGCCCGTGCGGCCCAGCCGGATGGCGAGCAGGGAACTGCCGCGAAAGCCGCTGATCGGGAAGACCAGTCCATCGCCGGCCACCGGCGTCGGGATGACGTTCTGCGTCATGCCGTCGCATTCCCAGAGCAGCTTGCCGGTGTCCAAATCGTAACTGCGAATCTTGCGCGTCGCGGAGGTGATCACCTCGGTCCGGCCGTCGTGAGAAACGATCAACGGTGTCGCCCAGGAGGTGCCTTCCTCGCGGGGTTGGCGCCACAGCTCATGGCCGGAGTTGGTGTCGAACGCCGCGATAAAGCACGGACCTTCCTGGTCCCAGTTCACCACCAATTTGCCGCCGGACAGCGCAGGCGAACTGCCTTCGCCAAACGCCATCTTGATCTGCATCCGGCCGAGGTCCTTCGACCACTTGAGATTGCCCTGGAAGTCCAGGCAGTACAGGCCGCGCGAACCGAAGTAGGCGAAAACGCGCTGGCCGTCCGTGACCGGCGACGCGGACGCGAAGGAACCCTCGGTTGGATGGTGTCCTTCGTGGGGGACTTGTTCGCTCAGCACCTTCTGCCAAACCGTCTGGCCGGTCCGACGATTCAGGCAAAGCAGGACAAATCGATAAGACTCGGTCGGTCGTTCAGTACTCATCCCGCCACCGCGTCCGCCGGTTGGGCGACTGGCGCCGGGCGCTTCCGCCGCAGGCGTCGCCTTCTGGCCGGTGGGGGTCGCGGTTTGGACGAACACGAGATCGTCCCAAACGATCGGCGTGCCCTTGCCGCGGCCGGGAATCGCGACCTTCCATTTCACGTTGCTGGTCTCGCTCCAGGTCACGGGTGGGTTGCCTTGCGGGGCGACGCCGGTCGCCAGCGGGCCGCGCCAGGCGGGCCAGTTGGCGGTCACAGCGTCCGCACCGACTGCCCGGGCGGAGAGCAGGCCGACGATCAAGAGGCAAAAGCCGGGAGTGAAGCGTTGCATGGCGATTGGGGGAAGTTGGCCTGAATCACAGACCTATCGCCCCGGCGACACGAATCGCCTGGCGGTTTTCGGTTTCCTGTTGCGGGGACATGATGGTTGACCTGACCGAAGACGCCTCGCGCCCCGGTTTGGTTACCAAAGAAATTGATCTGAAGTCGGCCATGAGATTCCACGTCCCGGGCCCGGTTTGGGTCGTTCACCGGCTGGTGGCGGGCGGCAGGTAATGGGGACCTGCCAGGCGGTTAGCGGGCCGTGCCTTTCCAAGTGAGCACCAACAGCGACACCCCCTGCCGCGGCAGGCTGACGCGGAGGGCCGCCTGGCCGTCCACGATCTCGGCTTGGGCCGGTCCGCCGAGAACGGACAGCCGCCCGGCCTGTTCGAGCTGGCGGTACTGCCCGGCGGTCGGCTGCTGCGGCGAACCCAGGCGTTGCCAGGCGGTGAAGGCATTGCTGTGGTCCTGATCGATCCGGAAATGCTGAATCTGGGCCGAGCCTTTCGCCAACGGCAGACCGCTGGCGCTCAAGGTTACCTCCGCTGCCGCACCCGGTAGATCGTCATCGTGGTAATGCCAAACCAGCACGCACAGTTGGTCGTCGTCCCTGCTGGCGAGCGCGGCGACGTCCGGTTGGCCGCGCACGCCGCTCTTCAGCATCGTGTCGAGCGGCACGGCGGCATCGCTGTGCACGGCCAGGCGCCGGCCGCGCATCTGGCTGAACATGCGAAACACGTTCAGCACCGGCTTGTCGATGCCGTTGCTGGCAAGCGAGCGGAACCCGACGAAGTAAGGCTGGTCCTCGAACTCGAAGGCCCACGTCAACGCGCCTTCGAAGTTCACGCCGTGGCGTTCTGCCAGGTCGAGCTTGCGGGCGAAACTCGCCGCCGTGTACGACGCGCACATCGTTCCGTTGCGATAGCCGAGCTGGGGTCCCTGGCAGGCGGCACAACCTTCGGGATCGGATTCGCCGAGGATGATCGGCGTGGCCTTCAACTCCGGGAACGACGCCACCAGCCGGAAACCTTCGTCGATGGTCTGGAGTTGGGCGGCGATGCCCATCCGCACGTGGCCATCCACGTAAGTGGGGGCGCCTTTGGCGTGGAACGAAACGAAGTCGAGCGGCGTGCCGATCCGGCCGGTGGCGTAGTTGGTGCCGCGCAGACAATGTTCGAGAAAGTCGCGGGTCCACTGGCCGCCGTGACCGGCGCTGTCCGGGCCGCCAACCCGGGCGGTCGGCAAGGCGTGGCGGACGCCGTCGATCGCGTAGTCGTGCAGCTTGCGAAACTCCGCAGGCGTGCCGCGCCAGTAGCCGATGTTCGCTTCGTTCCAGACTTCCCAGCACCAGCGCTCAACCTCGGCGCGGCCGTACTTTTCCACGCAATGCCGGGTCCACTCATAGACGAGTTCGCCCCAACGGACGTAGTCCTTCGGCGGGTAAGCCCAGCCGGTGAAGATCTCGTCGTACTTGGCAGCGGGGGATCAGTGATGTTGGTACGGCTCGGGTTTGACCGAGAGATCCCGGGGCATGAAGCCGATCTCCACGTAAGGCTTCACGCCCCGTTGAAGGTATGTGTCGAAAATGCCGTCCAGCAATTTCCAGTCATACATGGGGTGGCCTTGGGCATCCTCGCGATAAACGCCGGTGGAACCCCATTTCAAGGCGGGGGTGCCGTCGCCGGAGCAGAGCAGGTTGTGCGCGCGGAAATAGACGGATTGCGGCGCGAGTTCGCCCAGTTCGGCGATCAACCGCCGGCCATTCGTCAGGGTGGCGTAGTTCGGCTCGTCCGCGCCAAAGAACCGCCAGATGGCGCGAAGCGGCCCGGTGGGGTGCGCCGCGTCCACGCGGATGTTTACCGGGAAGGCGGTTGTGTCTGCGGCCGACGCGCCCGGCAGGATGGACGCCAGACCGGCGCACGCCCAGGCGAGGGCCAGAATGGGGTCGTGAAGAATGCGAGCGCCAAAATGGGCGCGGTTCGTGGCGGGCAGGGGCGGCTTCATCGGTGTCCGGCGGCACTGTCGCAGAACGCCCGAGTTCTGCCAGCGATTTGCACTTCGCCGCCGCGGGCGATGACTCAGAAAACTTCCGCGCGCAGGCCGGCGCCGGCGCGCACGGCGTGGGCGATGCGCGACAAGGCGCGGAGCGGCAGGTGGCGGCAATCCGGGTGCAGGGTGGGGCGCATGGCCGAATAGACCTGCACCAGCGAGATCAGGGCGCCGGCCTCCTTGAGTTCGCGCAACCGCGCGACATACGCGGCGATTTCCTCATCGGTCGGCTCCTCACCGCCCAGTTTGGGAAAGAGGCTCTGGATCACGATCGGCCGCTGGCGGGCGATCAGGAGGATGTTGGCGAGCACCTTATCGAGCGGCACCTTCGGCCGGTCCACCCGCTCGATGTAGGCGGTGGTGCCGCCGTCGAGCTTCAACCAGATCTCGTCCTTCGGCGTGAGCGCCCGCAGGCCGTCCTGGATGTTGGGTTGGTCCAACCCGGTGGCATTGGAAACCAGCACCACTTTGAAGAACGGAAAATCGCCGAGTGCCCGCACGTGCAGAACGGCCTGGACCGCCTCGCTGAAGTTCGGGCAGAGCGTGGGTTCGCCGTCGCCGCTCAGGGTGATGTGGCGGAGTTGCAGCAGTTCTTCCGGCAGGGATTGCAGGCCCGGCACGTCGTGGAGCTTGCCGTCGCGGACCAGCGCGAGCGTATGCTTGAGTTCCCGGACCATGACCGGCACGTCCAGGTGCGACTCGCGCGGCGGCACCTCGCGGTTCACCTCGCAGTAGATGCAGTCGAAATTGCACTGTTTGTCGGGGTTCAGGTTGATCCCCACGGACAAACCGTGCGCCCGCGGCGACACCACGACATAGACGAAGCGGTTGTGCAGAAAATTGCGCGCGTAACCGAAAGCGGTTTCCCAGCGATTGCCGCCGGAGGGCGTTGGCATGGCCCGCTCTTCGATGGAATTTTCCCGACCCGGCGCTGCGGGCGAGCGCCCGGCGGACGGGCTCTCGCCGGGGGCGTTCGCGCGGGCAGGCGCGTCCCCCGGCCTGGCGTTTCCCAAGGCCGTGGCTGGTCCGTTCACATGCGCGTTGGATTGCATTGGCTGCCTCGCAACTCGCGGACACTATCCCGCCAGCGACGCCCCTGCCGCTGCCCGCCAATTGTGAAAGGATTATCATTAATTGGCGTGTAAAGCGGTGCCTCTGGACGCGTGGAGGCCCCTCGAAACGCCTCCCGCGAGGCCGGAATCGGGCTCCGGTAAGGTCCTGATTTCAGATGGGGCGCTACGCCGTGGCGGCGGCGCCGCGCGGTGCGGCAGCCCGCCGCCACCCGATCAGGACACTCCGGGGTTCCGGCCCGCTTGACGCCGACCGGGCAAGCCTGTATGTGCGTCTCCCGGATGTCCAGGCGTGTGTCCGCGAAACCGCGCTTCGCTTGGACAACTTTCCCCGCGGTGCCGGCAAAGGCCGGCGGGCGACGAAGGTTGGCGGGGATGAACAACGAAACCACTAATCAACGAATCAGTGCGAGCAGTGAGAGCAACATCAACAACACCCACGACCGTGGCGGTCCTCTCCGGCCTCGGCCTCGCCGCCATCGCCACCACTGCGCTGGCCCAGACGGCCGAAGCCCCCAAGGGCTGGAAGACCACGGCCCAGTTGGGCGCTACCCTCACGCGGGGCAACACCGATACCACCACCGTCACCGCCGGCCTGAACACCGAGCGGAAATGGACCCGGGACGAGTTGGCTTTCGGAGCGGGAGTGACCTACGGCCAGGACCACGGCACGGTGAACGCCTCCTCGGCCACCGGCTTTGGACAGTACAACCACCTGTTCACCGACCGGTTCTACGTCTATGGCCGCGTGGACGCCTTGCACGACGACATCGCGTCGATCGCTTACCGCGTGACGATCGGCCCCGGTGCTGGCTACTACGTGCTCAAGAACGACAAGTTCACTCTGAGTGGCGAAGTCGGCCCCGGCTTCGTGGTGGAGAAACTATTCGGAGAGGACGAAAGCACCTATGCCACGATCCGGTTCGGCGAGAAGTTCACCTGGCAGATCAACAAGAATGCCAAACTCTGGCAGACCTTCGATTACCAGCCACGGGTGGACGACTGGGCTGAGTATGTGATGAACGCGGAAATTGGCGTTGCCACCAAGCTCACCGAGCATCTGGACCTCCGAGTGATTGCCCAGGATACCTACCGCAGCCGTCCGGCCACGGAGCGCAAGGAAAACGATTTCAAACTCATCGCCGGCGTGGGCTACACCTTCTAGCCGCGGGCGGATCCTCCTCCTCGATTTGCGCAAGGGACGGGCGGCCGTCCCTTTTTGCTTTTTCCCAGGCCAGACGCACCCCGCGCCTAAACCCGGGCCAACAACTCCTTCAAACCCGTCCGGCTTCGCACCGGGCCGACCAGCGCCAGGCTGAGTCGCTCGGGACGAAAGAAATCACACGCCGCGGCCTGCACCTCCGCGCCGGTCACCCGCACCAGCCGGCGTTTCACGGCCGCGGGCGAGAACGTCCGCCCATAGCCGGTGAGTTGTTCGCCGAGCCACATCATCTGGTGCTCGGTGTTTTCGAGGCTGAGGTCGATCTGGCCGATCACGTAATCGCGGGCGCGCTGCAGTTCCGCCGCGGCCGGTCGCTTCGCTTTCAGCCGCCGGAATTCGGCGACGGTGAGGCGCAGCGCCTGGAGGAGATTGCCCGCCTCCAGCCCCGCGGCCACCACGAGGTCGCCGGCATCCTCGAAAAAGCTCAGGGAACTCGCCACGTTGTAGGCCAGGCCGGTGTCTTCGCGGAGTTCCTGGAAGAGCCGCGAACTCATGTTCTCGCCAAGGATCACGTTGAGGAGGCGAAGCGCATAGCGCCGGTCGTCGTGCCGGGAGCAAGTGCGCACGCCCAATGCAAGCTGGGTCTGCTCGGCGGGGCGGCGATCAAGGCGAACCACGGGCTCGCGCCTCACCGGTTGCACCGGCAGAGACTCCGGGAGTGCGCCGGTCCTGACCCGGGCAGCCAGGCGGGCGGCGGCGCGCCGGCATTCGCGCGGGCGCAATCGCCCGGCCACGGCCACCAGCACCGCCGGCGCCACGTGGCGTTCGCGCCGATAGGCGAGGAGTTCCTCGCGGGTCAGGCTCGCGATGGTTTCCTCGGTGCCGGTGAGCGGGCGGCCCAGCGGGTGGTCGGGCCACTGGATGGCGTTGAGCAATTCTTCGACGCGGTGGTGGGGCTGGTCGTTGTACATCGCCAGTTCTTCCTTGATCACCGCCCGCTCTTTTTCCATTTCGCCGGGATCGAACGTGGAGTTGAGAAACATGTCCGCCAGCACGTCGAAGACCTCGGCGAACCGGTCGTGGCGCGCCTTGGCGTAAAAACAGGTGTGCTCCTCGCTGGTGAAGGCGTTCAGGTAACCGCCCACGCCCTCGACCGCCTGCGAAATGTCGCGGGCCGAGCGCCGGCGCGTGCCTTTGAACAGCATGTGCTCGATGAAATGCGACGCGCCGTTGAGGGTCGCGCTTTCGTGCCGGCCGCCCACCGCCACCCACAAGCCGACGCTTACGCTCGCCATCTCCGGCATGGGCGCCAGCGCCAGCGTGAGGCCGTTGGGGAACCGGTGAATCTCGTAAGGCTTGCTCATCGCGGGATGCGCTTGCGCGGGCCGGCTCAGGCGAAGGCCTTGGACACCGTCCGCGGCGCGCCGACGCGGCGCTGGTAATCCAGGATGATCTCCGCCGCCTCCAGCGGGTCTTCCACCAACGTCGCCATTTCGAGGTCGCCGGGGCTGATGAACCCGCCGCCTTCGACAGTCTGCTTCGCCCAACGCAGCAGCCCGTCCCAGTACCGGCGGCCGATCAGCACCAGCGGAAAGCGCGGGATTTTGTCGGTCTGCGCCAGCGTGATGAGTTCGAAGAATTCGTCCAGCGTGCCGAAGCCGCCGGGCAGGAACACGAAGCCCATGCTGTATTTCACGAAACACACCTTGCGCGCGAAGAAGTACCGGAAGTGCAGCGGCACGGTGGCGTAGCGGTTGCCTTTCTGTTCCTGCGGCAACGCGATGTTGAGCCCCACCGAGGCCGCCTTGCCCGCGGCCGCGCCCTTGTTCGCCGCCTCCATGATTCCGGGTCCGCCCCCCGTGATCGTGGCCAGACCGTGCTTGGCCAACTCGCGCGAAAGGGTCTCGGCCACGCCGTAGTACTTGTCACCCCGCTTCGTGCGCGCGGAGCCGAAGACAGTGACCGCCGGGCCGACCCGCGTCATGGTCTCGAACGCGTCCACGAATTCGGCCATGATCCGGAACACCCGCCAGGGGTCTTCCCGGACGAAATCACCTTCGTGCCCATGATCGTTCACGCGGCGCAGGATAGGGATGCCGCGGCCGGGTGACAAGGAAGGGTCCGCCGCCGCCTTCGCCCGTGACAATCCACCCGGCGCGGCTAGCCTTGGCGGCATGGAATCGCGGACCTTGACGCTTGGCCACTCGCCCGATCCGGACGACGCCTTCATGTTCTACACCCTCGCGAAGGACTTGATCCCGACGCCCGGCTGGCGCTTCGAGCACATTCTCCAGGACATTCAAACGCTGAACGAGCGTGCCACGCGCGGCGAACTGGACATCACCGCCATCAGCATTCACGCCTACGCCTACGTGTGCGACCAATACGCCCTGCTGCCCAGCGGCGCGAGCATGGGCGACGGCTACGGGCCGATGCTGGTGGCCAAACGGCGCTTCACCCGCGACGAAATCTCGCAGCAATGCATCGCCGTGCCGGGCACCATGACCAGCGCCTTCCTGGCGCTGCAACTCTGGCTCGGCAAACCGGCCCGCGAACTCAACTGCGTCGTCGTGCCGTTCGACCAGATTTTCGCCGCGGTCAAGTCGGGCCGGGCGGACGTGGGCCTGATCATCCACGAAGGCCAGCTCACCTGGCAAAACGAAGGCCTGGTCGTGTGCGAGGACCTCGGCGTTTGGTGGGGGCGCGAGAACGACGGCCTGCCATTGCCGCTGGGCGGAAACGTGATCCACAAACGCCACGCGCCCGCAGTGCGGAAAACCGTCTCGGACATCCTGACCGCGAGCATCCAGTTCAGCCTCGACCACCGCGCCGACGCCGTCCAGCACGCGCTCCAGTACGCGCGCGACATGGGCCGCGACCTCGCCGACCGGTTCGTGGGCATGTACGTCAACCACTGGACGCTGGCTTACGGCGAGCGCGGCCAGAAGAGCATCCGCCGCTTCCTGGGTCACGGCGCGGCGCAAGGCTTGATCCCGCGTGCGCCGGAGTTGGAGTTTGTGGTGTGAGGCGCTGAACGCTCCGCTGCAAGCGGTCCGAGCCAGCAGCAGCGTTCCGCGCTCACGCCGCCAGGGCGCGGTTCATCCGTTCGATGGTCTCGTCAATCTCGGCGGTGCTCTTGAACCCCACCACGGCCGCGTCGCACAGGTTGGATTTCATCACGAACTGCATCGCCTTCTCGCGGTCCTCGGCCTGGGTGAACTCGCCGTTGCCGATGAGTTTCATGCCCAGGATGCCGTGGCCTTTGGCGCGGGCCTGCTTGATCTGGGCGACCACCCCGGGGACGTTGTCCGGTCCGCTCTTGGCGTTCCAGGTCTGCTCCGGCGTGTCCACCCAGGCGCCTTGCGGCCTATCCCGGAAACGCCAATGGCCTTGCTCTTGCATGATGGCGGGCAGTCTGAGCCCACCCAGCACCTTTGGCAGCCAAGTGCCGGTGCGGTAGTATCTTGGTTTGGTGGTGGCAGTGCTGCCGCACCGCCCTGCGCCGCCGCAGCGGCGCAGCCACCCATTTGAAATCGGAACATCGCCTGCCTGCGCGTCCGCTTGACGGTGGGCGCCCACCTGCCTAGCGTGCCGACCGACACAGCGTTCAGCGCATCAACACAATCGTTTGCCTATGAAGACTCCGTTCCCATCCGAGCTTGATCGTCGCCGCTTTCTTCAACGCGCCGCCTGGGGCACCGCCGGCCTGGCGCTCGGCGCCCAGGCCGTGCAAGCCGCCGCGGCCCGCAAGATCCCCGTGGGCCTGCAGCTTTACTCTGTCCGCGAGCAGTGCGCCAAGGACCTGCCCGGCACGCTCGCCGCAGTGGCGAAGATCGGCTACCAAAACGTCGAGTTCGCCGGCTACCACGGACGCAGCGCGAAAGACCTCCGAAAGCTGCTCGACGATAATGGCCTTAAATGCTGCGGCACGCACACGCCGTTGGAAACGATCCTGTCGGACAAGCTGACCGACACAATCGAGTTCAACGGCCTCATCGGGAACAAGTTCCTCATCGTTCCCTGGATGGAGAACAAGTCCAAGCAGGCGTGGCTCGACAAGGCGAAGCTCTTCAACGACGTCGCCGGCAAGGTGAAGCCGCACGGCATGTCGGTCGGTTACCACGCGCACGCGCACGACTTCGAGAAGTTCGAAGGCGAGACCGCCTGGAACCTTTTCTTCGGCAACACCCAGCCCGAAGTCATCATGCAACTCGACACCAGCAACTGCCGCGACGGCGGCGCCGATCCGGTGGCGGTGCTCAAGAAATACCCCGGCCGTGCCCGGAGCATCCACATCAAGGCCAGCGGCGGCGGCCCCGAAGCGGTTTATGGCGAGGACAAGGTCGATTGGCCGGCGGTGTTTGCCTGGTGCGAAAGCAAAGGCGGCACGCAGGTGTACGTGGTCGAGCACGAGAGCAGCCAGGAACCGCTCGCGACCGTGGCGCGTTGCTACGCGGCGTTGAAGAAGATGGGCAAAGTGTAGGCCCCGATCCCGCGCGGGCGACCATTCGAAGGCGAGGCGAACGGCTGCTCCGTTCGCCTTTTCGTTTAAGGGCGCGCCGAAGCACTCCGTCGCGGTGCCGTGGCTGGCGGGCCGCGGGCAAGCAGCCGGGCGCGCCGACGGGCGGCATCGGGGAAAACAACCGGCGGGCACGACCGCGCGGTTGGGGGCCGAACTCGCGCCGGGTGGCACCTCCAATCGACGATCGGAATTGGGGCAAAAGGTGCCGCCGGAAGGGCGTTGCCGGGTTCGGTTTCGCAGGCGACTTGTTTCCGTTACGTCAACAACCCGTTACGTTCCCGTCATTTTTTCCTTGTCCGGCCCGGACGGTTGGCCTAAACCGCGGTCTGTCCAAACAGTCGTTCGCGTTAAAACGCACAAAAAAACCGACAGCCCAACTCTTATGAAGAGAAAACCCCGAACTCAACGCAACCGTGCCCTCCCGCTGGCGTGCTCTGTGATTCTCGGAGTACCTGCGGTCGGCCTCCCCGCGCTCGCCCAAGACGCGGCCCCGCCGGCCGCTCAGCCGGCCGGTCAACCCGAAAAGATGGAAAAGGTGATTGTCACCGGCTCCAACATTCCGACTGCCCCAGATGCGATTCCCGCTGCGCCCGTCGAGATAGTCTCGGCGGAAGTCATTCAAAGTAGTGGTGCCACCGACGTGTTGGATGCCCTCAAAAAGGTCAGTTCCTCGTTCTCGGGTGCTGGCAACATCGGCAAGACGTTAAATAACGGCGGTTACGGTGAGGCGAATATCGCGGTCCGGAACCTCAGCACATTGGTGCTGCTAGATGGTCAGCGACTGGCGAACTCAGTGTTCAGTAAGGGCGCCGCGGTGGACCTGAACACCATCCCGCTCTCCATGATCGAGCGGATCGAGGTTCTCAAGGACGGGGCGTCGTCCCTCTATGGTGCCGACGCGATTGGCGGCGTGGTGAACATCATCACCAAGAAGGACTACAACGGCGTCGAGATTTCGGGGCGCTACGGAGCCGCCACCGGCCAGGGCAATTACACGGAATACAGAACCTCCATCGTGGCTGGTTCGTCCACGGAGAAGACCTCGATCACGATGGGTGCCAGCTATTACCACAACGATCCGTTGCTCACCAAAGATCGGCCCGATCCGGCCGCCTTAGGCATTTCTCAACTGAATGATCGCGGGTTGCCGCCGCCATCCTACATCAGTCCGTCCTATCCGGGCCGCATCGGGAACTACATTCTCGCCGGCTCTCCCTTCGCCAAGGGAGCCCCAGGATACAACGCAACAGTTACGACGCCGCCGATCGTAAGTGGCGGGCCATTCACCTCGGTGGATGCGTACAATGCCGCGGCGCAGACACAACTCGGCTACATGCCTTACCTACCGCTAAGCAGTACGCCGCTCGGGAGTGGGCTCGATGCTGCCGGCGTCGGCGGCTACCCGCTGCTCAACACGACCGATTTTGGCACTTACTCCATCCAGGAGCAAGACCGCCGGAACTTCTTCGCCAATCTCAACCACGAGATCTTCGCGGACAAGAAACTGGATCTGTTCAGTCAGTTCATGTACGCGAACACCTCCAGCATTGGTGAACTGGCCCCGTCGCCGGTGCCCTTCCTCGGCCCTTACAATATCTCGGTTCCGGGGAACAACCCGTACAACCCGTTCGGCATCGACCTGGGTGCTTACGGCGGATCTGGGGATCCGCGCGTCCGCTCGCGTTTCGAGGACTTCGGCAATCGCGTGTTCGACTCGGAAAGTCAGTACTACAAGTTTGTCGGCGGATTCCGGGGCGAAATCAGTGATCGGTACAGTTGGGAAGGTTCCTACAACTTTAACCGCAGCGACGCGACCCAATACACCCGCAACGCCGTCAACGGCGCCGCGTTGAACTCCGCACTTCAGCCTGACTTCGCGGCCGATCCCAGCGGCAAACTCAGCAAGTTGACCGATGCCTTTAACGGCGGCGTCCCATTGCCGACCTACAACATCTTCGCGCTTCCGGGAGTCAACGATCCAGCGACGATCAACGCGCTACGGACCACACTGTTCGAAACCGGCGTTTCCGATCTCTGGAGCGTGGACGGCCACATCAACGGTCAACCATTCGACCTGCCGGCGGGTCCGTTCCAGTTTGCGGCCGGCTTCCAGTACATCGATGAGTCATTGTCCTTGGACTACGATGGCCTGACCAAGAACAACTTGGTGCCAGGATTGAACGCCGTCGGCGCCTTCCCCGGTGGCAAACGAAATCGCTGGGCGGGTTACGCCGAAGTCCGCATTCCGGTCTTCTCCCAAGACAAGAACATCGTCGGCTTCCACGCCTTCGAAATCGACGCATCGGGCCGTTACGAGACCTTGACTCCGGGTGGCGACGCGGCGGTGCCCAAGGTTGGTTTTCGCTGGCAGCCGATCGACGAGCAAGTGACCTTCCGCGGTACCTATTCGGAAGGCTACATCGCCCCTTCGGTTTACAGCCTGTACGGGCCGACCCAGGCGAGCAACCCAACGGCAAGCATCCAAGGCCAGAGCGGGCAAATCCAGGTTTCGTATCCTTCGAACCCGAACCTAGCGCCGACCATGTCCTCTCAATACACAGCCGGCGTAGTCTTTGAGCCGAAAGCGATTCGTGGTCTGACGCTCAGCGTGGAGTACTATCATATCTCGGAGGATGGTACGGCGTACAACCCAGACCCGAATAGCATGATCGCCGGCCTGAACGAGGTCGGCTTAGCTTCCGAGTGGGCGAGCGGGTACCGCTTCGCGGACGGCTCGCGGTTGACCTCAACTGCACCCAATCAGGTAACACTGGCGAACTTCGGCACGTTGGTCGTTCCGACCCTACCCGGTGGCGGACAGAAGACGGATGGCTTGGACTTCGGCGTTAATTACCGTAAACCTACGGAGTCGTACGGCACGTTTACCCTCACTGGTAACGCCAATGTTCTCACCGGCTATTATTTCCGCGCCGGCCCGGGTGCCGAGTGGTGGCGCTATAACGGCTATTACACCGATCCCCAGGTCGTCTCCGGGTACAACGGGACGTTGCCAGACTACTTCGTCAACACGAGCTTGAGTTGGGAGTACAAGAACTTCGAGTTCAGCGTGTTCGCGCGGTATGTACCACCGGTCGTCGACCCCGGCGACATGCACCCGGGTGCTGGCGGGTATCCCGCGAACGATTATACGCTCAGCGGCGAGGCATGGACGATCGACAGTTGGTACTCGGTGGATCTCCAAGCGGCCTATGAATTCCGGAGCGATACTGGTGGACGCTGGTACGACAACACTCGCATCGCGGTCGGCATGAACAACATTACGGACAACCTCGCGCCGATGATCCCGTCTTCCTCCGAGGACAACACGGACAAATCTACCTACGACCTCCTCGGTCGATTCTTCTACGTCGAGGTCGCGAAGAAATTTTAATTCGCCGGTCAGATCGAGAGCGGCCGGAGCCGGTTATGGCTCCGGCCTTTCTATTGGGGCTGAAGGTCTCGGTCAGGTTGCGAGTCTTACCGGAGAGCCAAGGTAGCGCCGACAGCCCTCCAGCAACAGCCAACGCGATCAGCTATGCCCTGACGCAGCCTCTGGTCCACGGTCCGGGCCGGGCGTGTAGGGGGCCACTCGCCAAGTTTCCATGGTCCCAACCGCGAGTCAGGCTCTAGCGGCCACCGTACCGAATCAATACGCCCCTGAGGGACGAAGCGCCGGATCGGCGTATGGCGTCTTGGTCGATGACGACAAGTGAACTAGGGATCGCCGTCTGCATTTCGCTCGGTTGCGTGATCGCGCGTTTGATGCGGGAGCCGGTGAGGAGCACCTCTTGGGGCTTCGTGGCGGTCTTGACTCGCGCTACTTTTGTGACGGCCTTCGTGGCCGCTGGTTTCGCCGTCCCGGCCCTGGCTTCTTGAGTAAGGCCGAATGCCAACCCGACCACCACGAAGCCGAGGCTAAGGCAGCGCGCGCCAGCGAAGGAGACTGAAGAGAGTTTCGATCTGGCGTTCATAGTTTTTCGTATGAACCTGCCTTGAATTCGTGGCAAGTGCAAATTGTGGCCACTCCTGCGGTCGCACTTGACCAGCCTGCGCCACTCGCCTTAACTGCCGCCATCGATTCGCCAATATCATGAACGCAAACCTTGCCTCCTCTTTCGCGACCTCGCGCCGCGACTTCCTCAAAACCTCCACTGCGGCTGCCGCCGGGACCTTTCTGGCGGCGAACCTCGCGCCGCGGCTCTTCGCCGCCAACAGCGACACCCTCAAGGTGGGCCTCATCGGTTGCGGCGGCCGGGGCACCGGCGCCGCCGGCCAGGCCCTCAACGCCGACAAGAATGTCGTGCTCACCGCGGTCGGCGACGTGTTCGGGACCGCTTGCGAAGGCGCGCTCAACGCGCTCAAGCACAATGCCGCCATCCAGGACCGGGTACAGGTCGCCCCGGACCACATCTTCGTCGGCCTGGACGCCTTTCAAAAGGTCATCGCCAGCGGCGTGGACGTGGTGCTGCTGGCCACGCCACCCGGCTTCCGGCCGCAGCACCTGCGCGCTGCCGTGGAGGCGGGCAAACACATCTTTTGCGAAAAGCCGATGGCCTCGGACGTGCCGGGCGTTCGTTCGGTCATGGAATCGGTCAAGCTGTCCAAGCAAAAGAAGATCGCGCTCGTGGCGGGCTTTTGCTGGCGCTATGACCTGGCGCGGCGTGAATTCTACAAGCGCGTCCACGAAGGCGCTCTGGGCGAAATCCGGGCGATTTACGCCACTTACCTGACCGGCCCGGTCAAGCCGATGCCCCCCGCCAGCGCGCGCCCGGCCGGCATGGGCGATGTCGAATGGCAGGTTGGCAATTGGTACAATTTCACGTGGCTTTCCGGCGACGGCCTGGTCGAGCAGGCCTGCCACAGCATCGACAAGATCATGTGGGCGATGAAGGACGTGCCGCCGCTGCGCTGCGTGGCCACCGGCGGCCGCCAGATCCCGAACCACGAAGGCAACATCTTCGATCACATCGACGTCTTCTTCGAATGGGAAGGCGGCATGCGGGCGACGATGGCCCAGCGCCAGATCACGAACTGCTACAGCGACAACTCGGACTACCTCATGGGCGAAAAGGGCTACGGCACCATCAAGGGCTGGTCGGCGCCGATCATCAAGGCGGCCGAGACCTGGCGGTATCGGGGCCAGCCCAACGACATGTACCAGACCGAGCACAACGAGATGTTCGCGTCGATCCGGAGCGGCAACTACATCAACAACGGCGATTACATGGCGCAGAGCACCCTCGCGGCCATCATGGGCCGCACCGCCGCTTACACCGGCCAGGAAATCACGTGGGAACAGGCGCTCAAGTTGGAAGAGAAGTTTGTGCCGGACAACCTCACCTGGAACATGAAACTGCCCATCACGCCCATGGCCGTTCCGGGCAAAAGCAAGGTCTGCTAAACCCGAACTTCGAGATTGGGGAGCACGCCCGCCCTGGGCGTCGGTGGACGCGCCTTCACGTCCAGTACCTTGGGCATCCATCCGGAGTCCGGAGCCGGAAACTTTTCGGCGCGCCCAAAGTTTTCCGCGAGGGCGCGGAAAACAGTGCCTGCGGCGGGCGCATTCCCCATTCCATTTCGGAGTTCGGATTCAACTTGGAAATCGCAGTTGACCTGCTTCCGTCGCCGGGAACTTGCCCGCGAAACACGCGAAACACGCGAAACATGCGAAAAAAGCAAAGTATTGAACCGAGGTCTCCGCTGCGGGAATCGCTCACCTGTTGGGTGAAGTCGGCGTTTCATCGCCGACCATCATGGCCCCTTTGTTTTCGCGTGTTTGGCGGGAGGTTCAATGGCGGCTTCCAGGTTCAATTGCATCGACGCCAGGCTGTTGCAGGCTGGCGACACGTTTTTCCTCCGCTTCAAGGACGAGCGGAAGAACCCGCTGAAGAAAAACCTGCGGTTCGCCACCGCGCGCGAGGCCGCGGGGCCATCGGCCCACCGTCCGGGCCGTTCACGGGCGACTGGGTCGAAGGCCCGTCGGCGATCCGGATCGGCGAATGGTACTACGTCTATTTCGACCACCACGCGTCGCCGCACTATTACGGCGCGGTGCGCTCGAAGGATTGGATATTCGCGGTTTTTCGTGGGTAAGTGGCGGTGGGAATCAAAGAACTACGAGAGCGCGGAGACCGTGCCGGAGGCGGTGGTAGCGACCACGGGACGGGCGTGACCAGGGCGGTGAGCTTTCTTCGATTTTGTGGACAAGGGAAGCGGAGTGGCAGAAAAAGAAAGTGCACAGCCTAGGCCACGCACCCACAAACCGTATGACGCCGGCTTTCGCCAGCAGACCGTTGGTGCCGTATTGGAATTGCCAGGTGGTGTTGACGTTGGTGTAAACGCCGGCCGTGTTGGTCAGCGTTTTCGAAACGAGGCGATTGGTGGCGTCGTAGGCGAAGTTCACCTGCCACGCGCCGAAGGTGAGGTTAATCAGGAGTTGGCGGGGGTCGTAATTGAAGACATAGCGTCCGCCGACGGCATCGATGACATTGGTGATCATGCCCTCGCCTTCGTCCCTGAGGATTCGCACCGCATTCCCGTTGAAGTCGCGAATCTCGTCGAGCCGCCCGCTCATGTTCTGGCCCTGGTTCAGATCGCGAAAGCGGTAAACGAGGCGTTCCGGCGTGGTCCATTCGAAACCGGCGTTGGTGGCGACCAATTCGCCCCGGTATTCGCCGTGGCGCGTGCGATAAACGTCGTTGGTGAACAACCAGGTCTCGATCGCGCCGTTCCAGTTCGGAACGCGCGGCTCGGCGCTCAGCGGCTCAGGGACAATCCGCGTTTCAAACGTGTGCCGCCAGGCCAGCCCCAGGACGGGATTCGCGTAAAGATCGAGATACCCAATCTTGGCGCCAGGAGTGGCGTTGGCGCTGCTGTACCCAAAGCAAAAATCGAGCGCGATCCCCGGTGTCGGCTGGGCCAGTGCGGTTTGTTCCCAGGAAAATGCGCCGGACAACGGCACGAGGGCTTGCTCGCCGCCATTCTGGCGGGCATCGAAAATGGATTGCTCGCCGGCTTCGTCTGTCTCTTCGAACGCGATCGTGCCAGAACCTTGCTTCGTGCCGTGATTGGTCTGCCCCGGAGCGAAATTGTTCAAGCGGACAGCTTCGTTGGTGGTGTAGCCCAGTTTGTAGTAGCCGGTCAGGCCCAAGGCAGTCGTCTCGTCCTGGAACATGCGGTCGAAGATTTGGGCGTCGGTAAGCGACCGCTGGTAAATCGCTACTTTCTGAATGTCGCCGCAGAAGTACTTCGCCCCGTTCTCCGTCCGTCATTTCGGCGCAACCTCACCCCGTTTGGCTGTGCAAACGCGCCAACCTCGAAGGACTCTTCCTTACGGCTACGGGTCTGCGACCACCCCTTGAGCCATTGCAACTCCGGTCACCTCCGCACCTTTGACACCTGTCTCAAGGACCATCATTCTGCGGCACCGTCGCGGCTTTGGCTAACGCAGCCGTAAAAGCGGGTGAAGCCGCCTGGAGAACCATAAAACCGTTGACACGTGTCCGATTCGAATTAACAATTAACACGCGTAAGTTACTTATGATTTCAAGCGACAGCGACAAAACCACGGTCACGCACAACGAGACAATCAAGGAAGCGATTCCGACCTTGGCGGGCACGATTGCGGCCACGCTGGCCGATCCCGCGGCGGACCGGTTTTCCGAGGACGACACGCAATTCCTGAAATTCCACGGCGTTTACCAGCAAGACGACCGCGACCTGCGGAAGACCGGCAAAAAGTACATTTTCATGGTGCGGATGCGGCTGCCCGGTGGCGTCCTGACGCCCGCGCAATACCTCGTTTGTGACGACCTCGCCACCCGGCACGGCAACGCCAGTCTGCGGGTGACTTCGCGCCAAAGCCTTCAATTCCACGGCTTGGTCAAGACCGGCCTTGGGCCGCTAATGAAAGGCTTGCACGGCGCCTTGCTCTCCACGCTCGCGGCCTGCGGCGACGTGAACCGCAACGTCGTGGCGCCGCCGACGCCGGCCACGAACGGCGTTGGGATCCAAGTTCACGCCCTGGCCCGCGAGATCGCCCTCGCCGTCGCTCCCAGGACCAAGGCCTACCACTCGATTTGGCTGGAGGGTGTCCAACTCGATCTGAATGACCCGGCCAATAAGGATTTCACCGACCCCCTTTACGGCAAGATCTACTTGCCGCGGAAATTCAAAATCGGTTTCGCCATTCCGCCGCTGAACGACGTGGACGTGCTGACCAACTGCCTCGGCTTCATCGCCATCGCGGATGCGCAAGGCGGCTTGCTCGGCTTCAACCTGGCCGCGGGCGGCGGGATGGGCCGCAGCCACGGCAACGAGGAGACTTTTCCGCGCGTGGCGGACGTCATCGGCTTTGTCACGCCGGATCAGGTCGTGCAAGCGGCCAAAGCCGTGATCACCATTCATCGCGATTTCGGCAGTCGCACCAACCGCAAGCACGCGCGGCTCAAGTACATCATTGCGGACCGCGGTCCGGCGTGGTTTCGCGAAGAACTGGAGCGCCGGCTTGGGTTCAGATTGGAAGAAGCGAGGCCGTTCAAGTTCGACCGGCAGGGCGACGCGTTCGGCTGGCACGAGCAGGCCAATGGCAAGTTTTTCGTGGGTCTGTTCGTGGAGACCGGCCGGATCAAAGACACTGAAGGCCGCCAACTGAAAACGGCGTTGCGTCGAGTCGTCGAGCGTTTCCTGCCCGAAATCCGGCTGACGCCCGCCAACAACGTAATGCTCGCCGAAATCGCGCCGAACAACCGGGCAGCGATTACGCACTTGCTGGGCGAGCACGGGGTCGATGTCGAGCGGCAGGGCAGCATCCTGCGCCGCGCCTCGATGGCGTGCGTGGCGCTGCCCACCTGTGGTCTCGCGCTGGCGGAAAGCGAGCGTTACCTGCCGGACCTCATCACCCGCCTCGAGGGCGCGCTGGCAGAGGTCGGTCTGCCGGGCGAAGAAATCACGATCCGCATGACCGGCTGTCCGAATGGCTGCGCGCGGCCGTACATGGCGGAGATCGGCTTTGTGGGCAAGGCGCCGGGCCGTTACCAGATCTACCTCGGCGGCAACGAGGCCAGCACCCGCCTGAACCGCCTGTGGAAAGACAACGTCAAGGAATCCGACATCGTCGGCGAACTGCGCCCGCTGTTCGCTCAATTCGCCGCTGAGCGCGTGGCTGGCGAACGCTTCGGCGATTGGACCGCGCGGACGCTTTGGTCTGAAGGGGCGCCGGTCTGACCTGCTGTCGATTCCACCCGCGCCTCCCATGCATCCCGAACTGGTATCGGAATCGAACGCAAAACTGCGTTCGCAGACTCCCTTGGAAATCGTCCGTTGGGCCATCGCCCAAGCCGGCGGCCGGGCGATCGTTTCAACGAATTTCCGGCCTTACGAGGCGGTGATTCTGCACCTGTGCACGCAGGTTCAGCCAGACATCCCGGTGCTCTGGGTTGACCATGGCTACAACCGGCCGGCGACCTACCGCCACGCCGAACAACTCAAGGCGCTGCTCAAGCTGAACCTCAAGCCTTACCTGCCGAAGCTGACCGCCGCCCATTACGACGCCGTTCACGGCGGCATGCCCGAGTCCACGCCCGAAAACGAAGAGCGCATCAAAGCCTTCAGCACCGTGATGAAGCTGGAGCCGTTCCAGCGGGGAATGCGCGAGCTGGCGCCAACCGTCTGGCTGACCGCGCTGCGCAAGGTCCAAAACCCCAACCGCGCAGGTCTCGACATCGTTTCCCAAGACACGAACTTCGGCACCCTGAAGGTCAGCCCGCTTTTTTACTGGAGCGACGCGGAGATGGAGGCCTATCTGGCGGAGCACGACCTGCCCAACGAATGGGACTATTTCGATCCCGCCAAAGCGGATGAGAAGCGCGAGTGCGGGTTGCACGCCGCTTGGGGCGGGAAAGCGGTGGCAGGCGCCTAGTCGGGAACGGGTTCCGGATTTCGGATTTCGGAAGCAACCATGCCAAGTTCATTCGAGGAGACGGACGCTTGGAAAACTGCGCGCGAACTGGCGAAGATAGTTTACGGGCTATGCCGACGCGAGTCGTTGAGCCGGGATTTTGGGCTTTGCGACCAACTCCGCCGCGCCGCGACCTCAGTGATGAATAATATCGCCGAAGGTTGGGAAAGCGTTCACGCAGCCGAGAAGAAACAGGCTTACAATTACGCCCGCCGCTCCTGCGGCGAAGTTCGTTCCCTGTCTTACATTCTGCTGGACAACCCATTCATTACCGCGGACGAACATTCGGCCTTGCTGCGTCACTGCGTTCAGGCCGGGCAACTCGCCAGCGGACTCATCCGCTCGGTCGATCCTCGTTGACGCTTGCGCCGCCCCCATCCCGAGACCCGAAATCCGATCCCCGTTCCCGATGAGTTCCTACCACCTCGACCACCTTCAGTACCTCGAAACCGAAGCCATCCATGTCATGCGCGAGGTGGCGGCCGAGTTCGAGCGACCGGCTTTGTTGTTTTCGGGCGGCAAGGACTCGATCTGCCTTTTGCGTCTGGCCGAGAAGGCGTTTCGACCTTCGGATATTCCGATGCCGCTCCTGAACGTGGACACTGGCCACCACTTTCCCGAGTTGAACGACTTCCGTGACCGGCGGGCCGCCGAGTTGGGCTGCAAACTGATTATCCGCACAGTCGAGAACGTGATCGCCAAAGGCATCGCGGTGCCCAACCCTGGCGAGATCAGCCGCAACCGGCTGCAAATCCCCACCCTGCTCGCGGCCATCGAGGAGTTCGGCTTCGACTGCGCCATCGGCGGGGCGCGGCGGGACGAGGAAAAGGCGCGCGCCAAGGAGCGGTTCTTCAGTTTCCGCGACGCCTTCGGCCAGTGGGACCCGAAGAACCAGCGCCCGGAAATCTGGAACCTTTACAACGCCCGCCTGAACGCCGGCGAGCACATGCGGGTGTTTCCGCTCAGCAACTGGACCGAGATGGATGTCTGGGAGTACATCAAACGCGAGCGGCTCGAAGTGCCCACGATCTACTTCAGCCATCGCCGTCAGTGCGTGCGCCGGCGCGGCCAGTGGCTGCCCGTGACGAACCTGTTGCCACCGAAGCCGTCCGAGGACGTGCGGGAACTGGTGGTCCGCGTCCGCACCATCGGCGACATCATCAGCACCGGCATGGTGGAAAGCCCGGCGAACACGGTGGACGACATCCTCGGCGAAATCGCCGCCGCCCGCGTGACCGAACGCGGTTCGCGGGCGGATGACAAAGCCAGCGAGGCCGCGATGGAAGATCGGAAAAAACAAGGCTACTTTTAGCGCCAGTCATGAGCGCGATGAGCTTCCGATCATGGGCCATGCGGCCAGCCACGGACCGAATTCGTTTGAACGCCCGCTCGCTGATCGTCGGCGTCGCGGCGGCCTTCGTTGCCGCCGCGCAAGCCAACCCCGTCCTCGACTGGAACGCGTTGATGCTCGACGCAATCCGGGCCGACAACACCGGGCCAACGCTCTCGACCCGCAACCTGGCCATCCTGGATGCCTCGATCTACGACGCGGTCAACTCCATCGCGCACACGCATCAGCCTTACCTTTCGCTCCTTGACACTCCGCCGGACACTTCGCCCGCGGCGGCGGTCATCGCGGCGGGTCGCGAGGTGATGTTGACGCTTTACCCGTCCTTCCAGGCACGCACGCAGAGTTTTTACGATGAAAGCTTGTCCGCCCTACCCGCCTCCGCGACCACCACCAACGGCCTGGCTTTGGGAACCCAGGCCGCCGACTTGATGCTGGAGGCCCGGCGGGGCGACGGCGCCAACACCCAGGTGCCTTACATTCCCAGCGATGCTCCCGGCCAGTGGCGCCGCACGCCGCCGTTTTACCGGCCGCCGCTCGATCCGCACTGGCGTTACGTCAAGCTGTTCGCCTTGCCGGACAAAGAATCATTCCTGCCGCCGCCGCCGCTGCCGATGACGAGCGAGCAGTACACGCAAGACTTCAATGAAGTGAAAGCCATTGGCGGGGTGAACAGCCAGGTGCGCACGGCCGGGCAAAGCCAGATCGCGGTGTTCTGGTCGGACTTCAGTTACACCGCCATGCCGCCAGGACACTGGCACGAGATCGCCGCCAACATCATCCGCAGCCGGAACACCAGCCTCGAAGACACCGCGCGGTTGATGACGCTGATCAGCCTCGCCCAGGCTGATGCCGCCATCGTTTGCTGGGAAATCAAGTACCGCTACAACACCTGGCGGCCGGTGACCGCCATCCAGCGAGCCGACGAAGATGGCAATCCGGCGACGGACCCCGATCCGAACTGGAAGGACTATCTCAACGCCCCCAACTTTCCGGAATACGTTAGCGGCCACAGCACGTTCAGCAAGGCGAGCGCGGAAGTGCTCGCGCGCTTTTACGGGACGGACGCCATTACGTTCACCGCCACCTCGGACTCGCTGCCGGGCGTCTTCCGTACGTTCACCAGTTTGGCTGCATGTGCGGATGAAGTGGGCATGAGCCGCATCTACGGTGGCATTCATTACCAGTCCGCCAACCGCGAGGGAAAGGCCACCGGCGCGCGGGTCGGCGACTTCGTGAGCGCGAACTTCCTCCTGGCGAACGACGCCCTGCCGTTTGTCCGGCTGGAGGGCATGACCAACGGCGCGCCGCTGCTCCGCCTGCACGGCCACGTCGGTCACACGCTCATCCTCGACGAATCAAGCGATCTCTCGCATTGGACTGCATTGTCCACCAACGCGGCGACCGTCGGCGGCGTGGTGCTGGCTGATCCCGACGCCGGCGAACAACCGCGCTTTTATCGCACCCGCGAGTTCTAGCCCCGGCCATTTCTTTGCGCCCAACGAACTGAGCCCCCGCACGCCTTCCTCATCATGTCTTCGCCCACTTCGCACCCGGTCGAGATCCTGCGCTTCAACACTTGCGGCTCCGTTGACGACGGCAAGTCCACGCTGATCGGCCGGCTGTTGTACGATTCCAAGTCGCTCATGGAAGACCAGCTCGAAGCGCTGGAGCGCTCGGCCGACATCACGGGCGGCGGGCAGATCAACCTGGCGAATCTCACCGATGGCCTCCGCGCCGAACGCGAGCAAGGCATCACGATCGACGTCGCCTACCGCTATTTCGCCACGCCGAAACGGAAGTTCATCGTCGCCGACACCCCCGGCCACGTGCAGTACACGCGCAACATGGTCACCGGCGCTTCCACGGCGAACCTGTCCGTCGTGCTCGTGGACGCGCGTCAGGGCGTGATCGAGCAAAGCCGCCGCCACACGTACATCGCGGCCCTGCTGGGCATTCCGCACGTGGTGATCGCCGTGAACAAAATGGACCTCGTGGACTGGAGCGAAGAGCGGTTCCGCGAGATCCGCGATCAGTTCGAGGCGTTTCTGCCGCGGCTCGACGTGTTGCGCGACGTGAAGTTCGTGCCGATCAGCGCCCTGAACGGCGACAACGTTGTTGACCCCTCGCCGCACACGCCCTGGTACGAAGGCCCCACCTTGTTGCGCCACTTGGAAAGCGTACACATCGCCAGCGACTGGAATCTCGGTGCGGTGCGTTTCCCCGTGCAGTGGGTCAACCGCCCGAACAACCCGCGCGATCCGCGGCTCCATGACTTCCGCGGCCTCAGCGGACAACTCGCCGGCGGCATCGTCAAGGTCGGCCAGGAAGTGATGGTTTTGCCGGGCGGACAACACACGACCCTCAAGGAAATCCACACTTTCGACGGCGAACTGGCGGAGGCGTTTTGCCCCCAGTCGGTCACGCTGGTCCTCGCGCACGATCTGGACGTAAGCCGCGGCGACATGATCGTGGACTTGGACAACCTGCCGGGCAAAACCGCCGACCTCCGCGCCCGCGTGGCCTGGATGCACCCGCGTCCGCTCCAGCCGGGGCGAAAGTACTTCCTCAAGCACACCAACCAGACCGTGCAGGCGGTGGTCACCGGCCTGACGGGCCGGATCGACATCGAGACTTACGAATCCCGCCCTGACCCGCCCGAACTGGGCTTGAACGACATCGGCGAAGTCCGGCTCAAGACCTCGCGCCCGCTGATCTTCGACGGCTACACCACCAACCGGCTCACCGGCGCCTTCATCCTGATCGATCAAGGCACCAACCAAACCGTCGCGGCGGGGATGCTCCATCCCCCCACCGAGACGTACAAGCCGGACTACAGCGACTTCGCGATCTGACCGCATCTGCGAACGCCCGGCACGGAAAGGCAGAGTCCCGGCTGGGTGGGGGCGGTGCTGCCGCACCGCTCTGCGCCGCCGCAGCGGCGCAGCCACCCATTTGAAATCAGGACACCACTGGAACGGCCGGTGGGTTGACTTCGGGCGGCGCCTCGCGCATACCGGCGGGCGATGGCGACCTCCACCCCGGCTCTACCCGCGGACAACCTCGATCTGCTCACGCCTTTGAAAGACGTGTTCGGTTACTCGTCCTTCCGGCCGTTGCAGGAGGCGATCGTCCGCGCGTCGCTGGCCGGCCGCGACGTCTTTGCGCTGCTGCCGACGGGCGGTGGCAAGTCGCTGTGCTTCCAGCTCCCGGCGCTGCTCCGGCCGGGTTTGACGGTGGTGATCTCGCCCTTGATCGCCTTGATGAAAGACCAGGTGGACGCGCTCTGCGCCAACGGCGTCGCCGCCACGTTCCTGAATTCTTCGCTGGGCGAAGCCGAGCGTCGCGCTCGTCTGCGGCGTCTGCACGCCCGCGAGCTGCGCCTGCTTTATCTCGCGCCCGAGCGGTTGATGCTCGGTTCGATGCTGGCCGATCTTGCCGGCTGGGGCGTGAGCGCCGTCGCGGTGGACGAGGCGCATTGCATCAGCGAATGGGGCCACGATTTTCGGCCCGAGTACCGCCAGCTCGGCGAACTCCGTACCCGCCTCGACGCCGTGCCGTTCATGGCGCTCACCGCCACGGCCACGGAGCGCGTGCGTGCCGACATTTTGACCCAGCTCCGTCTGCGCGAGCCGGGCGTGTTCGTCGCCAGCTTCAACCGCCCCAACCTTCTCTACCGCGTCGAACCAAGATCCGCTGGCTATCGCCAGGTACTCGACTTTCTGCGCGCGCGCCCGAAGGACAGCGGCATCGTTTATTGCGCCAGCCGCGTCGGGGCGGACGCGCTGGCCGGCAAGCTGGTCGAGGACGGCGTGAAGGCTGCACCGTACCACGCCGGCCTGGACAAGTCGGTGCGCGACGCAAATCAGGATCGGTTTCTGCGCGACGAAGTGCGCGTGATCTGCGCCACCATCGCCTTCGGCATGGGCATCAACAAACCCAACGTCCGCTTCGTCCTGCACCGCGATTTGCCGAAGAACCTCGAGGGCTACTATCAGGAAACCGGCCGCGCGGGTCGCGATGGTTTGCCCGGCGAATGTCTGTTGCTGTTCAGCCCCGGCGACGTGGCCAAGCAGCTTCGCTTCATCGATGAAAAGGCCGACGAACAGGAGCGCCGCCGGGCGCGCGAGCAGTTGCAGACGATGGTCCACTACGCGGAAATCGCCGAGTGCCGGCGCGCTGCGTTGCTGGACTATTTCGGCGAGGAGTTCCCCGAGGCGAATTGCGGTACTTGCGACAACTGCCTTTCGCCGCGGGCGACCTTCGACGGCACGGTGGCGGCGCAGAAGCTGCTGAGCTGCGTCTATCGCATCCGGCAACGGAGCGGGTTCAACGTCGGCCTGCGCCACGTCGTCGCCGTCCTGACCGGCGGCGAAACGGAGAAGATCCGCGAGTGGGGCCATCGCGAGCTTTCCACCTTCGGCATCGGCATGGAGCACACCCGCGACGAATGGGGATCGATCGCGCGCGAACTGGTCCGTCTCGGCTACCTCGGACAGGACGCGGGCCGTTTCCCCACGCTTCAACTGACGGCCGAAGGTCTGGCCGCGCTCAAAGACCGCCGCCGCATCACGCTCACGCGACCACTGGCGGCGCCTGCGCCGGGCGTGAAACGGGCGGGCGAAATCGCCTGCGACGAGTTGTTGTTCGAGAAGCTGCGCCAACTGCGCAAACAAATCGCCGACGCGCAAGGCGTCCCGGCTTACATCGTGTTCGGCGACGCCTCGCTGCGCTGGATGGCGCGCACCTACCCCGCCACGCCGGCCGAGTTCGGCCGCGTTTCTGGCGTGGGCGAAGCGAAGTTGCGCGCTTACGGACCGGCGTTCCTGGAAGAAATTGCCGCCCACCTTCGCGGCAACCCGCGGCAACGCTTTGCGGAGGCCGAATCTCGCCTGGCCCAACCTTCCACGAGCACGATGAAAACGCGGGGCGAACTCATGACCGGCACGGTTCGCGAAACTTTGCGTCTGTTTCGATCCGGCCTCGACCTGGCCACCATAGCCTGCGCCCGCGCGTTGAGCGAAGGCACGGTTTCGACGCACCTGGCCAACGCCGTGGAAGCTGGTGAAGCGCTCGAATTGGAGCGCCTCTTCACCTCCGCCGAAGCGGCGGAAATGCAGGCCGCTTTCGATCGCGCCGGGTGGCAAACCCTCAGTGGCGCCCACGCCCTCCTCGGCGGCCGTTGCGATTACGCCAGGCTCCGCCTGTTCCGCGCGGCGCGACAACCCCGTCCGGGCGGGTAGCGTCTGATCGACTCATGCGCAGACCGTCCCCCGCCAATTTGCTCATCGAAGGTGACTACGACAAAGCCTCTTCAGGGCAATGGCCCTGACGTCAAGACTCGATCACCGCTGCGGCATAGCCCGCTCCAGGCTTCGAGGAGGCACTTTCCCGAAGCGGCTTTCCGGCGGGTTCCCTGCAGTGCTGAGCCAAACCCGCGCAGGAGCCGTTCACCGTCCGCGCCAGGAAGCAGGCTCCCCCACCGCCTTGAACCAGAAGGCGAACCGCCAGCCATCGACCCCGCAGGGGGAGAGCTAACGTTTTCGAAGGTGAGTGTTCCGTCCTGGTTGAATCTGGTAGCGGTGCCCGACGGTCCCCTTGCCTCCTGGATAAATGACACTGAAGGAGTCTGCGCAGGCAGGCGTGGTTGACTCGGGTTTCAGCGTTCGCTGTTAAGCATACTCTTGGTGTCAATCCCCCCGCTTGCGGGGGGGAGCGTCCTGCGGGCGACTTCCGCCGCCCCGGTCAGGACCGGCTGGAGCCGACGTTCGACTTCCGCCTTCAACGCGAACGGGTCCAGACTCTCGTAGCGTTCGCGCAACTCCCGCCGCGCCCGCCGGCCCAGCCCGCCGGCCACCATCAGCCGTCGATCCGCCGTGCGCGCCGGTTCGCAGCGTTTCTTCCACGCGCTGCGTTCCCGCCACTGGCGCTCCAGTTTCAGCCCCGGCAGAAAGAAGTTCATCAGCGGCCCCCACGCCTCC
>JAKANS010000152.1 GCA_021823625.1 bacterium | reverse complement strand
CTGATCAACACCGCCTTCTCCGTCATCCGCGGCCTTGATCCCGTTCAGTTCGATTGACTGGGCCGCAACCAGGATCGCTCCTCCTCCCCCTCCTCCACCGCCTAACAGATTTGTTCCACCTCCCCCACCTGACCCCCCAATCAGAGGCACGAGATACTTGTTACCGTAAATGGAAGTGCCGTTCGTGTATGGTCCATAATAGTTCCCGTTGTATCGCGACGGAATCGTCCCAAAAGCCGCTGGTTCGCCAGACCCTCCTGCTGCTCCACCGCCAGGTCCCTGACCGCTATTCCCTGCCGGTCCACCATTTCCGCCTCTGAAGCCGCCCGGACCGCCTTGACCACCGAGGCCAACTCCCGGCTCGGAATAAGAAGGAGCATTTTGGCCTGACACATAGACCGTTCCATTGATGACACAGCTACCCTGCACCAACCACACCACGGGCGTGTTGTTCGCGTTCGGCTTGAACGTGACCGTCACGCCTGCCCGGATGTTGACGGAGGTGTACTGGTATATGCCATCCCGGTGGTCGGTCATGTCGATGACGGTGTCTTTCGTCGGGTTGAACGCGCCGTCACGCCCGTCGCTGCCGGTGTTGATTTGCGCACGCGCCGCCAGCGGCAAAAGTGCTGCCAATACAAGAAGTTGAATTCGGATTTTCATAAACGTTCAGAGTCGGCGATAGACTTCGGAGCGGTGCTGGATGCGGTAGATGCGGATGAGTTTCTTCGCGCGGTACACCCAATAGAGGATGCGGTAATCGCCCACGCGTAGTTTGCACAGGTCCGCCAAGTCCTCCGGCATCCCGACCAGCCGCCGATGCATCATGACGGCGGCGTTCTCCGCGAGCCATTGTATCTTGCGCTCGACGCTCGCGCAGATGGCGGCGTCCAGTCCAGCCAGTTGCGCGTCGGCCTTGGCGCCTACTTCGATTTCGTAAGGCATGGCAAGTGGCGGGGTTTCCACGGCTTGAACTTGCCGGCAAGGTCTTGTTTGCGCGCCTCCCGCAGTTCAGCCATCAGCTTGGGGTTTCGCGCGGTCAGCCAGTCTTGTAGTTCGTCGAGCGTTTCGATGGACGAAAGGACGCTGGTGGGGATTTCGACCGTTTCCGTTTTCATGGTTGCATCGTATCACGGAGCGTGGGTGCAGGTAAGTGGCAAATGCCATCCGGGTGGCTGGCCATGTCGATGACGGTGGTTTGAGTTGGGTTGAAGGCGCCGTCATGCCCGTCGCTGCCGGTGTTGATCTGGGCGCGGGCGGGAATCAGGCCAGCGGCAAACGCCAGCGCGAACGTGGCAAGCAGGTTTAGCTTCATAGGCTTGGGTAAGAAAGTTGCCGGTTTGTCGCGCGGCAGGCGATGGTTGGCAAGTTGAAATTCGCGCGGCGCGCCGGCTTCCCAGCCGGCTTTCGGCGTGCGCACACTGCCGAGGCCGCCCCTCTTCAAATCGCTTTGCAGCCCGCTTGGCGACCTCCACCGGCCCAAAGCCGGTCAGAGACCGGCACGCCGTCCACACACTGACGCTGTCATTCGATGTCCCCAAGCGGCGGGAAGCTAGCGTGCCGTGTGCATGGGCTGGCCGCGTAGAACGTAACCGGTGGGTGAAGCGCCAGCCAAACCGACGGTGAAGACACAAGTCAGGGCTCCGCAAGAGCGTCGCCTTACCGGCGATTGCCTCGTCACGCCTCGGTCCGCGTTTCGCCGCGACCCCGGGTCCGGACCGGCTCTTCAAACGTGAAACCTCGTCGGCTTGCGTTTTTGCCGGCGAGCCGACTACCCTGTGCCCATGCGTTTCCGAATCACCCATGCCTCCTCGCGGAGGAATTCTTCTCAACCCGGCACCTGGCTTTTCGCGGTCGCGTCTGCACTCGCGATTGGTACCATCTCAGCCTCGGCCGCCGATAATGCAGGCGCTAAGAGCGCGCTGGAGTCGGATCCCAGCGGCTGGACGAACATCCAACCGGGGGCTGACCTGCAGGGCTGGTATCGTGTGCCGGTGCCGCCGGGCGGCAAATTGGGCCGCGAACAATGGCACGTGGATGCCAACAACAGCGCAGTGCTGGTTTGCGACGGCGATGGCGGGCACGACATGCTGCTCACCAAACAAGAATACGGCGACGCCATCTTCCACTTCGAGTGCCGGTACACGAAGGTTGAAGGCAAGACCGGTTACAACAGCGGCGCCTACGTTCGCAACTCGGCGGACGGCGCGATCTGGCATCAGGCCCAGTTTGGAGACGCCAAGGACGGCTTCCTTTTCGGCGAATCGCCGACCGCGGACGGCAAGAAGAAGTTTTTCAATCTCAAGCCGCGCGTCACCGACAACCGCGTGCGGCCTGCCGGCGAGTGGAATGTCATCGAAGTCACCGCGCG
This sequence comes from bacterium, assembly GCA_021823625.1. GTDB lineage: Bacteria > Verrucomicrobiota > Verrucomicrobiia > Limisphaerales > J093 > DSVZ01. The sequence continues at coordinate 12,676 of JAKANS010000152.1, read as the reverse complement.
CGGTCCGCGGCTCACGTTGTGGGTGAACGGCGCGGTGACTTGCGAGTTTGACGCCTGCGGCGCGCCCAAAGGCCACGTGGGCGTGGAAGGCGAAGGCTACCGGATCGAGTTCCGCAACCTGAAGATCAAAGAACTGCGCTAACGCCGGTTGTTGTCTGGCCTGAATGTGCCGCGTCCGAACTTTGTCTCTGACTACCATGAAAACTCCCCAACTTGCTTCGATCCTGGCTGCGGTGTTCTTGGGTTTCACCGCCGTTGCCGCGCCCATCACCCTTCACGTCGCCTCTGACGGCAACGACGCCTGGAGCGGGTCGCTGGCCAAAGCGAACAGCGCTCGCTCGGACGGTCCGCTGGCGACGATTCCCGCCGCCTTGAAGGCCGCCCGCGCTCTGACCGCCGACCAGGTCAAAGACGGTGTTGTGATTTCAGTGGGCGGCGGCGTTTATGAATTGGCCGCGCCACTCACGATCACGCCGGACGATGCGGGTGGCGCGCGTCACCTGACGATTGCTGCCGCGGCGAACGAATCTCCGGTCCTGAGCGGCGGGCGCGTGATCAAAGGCTGGCGGCCCGTTGCCGGCCGGCCGGAGCTTTGGGAGGCGAACATCCCGGACGTGCGGGCGGGCCAGTGGTACTTCCGCCAGTTGTTCGTGAACAACCAACGCCGCCAGCGGGCGCGGACGCCGAACACCGGTTATTACCGCATCCAAGGCGACAGCCCGCAGGACAAACCGGTGAAACTCCATTTCAAGCCGGGCGAGATCAAGCAGGCGTGGGCGGACGACGGTGACGTGGAGGTGATCGCGCTCCTGGCGTGGGCGGATATCCGCATGCAAATCCGCGCCGTGGACGAGGCCAACCACGTGGCCACGTTGTCCGGCGACCCGCGGCCGTCGAACCGCGAGAACAACGCCGAGTACTACATCGAGAACGCCCCCGACGGCCTCGACCAACCCGGCGAATGGTATCTGAACCGGCGCACCGGCGTGGTGACTTACTGGCCATTGCCGGGCGAAGACATGACCCAGGTAAGAGTCGTGGCACCGCGACTCGAGGAACTGGTGAGGGTGGAAGGCGACTTCGCCGGCAAGCGCGCGGTCGAGCATCTGACGCTTCGCGGTCTGACGTTCGCCGAGACGGATTGGACGTTGGGACCGAATGGCTACGCGGACACGCAGGCCGCGATCGCGACGCATGGCGACGTTTTCGCCGAGGCGGCGACGGATTGCATCATTGAAGACTGCACGTTCACCCGCCTGGCCGATTACGCGCTCGAATTGGGGCGCGGCTGCCAGCGCTGGCGGGTGGTGGGCAACGAGATGTTCGACTTGGGCGCGGGCGGCGTGCGGTTGGGCGTGCCGGACAAGCGGGGCGATGCATTCGAGCAGAACCACGGCCACGTCGTGACCGACAACCACATTCACCATGGCGGCCTGATTTTCGCGCCGGCCGTCGGCCTCGTGATTCTGCAAAGCGGCCAGAACCGCGTTGCGCACAATCACATTCACGACCTGTACTACTCGGCCATTTCGGTCGGCTGGAACTGGGGCTACCAGGAAACCCCGTGCCGGGAAAACCTCATCGAGTTCAACCACCTCCACGACCTCGGCAAGTCGCTGCTGAGCGACATGGGCGCGGTGTACACGCTCGGCATTCAAAAGGGTACGGTGATCCGCAACAACCTCATTCACGACGTGAACGCCTTCACATATGGCGGCTGGGGCTTGTACACCGATGAAGGCAGCACCGACATCGTGCTCGAAAACAATGTCGTCTATCGCTGCAAGAGCGCTGGGTTCCACCAGCACTACGGGCGCGACAACGTGGTCCGGAACAACATCTTCGCCTTCAACAAAGAGAACCAACTGATGCGCACCCGCGCCGAGGCGCACATCTCGTTCAGCTTCACGAACAACATCGTCTGTTTCGACTCCGGGAACCTGCTGGGCAGCAACTGGTCGAACGACCATTACGTGATGGATCGAAACGACTATTACGACGCGCGGTTGGGCGCGAATGCGGCGGCGATGCGTTTCGCGGGGGCGACGCTCGACGAATGGCGGAAGCGCGGGCACGACGTCAACTCAATCATCGCTGACCCGCTGTTCGTGGCGCCGGAGAAATTCGATTTCCGGCTCAAGCCCGAATCGCCGGCACTGAAGCTGGGCTTCAAGCCGATCGACCTCCGCACGGTGGGCGTCCGGCCCAAAGGCCAGCGCGACTGAGCCGGACACGTTCGCTGGCCCAAAACAAACCGCCGGCGCTTGGTTCAGCGCCGGCGGAGCAATCGTTTCGTGGAAGGGCGCACGCCCCAATGTCGTCGGCGCTATCTGCGCGTGGCCTTGCGCGGCGGGTCGTACACTGCGGCCGCGACTTCGCCGGGATCCAGCACCCAGACCCCGCCGCTGGGCAGGAAGAGCACGAGTTGGCGGCGATCCGGCGAGAAGAGCAAATGATCGCTGCTCGCCACCGGCACGGTGGCACCGCTGGTCAGGTGCAGGCTAAATGGCCGGAAAGGACTGCGCTCCAGGATGTCTTTAATTTGGGCTGTGGTCATACGCGAGCGCCAGGCTCTACCGGCCCTTCGGATCGAGGTTCGCCTTGAGTTGTTCCGGGGTCACGGCGGACTCGACGCCGTTGGGCGGCACGTCGGCGTGCGCCATCCAGACGATCGCGTTGAGCACGACTTTGCGGAAGTTCTCATTGCCCCAGTTCTTGTGGTAATGGCCGCCGGTGAAACCGAACCCGCGCCCGCCGTCCGGTCGTTCGTAAACCCACATCATGGTCTGTGGCTCTTTGTCCTCGAGCACGGCTTTGCGCACCGCCGGGTTGCCTTCGTGCGGGCCGTCGCGACGACTGAGCGATTCTTTGGGCGGCAACGCGGTGAGGATCGGCGTCACGCCTTTCATGCCGTCCACGAAGCGCATGTGGTAATACCACTCATCCAAGATACCAAACGGCTTCACACCACTGGTGACGGGGTGTTGGGGCAGCGTCTTGAAGTCGGCAAACCACGTCGGGTTCACCGACCAGTCGGTTTCGAAGTAGCCGCCAATCCAGTTGAGGAACTCCGGTCCACCGTTGTCCTTGGGCACTTCCACCGCGTAATGCAGGCAGCCGACGCCAGCCCCTTGCTTCGCCTTCTCGCCGATCTGCTTCAGATGATCGCTCTGCACGAAGACGTGTCCGCCACCGCCGTCGCAGTAAATCAGGATGCCGTCGGCGTTGTCGTAGGCGGTCGGGTCTTTGGGCCAGCCGTTCAGGTAATAGGTCGTCAGGATGCCCGGTTCACCTTGCAGGCACTGGTTGAGCAGTTGAATGCCGGCGTTGTGTTCGTGTTCGCCCGGACCGTGGCTGGGCGTGCCGGCGGTCAGCACGATCTTCTTCAGGTCGCCGAGCTTGAACCGCTTCAGGCGGATGTCCCTGAACTGAACCATCATCGGCGGACCGGCGTGGAGTTGGAGGGCGAGGATGCCCTGGCGGACGCGCTTGGCCGGATCGTTGTCCGTCACATCGACGGTCACATGGCCGTTGATGCTGTGGACGAAGTGATAACCGTGGACGGTGATCGTGTAGTCGTTCCAGTCGCCCTTCTTGATCGAGGCCTGGATCGCCTTCGAATCGCCCACCGAGCCAGTGACTTGCTTCTTGCCGTCAGCGCCCCAAACCACCTGCTGGCCGCGCTCAGCCATGATGCCGCGGGTCATGCGCTCTTCGTACAGAATGCCCGAGTAAGTGTCGCCGGCCTCCATGTCCGCCTGGTAACCACCGGCAATCCAGTCGCCGAAGTCCTTGCTGCGGTACTGCACGCCGGAGTTACCGAAGCCTTTGTCGTCGCCCGGCACGATCCGGTACGAGAAACGCAGCTCGAAGTCGTCCACCAGGCCGTTGCGCCAGATGAGGAAGGTGTTGTGTTTGGCCGGTTTCTCGGCGGTGGTCTGGCCGGTGATGACGCCGTTCTTCACCGACCAGAGCTGCGGATCGCCGTCCCAGCCGGACAGGTCCTTGCCGTTAAAGATGGGTTTGAAGCCGTCCTCGTCGGCGGCGGCCAGCGCCACGAGCGGCGCGACCAGCAAACCGGCGAGGAGCAGGGGAGTGAAACGTCGGGATTTCATGGGGGCGGATAATCTGAATGGCCAAGTGATCATGGCGACGAGCCTATGGACGCTGGCCGCGAATTGCAAATTCGCCGTGAGCCGGCTTGTGGCGACAAGAAACGGCAACCGGCGCATGGCAGCGCTCCCAGATGTTCCTGGTAACTCGACTCTGCCATACACGATCAAGCGATGCGCTGGTGCGAATGCGTTTGCCAGTTTTGTGTCACAATTGCGACATAAAATGTTCACGGTCCCAATCGCTCCACCACCAGATTGCCGAACAGGCGAGGCGCTGCCGCCGGCAGGCACGATTCCAACGTCACCCGCTCGGCGGCGCCGAGGTCTTCCACAGTGCCGGGCTGGCCTTCGGCGGGGCTGGGTAGCCACGTTCTCAGGTCCGTGGAAAACAGCGGGCGCACGCGTGCGTCCGCCAGGCCTTTGGCGCGGGTAAACTCCACTTCCAGGCAGCGTTCGCCGGGGTTGCTCGAAACCTGCCATTTCGCCAGTGCCTCGCGGCTGGCGGATTGGTGCGGGTCGAGAGCGAGCGCGTACTTCACAAAGTTGGGCACGCCATCGCCGGCAGGCGTGCCGTCGGGTCCGCTGAGCGTCGGCTCGGCCAGCTCGGCCGGGGTGAAGTGGCCTTCCCGCCATTGCTCAAAACTCGCGCTGACCGGCGCCACTTCGATCTCGTACCAGATCGTCCCGGCGGCAGTTGAATTGGTGATTACAGTGGAGCCGCCGCCCGCGTCGGTCACCGCCAGTGCGGAAATCCGCTGGCCGGTCGCGTCAAGTGCCCAGGCCTGGACGCGGTCTTTCGCCACCGGCAGCGTCAGCGAAAACGGCGCCACTTCGACGAGGGTTGGCGCCATGCCCCACTGATTGCCGACCGAGGTCTTCGTCGCGTCCTTCCATTTCATCGCGGTATTTTCGCACCGCCCGGCGGCGACCAGGATGGCGGTTCCGCCGTTCGTTAGCGACTGGCCGCGCGTAAGTGTGAGCGCCAGCGTGCAAAAGCCGAGTTGCGTCGTGCCTGGCTTGAGCCGCACACCGCCAAGGTTCACGTCGCGGTTGTCCGCAAATCCGATGACCGCCTTGGTGCGCGGCGTGTTGACCGTGACGTAACCTTTGCCGGCCGTGGCAACGTTCCAGCTCAGTTCGCCGGTGTCGGAGGCGAGCACCTTTCCGGGCGGGTTTGCGGGCGGCGCCGGCAGGCCGGTGGCGTTCGGGCCAACCTCCGTGCTGACGCGGCTCACGAACGGCAAGTGCGTGGGCAAACCAAGTTGCGCGCCGCTGAAAACGGACCACGCGCCGGCGCTGCGCTGGAGCAGGTCGATCTCCGCGTCCGGCGTGAGCGCCAGCGTGTATTCCTTGACCGCGCGGGCCACATCGCCGCGCCGAAACAGGTTCGCCGCGACGACCAGGTTCGCCATTTTCGTCGGCTGCTGCGCGGTGTCGAAGAAACCCCGGATCTGCCCCATCGGCACGCTGTCCTGGCCGGGGCCGTAATCGAACAGCCACACGCCGTCCCAATCCTGCAACGCCGCGTAAGCCGCGAGCAGCAACGGACACTCCGCGTTGTACTGGTTCGGCGACGGGTGCTGGTATTCGGTGACCGTGAACGGCTTGCCTTTGATGCGCTGGCGCGCGAGGCCGGCGAGCGTGTTGTCGCTTTCGATGGTGTTGGCCAGCGCGACGTTGGCGACGGTCCAGTTGACCGAATCCCAAGGCTGGCCGGGGAACTGCGGATGCTGCCAGTACGCGTGGGCGTCGATCACGTCCAGGCGGCTTTGGACCGAGGCGGGACTGTTGGCCGTGATCGTGCCGAAGATCAAACCGGTGTAGCCGCAGTGGGTGTGGAGGTGGCCCACCATCGCGTCGTAATAACGGTTCTCGAGCTCGCGCAAAAACCGCAGCCAATCCTTGCGCGCGTCGGCGGTGCCGGTGAAGCCATCGCCGCCGTGCCGGATGTTCGGAACCGTCCGCGTTGCCAGCGAGGCGCCGTCCGGCAAGGCGCCCAGCGCGCCCCCCACTTGGAACCGCACGTCCGCGAGCCAGACCGTGGCCAGGCGATTGCCAAACCCGCCGAAGTTGACCCGCGCATTCGCATCCGTGCTCGTGACCGTGAAGGTGTTGGTGAAGCTCTGCCAGTTCGTGCCCAGGGTGAACGAGCGCGAATAGCCGATTGCCTGCCACGGGTCGTGCGCCTGCATCACCGACACCGCCAGTGGCGTGCCGGCTGCGTTCGCCTTCGCCGAAAAAGTCAGCGTATAAACCTGGCCCTGCGTCACGCGCAGGTTGGGCTGGTTGAACTGCACGTGCCAATCCGCGGAACCGACGGTCGTGACCTGGATTTTCGCCGACGGTTTGCCGCCGGTGAAATCGAGCGTGCGCGTGAATGTGGCCTTCGCCGTGGCGTGCTGCTCCGGGTTCCAGTTCGCAAGGCCGGACGCGAAGTCGCCGTTCTTGAGCCGGTTCGCGCCGAGCGGTTGGTCGATCGCCTTCCAGGCCGCCAGCAGCGCGGCGTCGTCGGCGTACCGCGCGGCGAGCCAGTCATTCCAGCGCGCCTGCAACTCGCTGGCATAGCGTGCCGGCAGCCGGTCCAGGCCACCGTCGAACCACTTCTGGAGAATCCCGTTTTCGTTGATGATCTCGACGAACGCCACCGCCGGATCCTGCGCCAACGACAGTCCCGTGAACTTGTTGACCGGCGTGAGCAGACGCGTGGCGTATTCTTTGTGGAGCGCGAGCGCGGTGTCGTTGAAGAAACCCAGGATATGCTGGTCCTTCCAGTCCATCGTGGTCACCTCCGGGCCGAGGCCGTCGCCGGATCGGTACTCACGGCCGACCAGGAGATTGATGTCGGCATAGACGCCGTGCGCCTTGAGGCGGGAAACCAGGTACTGCACGCGCTCGAGTTGGGCGGGGTTGACGGCGCGGCTGGACGTGGAGGTATAGCTCAACAGGCCGCCGCCGGTCGCCCACGGAGCGTCCAGGTGATGAAAGCGGACGCAGTTGACGCCGAACTTCGCGAGCCGCGCGGCCACGGCGTCAGCCTTGTTGGTAGGCATGAACGGCGAATCGCCGGCGAAGTTCACGCCGAGAAACCGCACCCGCTCGCCGTTCGCGACGAAATGCCCATCGGCGTTCACAGTCACGCGCGAGCTCGGGCCGATGGGCGGGTTCATCGCCGACAAATCCGTGACGCTGGGCGAAGCGTCGTTCCATGGCAGGACGAAGGGCACCAATTGGGCCTGTGCTGCCGCCGAGATCAGCGCCGCACCCAGCCAGGCCAAAGCGAACCGACGATTCATGCCGCGAAAGCTAGCCAGAGTCGTACCGGTTGCGAAGGCGGAAAGCACACCCCCGGCCACGTCACAGCGCGTCCGAGTCAGCCGCGTGCCATCGCGACACCTTTGTTCGGGACTCTGCCCACTTTTCCCTGTCCGATTTCGCCCGCCGGCGGCTGTATGATGGGCAAAGACCGATGTTGGATGACCAACCACTTTTGCGCCGTTACGCCGCCGAAGGTTCCGAAGCCGCTTTCGGCGAACTGGTCGGGCGCTATGCGAACCTCGTTTATTCCGCGGCGCTGCGTCGGGTGGGTGGCGACGCCCAACGCGCGCAGGACGTGGCGCAACTCGTCTTCACCGACCTCGCCCGCAAGGCCGGTTCGCTTCCGTCGGGCGTGGTGCTGGCCGGCTGGCTCCACCGCGCCACGCGGTACGCCGCCGCGGAACTGCTCCGTACCGAACGCCGCCGCCAGGCGCGCGAACAAGAGGCCGCCGCGATGAATGCACTCCAATCCGCCGCCGCGCCCGATTGGGACCGAATCTGGCCGCTGCTCGACGCCGCCCTCGACCGGTTGAGCCGCGCCCACCGCGACGCTTTGGTGCTTCGCTATTTCGAGGAGCGCAGCCTGGCCGAAGTCGGCGAGGTGCTGGGCCTGAACGAGGATGCCGCCCGCAAGCGTGTCAGCCGCGCGCTGGACAAGCTCCGCGCCGACCTTGTCCGCCGCGGCGTAACGACCACGGCGGCGGCGCTCTCGACGGTCATTTCGGTCAACGCCGTGCAAGCCGCGCCCGCCGGGTTGACGGCAGCACTCACCAGCGCGTCGCTGGCAGCCGCGGCGGGGGGAACTGGAACCACACTCACTCTCCTGAAGATTATGGCTATGACAAAAATCAAGGCTGGCATCATTGGCGCCATCGCCGTCGCCAGCGTGGCAACACCGTTGGTGATGCTTCACCAGGCGCAAGCCGAGCTGCGCGAAAGGGACGCAACATTGCAGCAGCAGGTAAATCAACTGGCCCTACTGGCTGCGGAAAACGAACGGCTTTCAAACTCGGTCGCGCAAGCCGACACTATGGAGTCTCCATCGACGGAGTTATTGCGCCTGCGAGCAAAAGTGGGCGCCCTGCAACGGCAGAACGCGGAGTTGGCGAAAGCAGTCGCGACAGCGCAGAACTCAGCTGCGAGCTCGGGCCAGGAAGCGGGGACGAATACCGCAGACGCGTCACCCCCAGCCGCGGAGCCTTTTCGCTCCCGGGTTCAGGCGGTGGTGAATTTCGGACAGACTTTGATTACGGGTGGTTGGGCCATCGCTCCGGGACGGCGGATGCTGATTTTTGTTCGCCCAGAGTTGGATCATACCAGCAGCGGCGCATCGACGATCACGCTGCACTCCACTGGCATCGAGATGACGGATTCACTACTGGGCGCGTATGGGCTCGGCGCTTTGGCATCGGACTCAAGCCAGACGGTTCAACATGGCCAACTCGCGGCCACGGCTGACGCCGATGCGTTGCTGAACAAGCTGGCAGCGGAGCCTAACACCCAAAGAACCGGCCTTGGAATCATCACCACACTTCCCGGCCACTCCGCTGAACTTCAAAGCGGCGACAGCACCGGCGGATGGGTGAAGGTGACGGTGACCCCTAGTCTGGCGCCTGACGGACAAGCAACTGACTTGCAGCTTGAGATAAACCAACAGATGCCGACGCAGTGAGGCACCCGCCGGCACCACCCGCTCCACCGCATCACTGAAAGACACTGTCGGATTTCGCTGCCGCCGGCTGTTCATGGATAAGATTCAGGCGAATTCCGATGCCCGATTGCTCCGCGATCACGCCGAACAGAGCACCCTCGGGGCCGGCACGTCGCGCCAGCGTCCTGGACTGAGGCGGCCCGCCGCCGCTTTCAAAACGCTGACGCACTCGCAGTGTTTTCGATCACGTCGTCACACCGGTGTTCGGCTTGGAGATCGACTTCCCTGCGCGCTTGGCTCGAGGTAATTCTTCGCGCGTGAGCGTCATCACCCTCACCACGGACTTCGGCACGACTGACAGCTTCGTCGGCACGATGAAAGGCGTCATCCTTGATCGGGCGCCGCGCGCGAGGATCGTTGATCTCACTCACGGCATCGCTCCCGGCGACATCCGGGCCGGGGCATTCGCGCTGCTCACCGCCTGTCGCTACTTCCCGAAGCGGACGGTGCCTGTCGTGGTGGTGGACCCTGGAGTGGGCAGCGCCCGCCGCGCCATCGCCGTGCAGACGCGCGACTACCGCTTCGTCGGGCCGGACAACGGCGTGCTGTCCTGGGCGCTCGCCCGCGAAAAGGTGCAGTCGCTGCGGCTGATCGCCAACGAGCGTCTGTGGCGCAAGCCGGTCAGCCGCACCTTTCACGGTCGCGACGTGTTTGCGCCGGTGGCCGCGCACCTCGCACGCGGCGGTTCGTTCCACCCCGTCGGGCCAGCGTTAGCGGACTTCACCCGGTTGCCGTGGCCGGCGGTCAAGGACCGTGGCGGTGACTCGACGGGTGAGGTTCTTGCGGTGGACCGCTTCGGCAACGCCATCACCAACATCCCGGAGACCTGCGCACCCGCGGGATCGCTCGATTGGGTCGTGTTCGCCGGCCGCAGGCGGTTGTGCCCGGTGGGGGCCTGTTATGCCGCTGTGCCGCGAGGACACGCGGTCGCGGTTTTCGGTTCGAGCGGCTTCCTCGAAATCGCGGTCAACGGTGGTTCCGCGTTGGCGCAACTTCGCTTGTACGTTGGCAGCCGCATCACGCTGCACCGGGCCACCCGTTCCGCTGCTCCAGTTCAATCCTGATCGCCGGCTTTGGGCATCGTGGACTGGCCAACGCACTTTCTTCACGACCAGCGAAGATTATCCGCCGTGACCGTGCCCCGCTTGTATGGCGGCAGCGACTGGCGCAGAGCGGGCGATGAAATATGGATTCTCCATGCCGCCAGCGCGCAGGAATCGGCTTTACGCCACTTGCTCTCCACGTCGGCGACGGACGGACGGCAGCCGGTGCGCTGAAGCGACAGACTCCCTCAGCCGCGAACGAACCCACCTTTGCCGGGTTTGACTCCCCTGCTTATCCGGTCAATTATGCCGTCGCATGAATCCAAAATACTTTGGGCGGCGGGGCGGGGCGAGTAGGGGTCTCGCCCCCAGGCGCCCGCTTCCGACTCCGCTGCGGGCTGCCATGCTGGGAAGTTTGATGGTCTTTGCCCTGTCGGCGCCGACCGCCGCTGCCGGCGGCAGCGGCGCGGCCAGAGGTTGGTTGCTGGTGGCCAACAAGGGCGACCGCACGCTGGGAATCGTCGATCCTGTTGCCGGTCGTCAAATTGCCACCGTGCCCGAGGACGGGGTGACCGGGCATGAAGTCGCGGCCTCGCCGGATGGCAAGCACGCGTTCGTCCCGATTTATGGCAACTCCGGCGTGGGCGGCCGCGGAACCGACGGCCGCCTGCTCCGGGTGATCGACCTCGCGACGCACCAGGTGGTGGACACGGTCGATTTCGGGAAAGGGGTGCGTCCGCACTGCGCGGTGGTCGGCCCCAAGAACGGCCTGCTCTACGTCACCACCGAGTTGGAAAACTCGGTGACGGTGATCGACCCCCAAACCCTGAAGCTCGTCGGGACGATCCCCACCGGCCAGGCCGAGTCGCACATGCTGGCAATCACACGCGATGGCCGGCGCGGTTACACGGCGAACGTCGGACCCGGAACCGTCTCCGTGCTGGATCTGGAGGGCCGGAAAACCCTGGCCGTAATCCCGGTTTCCCCCACAACCCAGCGCATCGCGCTCTCCGTCGATGACCGCTGGGCGTTCACCGCGGACCAGACCAAGCCGCAACTGGCCGTCATCGACACGGCGACCAACGGCGTCAAAACCTGGGTCGAGCTGCCGGGCGTCGGCTACGGCACCGCGCCCACGCCGGACGGGCGTTGGCTCCTGGTGGCCCTCAGCGGCATCAGCAAGGTGGGCGTGATCGACCTCGACGCCATGAAGCTGGTGCGGACGTTGGACGTGCCCAGGTCGCCGCAAGAGGTGTTGGTCCGCCCCGATGGCGCCGTCGCTTACGTGTCCTGCGATGCCAGCCGCCGGATCGCGGCGATCGACCTGAAGAATTGGAAAGTGGAGAAACTGATCGACGCGGGACCTGGAGCCGACGGCCTGGCGTGGGCCAAACGGGAGTAGATCAGGGGGAAAACCGCGGGTCAGGCGGGTGGGCCGGTTGGTGCGGCTGGGAACGGGTGTCCTCCTGAATCGCGGCCCCCTCGCGAACCCACCTTGGAAACGCCTCTCCGCACGCTGTAGCCGTTCCATGATGTCGCGGTGGTCGTCCACCTCGGCTTAAGGGTTGGTGACGCCTTCGCTGGCGAGCGCCTGCTCTTCGGGCAACCGTCGCTCAGGGCTCCTGGTCTTCTGGCCGATAGATACGGATGCGGCCGATCTCGACGATCCAGAGCTTGCCCACGATAGAATGGGTTTCGAGTGCTTTGGTCAAGGTCGTGATCGCACTGACCAGATCCGGATAGCTCGGGCGCGCGGGCAACCGAACGACGGCGACGCCGGGATACTGGTTCGGTGGAAAACGCAGCGGGTTGGCGAAGTCTAGGTCGAGGCTGACCAGGCAGCGGCCCTCCTGCCGACAGCTTCGATCAGATCCCTGTCCATCGCGCCGGACATTTTCTGTCCCGCTACGGTGGCGACATCGTGGCCAGCCGCGGCCAGCGTCTCGTGACAGCGCCGGCCGAAGTTCTCGTCAAGTTTGAACTTCATGCCGGCACGGGGAGCGCAATGTCCACGAACCGTTCCCGGACCATTTCCGCGCCATAGGCCAGGCACGCTTGGAGATCCAGCGGGGTCAGCGCGGGGTATTCCTTGAGGATTTCTTGGGGCGTCCAACCGGAGGCCAGGCAGTCGAGAATCAGGGAAACCCAGAGGCGGGTGCCCTTGATGCAAGGCTTGCCAAAGCAAACCTGCGGATCGATTGAAATCCGGTTCAGCAACTCTTCGCGTGTCGGCATAGCATTCGCAGAGTATTGAATCACGAATCGCCCGGATTTCACGGATATTCTGCTACCCCGACCTTCGCACGGGAGACAACGCCGGAACTGATTTGCAGGCGTTTGTGCGGCGCCAGGGCTTCAGGTCGGCCACACAAAGTCAGGCGACCGGCGAAGGTCCGGTGAGCTCCGGCCCGACCGGCGGCAGGTCTTTGGCGTACACGCGCGGCGGGGGTTGTTGGGGCAGACTCCAGTTCAGTTGGGCCAGCAACACCGCT
>JAKANS010000151.1 GCA_021823625.1 bacterium | reverse complement strand
TGATCTCCGTGTCCATCGTGGCGCCCATGCAGAGATTGCCGACCGTGCCGTCCGGGAGACGATAGGAGTTCTCCGGCGAAATCGACGGCCCGCTGACCAGCCGGCCTTTCGCATCAGGCACGAGGTAATCGAGGAAAAACTCCGCCGCCTCTCTCATTGTCGGGTAAGCGCGCTTGGCGAGGAAGTCGCGGTCGCCAGTGAAGGCGTAGTGCTCGAACAAGTGCTGGCACAGCCACGCGCCGCCCATCGGCCAGAGACCGTACTGCGGGCCGTCGCCCGGCACGGTGAATCCCCAGATGTCCGTGATGTGGTGGGCCACCCAGCCGTGGGCGCCGTAATGAATTTGCGCGGTCTTGCGCCCCGGCTCGCGCAGCGACTCCGTCAACTCGAACAACGGCTGGGCGCACTCGGAGAGATTCGCCTGCTCGGCGGGCCAGTAGTTCATTTCGAGGTTGATGTTCAAGTGATAGTCGCTGTTCCAGGGCGGATTCATGCCTTCAGCCCACAGACCCTGCAGGTTCGCCGGCAAATCGCCGGGACGCGAACTGACGATCAGGAAATAGCGCCCGAGCTGGAACAAGGTCGCAACCAGGTTCGGGTCGGTGCCGCCGGCCTTGACCTTGGCGAGACGGACATCGGTCGGTTCTGCCGCGGCTTCGTGGCCGCCGAGATCGAGGGCGACGCGATTGAACAAGCGCTGGTAGTCCTCGATGTGGGCTTTGAGCAACTCCTGGTAAGGCTTCTTGGCCGCGAGTTTGACCTGTTCGGCCGCGGTTTCCTCACAATCCTGGCCGCCGAAATTCGTTGCCGCGCCGAGGATCAGCACGGCCGAGGTGGCGTCCCGGATTTCCAGCCGGCGGATCGGCGCGTACACTTCGCCGTCGTCCACGATCGCTTGAAGCACAATGTGGTATTCCAATCCTTTGCCGCTATCGAGCGTGCCGCCCATGTCCAGGCGGGTGGGCGGGCGCGTGGAGGTGCTGAACTCCTCCTCGCGGTCGAGCGTGGCGAAGAGGTTGAGCTTGCCCTTCTCGGACGCAGTGAAGCGCATGACAATGACCTGGTCCGGGTGGCTGGCGAACAACTCGCGCGTGTAAGTGACCTTGCCCACACGATAAGAGACGCGCGCCACGGCAGTCGTGAGATCGAGCTCGCGGCGGTAGTCCTCCACCTTTTCGTGGCCCGGCAAATCGAGTCGCAGATCGCCCAACGATTGGTACGGCCGGAGCGTCATCGGTTTGCCCATCATTTTTGCCTGCGCGAGCTTCATGGCCTCGGCGGGCTGGCCGGCGAACAACAGCCGGCGCACTTCGGGCAGGGCTTTCAAGGCGTCCGGATTGTTGCAGTCGCGCGGGCCGCCGGCCCAGAGCGAATCTTCGTTGAGCTGGATGCGCTCGCGGGCGGTGCCGCCGAAAATCATGGCGCCCAGGCGACCATTGCCGATGGGCAACGCCTCGCGTTCCCAGTTCGTCGCCGGGCGGGTGAACCAGATCGCGAGCGGCGGCTGGCTGGGCTCGCGGGCAGCGGAGAGCGGCGGGCCGAAGTTCAAGGCGAGAACCAACAGCGTCCAGAGGACCGGATGCCGCTTTCCGGTTCGGGACGAAGCCGTTTGTGTGTGCGCCGGCGAGAATGGGCGGAACATGGCCAAACCGTTTGCGATGCGCCGCCGGGCGTCAAGTGCCGGAACTGTTTCGTCGCAAATCGGCGGTGCCGGCTAAGCCACCGCCAGGACGCGAAGCCTGAAACCGCGGACGAACGCCAATGAACGCAGATACAGGCCGAGACAATCCGAATCCCAGCCAACGAGGGCGGGTTCACCAGAAGGGCGAATGCCCAGGAACGTAGGCAAACCCCTTCTTATCTGCGGCGAGCTGAGTTGATCTGCGGCTCACCTGCGGAATTCAGGATGACGGATGGCGGGCTGGCCGATCCGATCCCGCGCGGTCACGCGGTCATCCACTTCGCCCGGTTGTGGCACTCCTCGACGAACGCGTCCATGAGCGGCGTGCGCTTGCCGGTCCAAAGCGCGCCGACGTCGATGGGCGCGAATTCCGCGAGCGGGATGAGCCGGACTTTCGCCGACGGCGTCATCTTGGGAATGTGCAGGCCGAGGCCGAAGCCGAAGCCGTTGGCCACGTAAGCCTCGACCAACCCCAGCGAGCTGACTTCCATGCTGGTGAACCATTGCAGGTCGCGCTTCTGCAATTCGCGCTGAAAATGCCGGCAGATGCCTTCGGAGGCGGGCAGGGCGATGAGTTGTTCGTCGATGCGATCGCGCCGCCAGAGCTCCTCGCCGGACTTGAGCGGGCTGTCCTTCGGCACCATCAGGGCCAGGCGCAACTGGATCAGCGGCTCGCACTTGATGCCGGGCGGCGGCTTGCCTTCGACCATCGTGATGGCGAGATCGACCTCGCGCGCGAGCAACCAGGTTTCAAGCTGGGGCTGGTAGCCTTCGCGCAGGTAGAGCTTCAACTTCGGGTAACGCTTGCGGACGTTGAGGGCGATCTCGGGCAGGTGATCGCGCTCCACGATTTCCGAGGCGCCGATCCGGATTTGCTGGCCCGCCCCGCCGGTGATGCGTTGCTCGACCGCGTCGAGTTCGCCGAAAAACGGTTTGATGAACGCGAACAACTCCTCGCCCGACTTGGTGAGCGCGAACGGCCGGCGATGAAAAAGTGTTACGCCTAAGTCTTCCTCCAAGCGGATGATCTGCGCGCTGACGGCGGGCTGTTGAATCCCGTACGGCATATTACGCACGGCCTCCATGATCCCGCCGTGGCGGGCCACGTAGTAGAACAGTTCGAGGTAGTGGATGTTCAGCATGGCGGTGTTGGTGCCGGCATGGTGGGCCAATCGCGCGGCCCGCGCAAGCGGGACGCAGCTGGTGGGCGTGGGCTGAACAGCCAGTCAGTCAGTACGGTGCCTTCAGCGCAAGCACCGCAAACGGTTTGAACCGGCGCGCTTTTACTGATATGAACTTCACTGTGAGTGCGACCACCGAGGAAATCGTTCAGGTATGCCAGGCTCTGCCGCCGGAGAAACGGGATGAAGTGGCCGATTTTGCCCGGTTTCTCCTCGCCCGGCAGCACGACGAAGCCTGGGAGCAACGTTTGGCTTATCCCAGCCCGCGGCCACGGCTCGATGCATTCTTGCGCGAGTCAGCCGCGGAAGGCGACGCCCCGCTCGACCCGACACAACTGTGAAGTCCCGCGTCCGCCCAAGTTTCTGGCGCGCCTAGGCGAGTCTTGATCCTGAGGTGCGCCAGGCAGCGCGGCGTGCATACCAGCTATTCTCCCATAATCCGGACCATCCCTCCCTGCGCTTCAAGAAACTGGGCGGCTACGAGCATGTCTGGTCCGTGCGTATCAACGAGCAGTACCGCGCTTTGGCTGAGCGGCAGGGCGATACTGTGACTTGGGTTTGGATCGGCACCCACAACGAGTTCGACAAACTCTTTGCCTGAGGTTTGGCGCGCTCGAGCAGGGTATCCGTCGCGCCCGCCGCCTTCAGCGCCTACACCCCCCCGATGTACTTGCGGTCATCCCAAACCGCCTTGAGCGAAGTGAGGTTGCGGCGGTCGAAAACGTTCTTCGCGGCCGCGAGGAGTTTGCCGCGCTTCGCGTTTTGCCAGGCGTCGTGGGCGCTCACCGCCACGTATTGGAGCACGCTCGGGTCGCGGTAGCAGTCGATCATGCACCGCGTGCAGCCGTCGCGGATGAGCTTGGACTGGTCGAACTCGTAGATGCTGCACATCGGTGTCTCCCAATAATGGCAGCGGTACAGGTTCAGCTTCCAGTCGAGGTAGAAGTACTTGAAGCCGGCCAGGCAGCCGAACCGCTCTTTCTCCCCGCGCAAATGGCGCTGCATTTCCGACAGTGACTCGTGCGGGTTGACCACCGGAAACCCACTGCGGCGCTTCATGGCCTTGATCCGCTCGAACACCTCGATGAGTTCGTCGCGGGTGTAGTTGACCAGGCCGCTGTCGCTGAAGCTCAGGTAGGAGGAGCCCAGCGTCGTGAGCGGGTAACTGAACGTGCAACTGGCGAAGCCAAGGCTTTCGAGGAACGCCGGCAGCTTGTCGTAATCGTCGATCAACCGGCTCGCGGTGATGCTGGCGGTGGTCTGAATGCCGGCGCCGCGGAAGAATTCGTTCGCGCGTTTGATCTTCCGGCACACGTCGGGCAGGCCGCGGTTGTCCTCGTGCCGCGCGATGTCGTGGGCGTCGATGGACATGATCACGCTGCTTAAGCCGTCGTCCGCCAGGCCGCGCAGGTTGTCCTCGGTCCACAAGCCGCCGTTGGTGCAGATCATCGGGCTGACACCGCGTTCGGCGGCGTACCGCACCATCGCCCGCAGATCGCGATGCACCATTGGCTCGCCCCCCACGAAGAGCAAGTAGCCGACGTGGTTGCGCACCGCGATGTCGATCACGTCCCGCGCTTCCTGCAAGGTGACGCTGCGGCGGGCTTTGGGATCGAACTTCGACCGCGCGAAGCCGCAGAAGCCGCAGTCCGCATTGCAGATGTTGGTGATCGCGAACTGGAGGTAGCACGGCCCGGCGTGGTCGAGCACCTCGCCGACGAGCTGGAAAACGCCTTTCTTGGGCGGGCGCACCCGTTCCGACGAAGGCGCGGGGCTGACCGCGCCGGGCGGGCGGGCAGTAGCGGGAGCGGACGGGGTGGCAGTCGCGGGCGCGCTCATTCAGACTGCCCGATAGTGTTGGTCAGAAACGGCGTCCGGCAACTTTTCTTTTCCGGCAATTCGGTTTTCGCGACGACGGGCGACGGGAACGGTGGGGCGCGGCCGGTGACGGCGGTGATCAGGCGGGCGCATTCCGCCGGACCGACATCTCGCGGAACGGCGCGACAATGCTCTTCGAATCCCTCAAAGCGCCAGAGATTCGGAAAGTCGCGGCATTGCTGGGGTTTGACCGGTTGCACCGCGCAGTCCCGGCCTTCGAGAAAAACGCACGCGCCATTCGGCCGTTCGATCAAGGACAGCCCACGCCGGTCCGGGCGCAAGCGAGTGAACCGCTGGATGAAGTCGAATTCGCTCAAGCCCAGATGGGCGGCCAGACGGGCGATCTCGGCCTCGCTTAGCTTCACCTGACCCGGCCAGCGGCAACAAGCCGTGCAGCGCTGGCAATCGAAGAAGATCGGCACCCTCGACACTCCGGGCTTGGCGGCTACTTCTCGACCGGTTCGCCGGCGGATTTCCAGGCTTCGAAACCGCCATCGAGGTGCGCCACCTCCTTGAAACCGAGTTTCTTGAAGACGGCGAGTGACTTCGTGCTGCGCCCGCCGGTGGCGCAGTGGACGAGGTATTCCTGGTTGCGGTCCAGTTCACCCAGCTTGGTGGCAAAGTCCGCGCCGCTGAAATTGATCAACTTCGCGCCTTTGATGTGGCCAGCGGCGAATTCCTTCGGCGTCCGCACGTCAATCACGACGACCTTCTTCCCGGTCAGGAGCTTCTCGGCGCCCGCCGGGTCCACGTGCTGGATGGTCGGGGTGCCGCCGGCCGCGTCGCCCGAGGCGCCGGCCGGTCCGCACCCGCAAACCGCCAGCGCCAGGCCCGCCAGCAAGCCACATACAGTTCGTTTCATGCCTCGTAGAATGCCATCGGGGCGCACGTTCGCAAGGTTGCCGGCCTGCCGGTCGTGTCCTGATTTCAAATTGGTGGCAGCAGCGCGGCGACGGCGACGGGCGGTGCGGCCGCACCGCCGCCACCCCATCAGGACACTGCCAGCCTGCCGGCGTCTGAATTTCGGCGGAAAGCTGGGCGTCCATCCTCTGACGCCGGCGCTCAAACGCCGGCGCCAATGCCTCCAGACGGCGGGCGCGTCCTGGAAGATTGCATGTGCCACGGAACGAGCTAACCTGCCCGGCCGCGAGTCATGAAGAAAATCATCGTGCTGGTCGTTTTGCTGGCGGCGGGCTACGCCGGGTTCCGCTGGTGGCAAACCTATCGGAGCACCGGGCAACAGGCCCTGGACCTTGCCCGCCCCACGACCGCGCCGGTGATCCAGACCAACATCAACTTCGCGGTGAACGCCGCGGGCGAGATCGTCCCGGCCGAACAAGTCTCGGTGCGCCCGGAAATCAACGGCAAGATCGACCTCCTGCCCGTGGACATCGGCGATACCGTCAAAAAGGGCGCGCTGCTCTTCAAGCTCGACGACAAGGAACTCCGGCAGGAACAGGCCTCCAGCAAGACCGCGGTCGAGCGCGCCCAGCTCGAGCTGGAAAAGGCCAAGCGCGATTACGACCGCGCACAAGATCTCCTCGCGGCGAAGCTGATCTCCCAGGAGTTGTTCGACGACACCAAGACCACGTACGAGCTAGCGAAGAACTCCGTCGATCGCGCCCAGAAGGACCTGGCCCTCATCGACGAACGGTTGACCAAGACCGAAGTCCGCGCGCCGTTCGATTGCACCGTGCTGACGCGGCCGATCTCCGCCGGCCAGGCGGTTTCGGGTTCGGGCGGGTTCAACAGCGGCACCGAGGTGCTGACGATTGCGGACCTGAACTCGATGATCATCAACGCGCATGTCAACCAGGCGGACGTGCCGCGGCTCTCGGTCAACCAGCGGGTGAACGTCACCGTGGAAGCGGTGCCCGGCCTGGCCATCAACGGCACCGTCGAACGCATCGCGCCGCAGGCGACGATCAAGAACAACATCAAAGGCTTTGCCACCCGCATCCTGCTGCGGAACGTGGATCACCGCGTGCGGCCGGGCATGACCGCGAACGTCGAAATCCCGGTCGCCTCCGCCGCCAACGTGATGGCCGTGCCGCTCGCCGCCGTGAACACCGAACGCAACCCGGAGACCGGCGTCCAGGAACGGTACGTGTTCGTGAAAAATGGCGACGCTTTCGAGCGGCGCCCGGTGCAGATTGGCGTCTCCGACTACTTCTACGCCGAGGTGCAAGGCGGCCTCAAACCCGGCGAAATTGTCGCCCTCGAAATCCCCAAGGAAGAGCAGGAGAAACTGGCCCGCACTGCCTTCGCCGGCGTTGGCCCGGGCGCGAGCGGAGTTCCCAAGGCGCCCCGGCCAGCCGGCCAGACCAACGCCACCCCGGCGCTGGCCTCCACCAACGCGCCGGCGCCGGCCACCGTGCCGGCCGCGACCTCCTCGGCACCGGCCAGCACCGGCAGCGCGGGGAGCGGCGGCGGTGGCCGGGCCAGCCGCTGATCTGGACCGCGGGCGGTTCCGCGCTTTATTCTGCCATGGCTCTCGTCGAACTTCGCAACGTCAGCAAGATCTACCACCTTGGCGGCGAGGAGATTCGCGCGCTGGACGACGTCTCGCTCGAAATCAACGCCGGCGAGTTCATCTCGATCATCGGCCCGTCTGGGAGCGGTAAGTCCACCCTGATGCACATCTTGGGCTGCCTGGACACGCCCACGTCGGGCACGATCCAGTTGGATGGGATCATGTTTCAAGATGCCTCGCAGCGGCAGCTCGCCGGCCTGCGCAACCGCAAGATCGGTTTCGTGTTCCAGTTCTTCAACCTGCTGCCCAAGCTCAACGTGGTCCAAAACGTCGAGCTGCCGATGATCTACAGCGGGGTGTCCGCCAAGGAACGGCGCCGTCGCGCACTGGGTGCCCTGGATGCCGTGGGGCTGGCCGACCGCACCAAGCACCGGCCCAGCCAGCTTTCCGGCGGCCAGCAGCAGCGCGTGGCCATCGCGCGCGCCTTGGTGAACGATCCGCGGATCATCTTCGCCGACGAACCGACCGGCAACCTGGACTCGCACACCGGCGAGGCGATCCTCAGCTTGTTCCGTCGCCTGAGCCAGGAAGGCCGGACCATCGTGCTCGTCACGCACGATCCGGAAATTGCCGCCGTCACCCCGCGACGAATCGAAATTCGCGACGGTAAGATCGCGGAGAAGGTGGACACGACGCTGGCGGGCCTGGACCGGATCCGGCCCGCCGAAACCACGGCTGCCGAATGAACGCGCCGCCGGCCAATCCTTCGCCGGAGGCAGCGCGGGGACCGTCCTTCAGCCTCGAGACGACCGTCGGCGTGGGCTTTCGCGAGATTTGGGCCCACAAGTTTCGCTCTCTGCTCACGATGCTGGGCATCATCCTCGGCGTCTCCAGCCTGATCGCGATGTCCGCGCTGGTGAAAGGCATGGAGAAAGGCGCGAAGGAGGCATTGATCGCCGTGGGCGGCCTCGAAAAAGTCCGCGTCGAATCCCAAGATCTACCAGTCGAACAGCGCTACCTGGCGGACCAGGCCGTGGGCATCACCATCAATGACGTCTATGCCCTGCAAGGCGGCGCGCCGTTGGTGACCCGGATTTCGCCCGAAATGCGCATTCCGGCGACGGTCTCCGCGAATGGCAAGAGGTTCCGCCCGTTCATCTGCAACGGCGTCTGGCCCGTGGCCCTGGAGATGTCGGAGCACGTCATCGCGCACGGCCGCATGTTCAACGAGATCGACGACGAGATGGCCCGCAGCGTCTGCGTGATCGGCACGGCCACGCGGGACGAACTCTGGGGATCGCCGGAGGAGGTGGGCAAAGAAATCGTTCCGGTGGGCCAGACGCTCTACATCAACGGCGTCCCGTTCACCATCATCGGGATGTTCCAGCATTACGAAAGTGAGCAGGCCCGCAAGGAACGGGAACTGGCCCAGCTCCAGGCGCAGCAAGGTTTGACGAACAAGGTCACCGGTCCGGTCCGCAACCGGGGTTGGGGAGGCAAAGGCCACGGTGGCTTCGTCTTCTGGCTGAAGAATGCCACCATCTTCATGCCGCTGAACACGGCTTACATGAAGTTCCGCACCGGCGGGACGCCGTCCGCCTACAGCCGGGGCGCCGCCGGCACCACCAGTTCCACCACCGGCGGGACGGTGCCTGACGCCCGGCTTTCCAACCTCGAGCTCAAAGTGGCCAGCGTGGACCTGCTGACCGAGGCGTTGACGCAGGCGCGCAATGTGCTGATGAGCACTCACAAAGGCATCGAAGACTTCACGTTCCGCACCCAGGAGGACTGGGCGGACAACATCAAGCTCTTCATTCACAACGCCCGGCTCAGCGGCGGTTTGATCGCCGGCATCAGCCTGCTCGTGGGCGGCATCGGCATCATGAACATCATGCTCGCCAGCATCTCCGAGCGCGTGCGCGAAATCGGTATCCGCAAATCGGTCGGCGCGACCACCAACGACATTTTCATCCAGATCCTGGTCGAAAGCCTGGTCATCGCCGTGCTGGGCGGCCTCACCGGCTTGGTCACTTCGTTTGGCTTGGTCCAACTGATCGGCTCGTTCTCGCCCACCGACAACGCCCCGATCGTGACCGTTGGCGCGATGGCGCTCGCCTTTGCGTTCAGCGTCATCGTGGGCATCCTCGCCGGCCTGTTCCCGGCGTTCAAAGCCGCCCGCCTGAACCCCATCCAGGCACTCCGCTACGAGTAAGGCCATGAACCTGGTGAACACCATCATCGTCGGCCTGAAGGAGGTCTGGTCGCACAAATTCCGGTCGCTCCTCACGATGCTGGGCATCATCCTCGGCGTCGCCAGCCTGGTGGGCATGGCGGCGATCATCAAGGGCATGGAAAACGGCATGAAGGAGGCCATGATCGCGATGGGCGGCGCAGACAAGGTGCTCCTCGAGGAAGAAGAAGTCCCTGTCTGGCAGGAGCAATTGGCCGACCAGGCCCCCGGCCGCACGATCATTGACGCGCGTGCGCTCCGCGACAGCGCGCCGCTGCTGCGCCTCGTCTCTCCCGAAATGGCCATCTACGGCGTCACCCTGACCCGCGCCGACAAAATGACCATGCCCTCCGAGTGCGTGGGCGTCTCGCCGGCGGTGCTGGACATGAACCTCCACACGCTCCAATACGGCCGGTTCTTCACCGACCTGGACGAGGAGTACGCGAACCCGGTGTGCGTCATCGGCACCGGCATTCGCGACGAACTCTTCGGCGAACCGGACAAGATCGGCCGCGAGATCATCCCGATCGGCCAGATCCTCTTCATCAACGGCCAGCCGTTCACCATCGTGGGCATGTTCCAGCACTACGAAGGCGAAGAGGAGAAGAAGCAGCGTGAGCTGGAAAAAGCCGCCGGCCCGGAGAAACCCCAGGCCGGCCCCGCCCGCCGCAAAGGCTGGGGACGCCGCGGCGGTTGGGCTTTCTGGCGGAAGAACATGACCGTTTACATGCCGCTCAACACCGCCTGGCTGCGGTTCCGCGCCGCTGGCGACAAGGACGGCATCCCCGACCCGCGCCTTACGGACATCGACCTGAAGGTTGCCGACCTCAGCGTGCTCGAACCCGCGCTGCAGCAGGCCCGCAACGTCATGATGATGACCCACCGCGGCATCGAGGACTTCGGCTTTCGCACCCAGGAAAACCAGCTCGAGAACATCAACCAGCAGATTCGGAACGCGCGCCTGAGCGGGGGCATCATCGCCGCCATCAGCCTTCTGGTGGGCGGCATTGGGATCATGAACATCATGCTCGCGAGCATCAACGAACGCATCCGCGAGATCGGCATCTGCAAGGCGGTGGGCGCCACCGGCCCGGCGCTCTTCACCCAGATTCTGGTCGAGAGCGTCGTGATCGCCCTGGTCGGCGCGCTGATGGGCGTGGTGGCCTCGTTCGGCTTCGTCAAGATCCTGGAAACGGTCACCCCCACGGCCAACGCCCCCGTCATCACCTCCACGGCCTTGATCGCTGGCGTCGTGTTCAGCGCGTTTGTGGGCGTCGTGGCCGGCCTGTTCCCGGCCTTCAAAGCTGCCCGCCTGAACCCCATCCAGGCGCTGCGGTACGAGTAGGTGCGCGCCGCGCTCAATGCCAACTTCAACTGACGGTCGTCTCTCACGGACGGATGACTCTAACGGCTTTCGATGGCTTGCCTTGGCTGGAATGGACGATTACGGTGCCGTTATGAGCACGGCCGAATTGATCGAGCGCGTCAGGGCACTCCCGCCCCGTGAGCGGCAAAAGATCCTGTCTGCGGTCCTGACGTTTGAAGAAGCGGAGACGGCACGACCCCACCCGCGAACCAAGCGTCTGGCGTGGCCCGATGTTGAAGTGCGGGCAAAGCGCATCTTCGGTGATCGCGTGCTGCCGAACCTGGTTTTGGCGGGGCGTGAGCAATCGACCTTCTGAGCGGCGTGATTTACTACGCCGACAGTAGCTTCTTGGTGTCGTGCTATCTCGTGGACTCAAACACGCCGCGGGCCAATGCTTGTTTGCGCCGGATTCGCTCTGGTTTGCCGTTCACGGCTCTCCACGCGCTGGAAGTACGAAACGCAATGGAACTGGGCATCTTCCGCGGTCTGCTTCCCGCGGCGGATAGGGCAGCCGCCTGGGCCTGCTTGGAAACCGATCTGGCAGGCGGACGATTGGTCAGAACCTCAGTGTCTTGGCCGTTGGCGTTCCGGTTGGCCGTGCGCCTCAGCGAAAGTCATTCCGCGGTCACTGGCGCGCGAAGTCTGGATATTCTCCATGTTGCGGCGGCGAAGACTCTGCGCGCCGCAGAATTCCTGTCGTTCGATGACCGCCAGCGGACTCTAGCGACCGCGGCGGGGCTGACGGTGGGGCCTTAAAACCGTAATGACAGACGATCGGCGGGCGCCCAAGCGGCGCTCAAGCACGCGCAGTCCGGGCGCTGGCGCGAACAAGCCCGGAGCAGAGCAAGTCGCGAAGCGTCTGGAATGCGACCGGTTTACCGGCGCTTTGTGGCGGGCACGAAATACCTGCAAAGCGTAGCCGTGACTTGGGAGAGACTCCGCAACCTCAAATTCCGATGTATCCCGCGCAGATGCGAACGCCAAAACTGAGCGACGCGGGTGGCTCAGCGCGTTCGCATCGGCAACGGACATGGCTCGCTAGAGCGTTTCAACTCTTCTCGTAGCCGCGGACGTGAGTCCGCGCCACCTTCGTTCTCCCTGAAATCAGTTTGCGCCGACTGACGTCGGCGGCTACAGAATTTCTGGAACCGCTCTAGCCTTCGCTCCAGTGATTTTGTTCGGCGGGACGAGACCTCCGATGGAGGCAAGCGAACCCAGCGAAACAAAACTGATCACAATAATCACCAACCCAAGCACGCGAACAGTTGGCAGTAACACATTGTCCGGCGTCCCCCAAATTGGTTCACTGAGTTGAAGCAACGGCTCGACCAACAGCGGACAGGTAATCGCCAAGGCGGTCATTGTCCACGCCCACCCCGCCGCTGGCCACCAACGCCGCACCTTCAACCGCCGCTCGAGAGTAATGAGCAGAGGTTGCACGAGAAAGAAAGCGCCCCACATCAGGGAAAGGCTCCACGTCTTAGTCGCCATATAGAGAAGTAACACGTGAGCGACCGCGCTGGCCAGGAAAGCTGCAAACAGCGCCAACATCACTCCGCGCCGGGCCAGCGGCGCGAAGAAATACTTGCCAAATACCAACGCCGAAGCGGCCGGATTCCAGCGATCGGCCCAAAACTCGCCGAGCGAAGCCGACCGATGGGGCGAGCGCATCAATGCCGGCGCTTTCAGACCTATCAGCGCCGTCAGGAAGTAGTGACTCGCCGTCGTCATTTCGGCAAAGGCAAGAAGCGCGATGCCGCCAGCGAGCCATCGCGCCAGCCACCCGATGCCAGCGGGGGTAACCTCCTTCACCGCGGCAACGCCTGCCGCATGCACCAACGTGGCGACGATGAGGCGCCGCAGTGATACGGCGTCAAAGCTGCGCGCGCATCGCTTCACCTCACACGTGCCCAGCCAGGTGAACAGGTAGGCCAGTCGCCCCCGAAAGCCGGAGGTTGGCACGGCGAACAACGGCAAGGCTGCGACCACGAATAGAAATCCCATGCCGCACATCAGAAGAAAGCGAAACACAGGCAAATCCCGCAGGAAACAAGGAACGGCCAGGAACAGCCCGGTCACAAGGACACCGACACGTAGAGTGAGCGGATGCCAGGACATTGCCAGAATGAGCACCACATCGACGAACCAAGCCGTCACGCCGACTTTGAGCGGGATCTGCGGTGCATAGAAAGGATTCGTCCTCGCGAGTGCGCCGAGGGCAATTCCGGCAACGGGCCAAATCAATTCCTTCCGAACCGTGATTTCCATCTATACGATTTGGACACGACAGAGAAACGCGAGTCACGCCGCTGAACAATAGTATTCAGGCTAAGTTAGCGGCGATTGCCAAACTCGTCTCCGACAGGTTCCCAGGCCAAAGTCTCCACCGGAAAATGCTGCGCGAAAAGCCTGTGTTCGATCATTTACCGCGGACCCAGCAAGGTGTCAGACGGCATTCGCGTAGCCTTGCAGCTGCCCGGCCACAACCGGCTTTCGTATTGGAAGCCCGCGTTGGTAAACACGCGGTCGAAGCCCGGAGCGCCGGACTTGAACCACCGCCGGATTGGCGACAGGTTCTCGCGTCATGAGTCCTGCCGAGGCCACGAAAACGCTGCGGAGCCGGAGCGACGAGATCTCCGCAATCGTCACGGCGATGCACCCGGTCGTCCGCGATTTGGGAAACCCCGCCGTGCAGGGTGAAATCCTGCGCGCGTTCTTCGAGTTGACAAAGCAGGTCGAGGTGGTGAAGAAGCACCTCATCCGCCTCGAAAAGGGCGACAATTCAACCGTCCTTTGAGGCCAGCCGCCCGAGTGCGCCCGCGGCCAGCACCAGCGGGTACAGCCGCTCGAAATACCAGAGCCGGGCGAAGTAGAGCCCGATGGGTGCAGGCTGGCGCCACCGACTTTTGTGCCGAACCCTTCTTCTTGTTGAAGACGTTAAAGCGCAGGGCGGACAGGTTCACCACCTCGTCAACCTCGAACCGTGTGAAGAAATGTTCCCGAAACTTGCGAGCCGGTCCGTTGCGGTTGAACAGCAGCGAACTGGCGGACTGGATCATCGCCACCTTCCCGCTTGGCGATGCCAACGCAGCAGCTTTCGGGAGGAACAGAAGCCCGATGCCCTTGTTCACCACAGGCCATTTGTGCATTTTGTCATTGGCCCAAGCCCTTGCCTCGGCGGTCAGGAGTTCCCCACCCCACGGTGCGTTGCCGATCACCAAATCGTCGCTCGCGGCATCTTGGCTGGTGGAAAATCCCGCACGGTCCTCCTCAAAGAAATCGGCGTGGACAAGCCGGTGCTCGCGCATGGGCGGGAACCGCACCTGGGACCAGTAGTGCTTCGGGTCAATCTCGTCGCACATGGCGAGGTAGAGACTGAAGGAGGCAACCCGCACGGCGTGGGGATCCTTGTCCACGCCGAAGAGGTTGTTCTCCAGCAAGCCTCGCAGGACCTCAGCCTTAGGCACCTCGCCATCATGGGCCAGTTTCCAGCGATGGATGAGCCGCTGAAACACCTTCACCAGGAAAACGCCGGACCCGCAGGCGGGATCAAGGACCTTCAAGTTCCACTGCGCGTCTCCCCAAGGGAGCACCCGGTCGAGCATGAAGTCCACCAGATGCGGCGGCGTATAGTAGATCCCACCGGCGCGGGCCCGTTCGCTGACGAACGCCTCGTAGATGCTGCTGATGAACTCCAGCGGGACCGCGTCGAAGGCATACTGCGGCCAAAGGCAGCGCTGACCGGAAGGCAGGTCCAGCTTGCCGCTGATAAACTGTTCAAGCAGGTCCAGATGGCGCGGCCTTACGTGTCGCTGTTCGGTCAGCCACGCGCGTTCACGTTCAGCCGGGATGTCGCCCTTCCCAGCGAAAAGGTCGCCATTGAATCGCCCGTTGAGCCAAGCGAAGAGCCGGTAAGTGTCAGCATAGTCCGCGAGCACGCTGGCGAAAGAATCGTGCTTGGTCTTCAGCACACCCGCCTCGCACAGCGATTCCAGCTTCGCCGGATTCAATGCAGCCTTGCCTGATGAATCCTTTCGGTCGAACAAGAACTGGATGAAGATGACGCGGGCGAGCAAGTCGTGGCACATGTCGTCGTTCACCAATCCTTCCTCGCGGAGACGGCGCCGGACATCGCGCTGGGGTTGACCCGGTTTGATGGACACCCTGGGGGGCGGGGCGCATGGGTGTTTTAGTTCAACTGGTTTTCAAAGTCCACAGGGGATTGGTAACCGAGGGCGCTGTGGCTCCGCTCCCGGTTGTAGTA
>JAKANS010000150.1 GCA_021823625.1 bacterium | reverse complement strand
AGTCCGGGTTGGTAAGATCCGGACCGGCGGTGAGCGAATCGGTCTCGTTGGTTACCACCCAACCGGTGGGCATGGCTTCTTCCGCAACTTCGTCGAAGGTCTCGAGGAACAGCGCTGTTGGCAGGGTGATGGATTTATAGGCGCCCACCGTGAAGGACCATTCGTTGGTTTGCTGCCCGTTCCCACTGTCCTGCCAGCTAAAGGTGATCTTGTGGGGCGATTCAGCAGCGAGCAGCGCGGGCACCTGGTAACTGGCCGTGAAGGTGTTGCCCGAAGGAGTCACGGCCGCCGCGGCCGCCGCGTCGTCGAGCATCAGCTTGATCGAGTCGGCCGTCACGGTGGTTCCGCCGGCGTCAAGCACCACCTGGATCAAGGGTTTGGCCGAGACGTTCTGCGCATCGACGTCCGGGCTGCGCGAAGCGATAAACGCCGGGATCGCAGGAATGGTCTGCGGAATTCCCGCCGCCGTGGCCCCGCCCAGCGCGAGCATCTGGCCGTCGGTCAACGCGTCGCTGCGAAGCTGGATGCTGTTGACGTATCCGGGTTGGACGTCGCCATCGTTGTCGTTGAACAGTTCCGCGGTCCAGTTGGGCTGCAAGGCCCAGCGGCCTTCCAGTCCACCGGCCGCCTGGTTGCCGACCTTCACGCCGTCGATGTACTTCCGGATCAGGTTCACGCCGTTCGACTGATCGATGACGATGCCGATGCGATGCCAGACGTTCGGCGTGACATGGCCGGTGTAGTTGCCGCTGATGCCGATGCCGTTGCTCGGGTTGATGAAGAAATCCGAGTCCTGGGTGGCCCGGCCGTCGGACTCGAAAATGGCGCGCCATTTCTGGTCCGATTCGGTGGGGTACATCAGGTCCAGGATCAACGTCCACTGGTTGACCAGTTCACCGCCGCCGTTGCCGGCGTTCGGCGTCGGCATGGTGTAACCCATGTAGAGCGTGCTGTCGCAGGCCGGGAACTCCATGACCTTGGCCTGCGTGCCGTCGATGTCCATGGTCGTGAACGTCGTCTGCTGCTGGGTGGCAGCACCTGCCCCATCCAGGTAATCCATGGGCTGGCCGAGGGTGGCAGCCAGATTGCCGCTGTTGAAGTCCCACTGTCCGACGACGGCCGCTTGGGGGGCGGCGCCGCCCAGCAGGAGGGCGGCCACGGAAGCCGCCAGGCCCGCTGACAGGGAACGGGGTCGTTTCAGGTTCTGTTTGTTCATGGGATCTCGTTGCTTTGCTTTCTCTGGTTTGGGGAACACCGTGAAATCGGCAATCGGGGCTGGCTGCTTCCCTGCGGCTCGACGACCCCAGGCAAGCGCGCCCGCCGGATGGGTTTCATTTCTCCTGGCGGCGAATCTGCTTCAACTGATCCGCCTGCTTGTCACCCGCAGCCGCGGCTTCATTCACCTGCTGGTTGATGACCAGCAGGCACCGGCCGACCAGCTTGTTCTGCTCGGCTGTGGTTCCCGGCGCCGAGAGCAGCGCCTCCGCGCCTACGGAGGCCTTGGCCCAATCCTTTTGCTCGACCGCGTCCACGACCTGCGACGCGAGGCTCTTGGCCGGATCCTTCGCGTCCTTGAAGGCCGCGTTCACCAAGCTGGGAATTTCAGCGAGGGCGACCGGTTCCACGGGTTTGGCGCTGTCACTGCAGCCGGGGATGAGGGTCAGCAGCCAGAGCGCGGCCACACCCACGCCCAAGCGATGGAGAAACGGGAGTTTCATGGTTATGAATACGGACGGGAATCAAGGTTGCCGCACCGGCGCTTCACCGGTGTACCAGCGGTAATCCACGCCCTTGTCGAGGCCGGTGAAACGGATGGCGGAAACGTTACCCGCGACCCAGAGCGTGCTGCAGATTTTGCTGTGGCGATACCATTCCCACTCGAAGGCATAACCACCGTAGAGCCCGCCACTCAACCCTCCCCGATGTGGCGGCGCGTCGGGCGGCTCGCCGATCCATTGGGTCAAGATGTGCCTGTAGCCCGGAAACAGACCCAGGCTGTCGTCGGGTCCTTCCATGCGCGATTCAGCGGAATCCTGGGCGAAGATCGTGCTGGCCGGGTTGGTGAACGAACTGATCTTGCGCGGGCCGGACAGGCGCGTCGTGGGGCTGCCCGGCGAGGGCGGTTCACCGATGTAAGAGTTGATGCCGTAGGTCGAGTTCAGCCAGAACTCGTGGGGATAGGTGAGGTTGTCTTCCCGCCATTCGTCCACCACCTTGGCGCTCGGACAACGATACACTTCCTTGGTGCCGCCGAAATAGTCGATGTAAGCGATGCCCCAATAGGCCAGCGAATCGTTCGGCGCCAGCCGCGTGGCGGTGCGTGTGTTGCGCGTCCACTGGCCGTTGTTGGGAATTGCGCCGCCCACGTTGTAAAACGTGTCCTTGAAGTCGTCGGCGTACATCGTCGTGCCGATGGAGATCTGGTGCAGGTTGTTCATGCACTTGGCCTGGCGGCCCTTCTCCTTGGCGCTCGCCAGAGCGGGCAGGAGCATTCCCGCCAGAATGGCGATGATCGCAATGACGACCAGCAGTTCGATCAACGTAAACCCCGCGCGGGACCGATTCGGTATGTCTTTCAGTTTTGCCATGCTCTTTAGTTTGCGACGATGAAGCCGCTGGTTTTTGGGCTGACTGATACCACCCGCCGCAACGCTAGCAGGCGGGCCTTAGCGACTGCCAGTTACGTTGTTGTTACAGACAAGTCTCGCTTGCCTAGCCTCCTGTCCAGCAAAATCTTCGCCGCTGGCCAAAGCCGGGTCCGCAACCGCGATTTGTGAATCGCGAGTCACCGTGCGTTCGGCCTCGCGCCGGCCACAGAATCTCGCGGCCACGAGGGGTTCAGGAAAATCTCTACGGGCCACTGCCATCGCCTCGGTCGGGCATTGCGTGACCGCGACCGCGCGAGACGGGGCTTGCTTCGATCCGCGGTTCGCGGTTCAACCGGAGGCCTATGTGTGCCCGACGAACCGACCGCGCACGGCGCCTGCGGTTTTTGCGCTGTGGAGGTGCCTTGGCGTTTGCGCTGGCAGTCGCGAGCGCCTGGGGCCAAATCGCCCGCGATTACGTTTTGGAACTGGCGCCCGAAACGCCTGACACAGCCAAGGCGCGACACCAACTCGTCGCCGAACGCCGCAAAGGACCGGTGGTGATGGTGCACCGCGGCGCGTCGGCCTTTGCGCCAGAGAACACGCTCCAGGCTTACGCTTCGGCGATGGACTTCGGCGCCGACGGCGTGGAGGTGGACGTGCGCCGGACCCGTGACGGAGTGCTGGTCCTGTTCCACGACGACACGCTGGAACGGTGTTTCCACGCTCTCGGTTCGGTCCGCCAGCACACCGCTCGCGAGTTGCTCGCGCTGAAGCCGCGCACCGCCTTTGGCCGCCCGGCGGGCGCCGCTCCGGCGAGTTTCGTGCAACTCCTCGACCTCGCCCGCCAGCGCGCGATGCTGCTGCACCTGGACCTCAAAGAGGCCGATCTCGCCGACGACGTCGCGCGCTGGCTCGACGCGGCGGATTGCTGGGACCACATCGTGAGCATCAACACCAGCAACGCCGGGCGGTTGATCAGCGAGGCGCGGTTTCGGCCACTGCGCTACAAAGTACCGGGTCTCTACGATGGCCGGCAGGACATGGACCCGGAGGCGGTGACCGCGGCGCTGCGCCAGCCGGGAGAAATGATCCTCGTGGACGATCCGCGAGTCGCGACCATGGTGTTGCACCGCCCACCGTACCAGCCGGTGCCTTACAACCAAAGCTACCTGATCACTCCGCGTCCGCCGGGACCACACCCGCCGTCCACGACCAACGAGTTCGATCCCACGGAACTGGTGGCGGCGCTGGGCCTGCGGGTCAACCCGAACTCGCCCGCGGAGTTGCTCGCGTTGATCAACCGAAGCTTTGCGGCGACCAGCGCCACGGAGACGACCATCGATCCTGAACACGAGCGGTTGATGCGGATCGTGGAGCGGGCCTGGGCGGCGGACCGGCTGGGCCAACTCGGCAAACGGAAGCGCGACGTCGTGCGCGCCTTGGAACGCGTGGTCCGCGCGCGCACGCCGGATGCGGACTGGCGTTATCACCGCCTGGACGGAGGTGTGGCGGCGCGGGCGCTGGGCGAGCTCGACGCCACCGCGGCGGTGCCGACGCTGGTCGAGGCAATCCGCCATCCGCGCTTCTCGGCGTTGCAGGACGGCCCGCCGGTCCCGGCCGGCATACCACCGGCCTGGACGGACACCAAATTCGCGACGGCAGTCATGACGACACTCGGCGACTTGCGCTGTCGCGCCGCGAAACGTTTTCTGCGCGAGTACGTGGCCTTCGATGACGCGCAGGCCAACGCGCTCGGACCGCCGCTGTTCGTGGAAGCCACGCGGGCTTTGTTGCGACAAAACCTGGATTGGGGCGGCATCGCCGGTCTCCTCCGCAGCCCGAACCCGGCCGTTCGCGGCGCGGCGGTGATTGAATGCCTGGATTTCCCAACCGAAGAGCGCCAGCGTGCTTTGCGGGAAGCCGCGCCTTGGGCCTTGAACCTGCCGGGGGCGAAAACGCTGCCTTCCCCCACCCCGGCGGCACCACCACGCAGCCGACCCGGCACAGCTTTGCCGCCCAAGCCCGCGCCTTGATAACCGGCGCCGGGCGCGCACACTTCCCGCCATGCGTACGCTCATCAAGCACGCCCTCGCCGCCACCGCGCCCCGCGAAGGCGTCACCGTCAAAGGCTGGGTTCGCACCCGCCGCGATGCGAAAGGCTTTTCGTTTTTGGAGATCAACGACGGTTCCTGCCTGGCGAGTTTGCAGGCGATCGTGGATTCCGCCGTAACCGGCGCCGAACACCTCCACGACCTCACCACCGGCGCTTCGGTGTCGGTTACCGGCAACCTGGTCGCGTCGCCGGCGGCGGGTCAGAAATGGGAACTGCGCGCCACGCAGGTGGAATTAATCGGCAAGGCCGACACGAGTTTTCCGCTGCAAAAAAAGGGGCACACGCTGGAATTTCTGCGAACGATCGCCCACCTGCGTCCCCGCTCGAACCTGTTCGGAGCGGTGTTCCGCACGCGCAGCCGTCTGGCCCACGCGGTGCATCAATTCTTCCAGGCGCGCGACTTCGTGTACGTCCACACACCCATCGTCACCGCCAGCGATTGCGAGGGGGCCGGTGAGATGTTCCGCGTCACCACGCTCAAGGGGAATATCGACGAGAAGCCGGAAGCGGATTTCTTTGGGCGGCGCGCGTACCTCACGGTCAGTGGCCAGCTCGAAGCGGAAACGTTCGCCTGCGCGCTGTCGAATGTCTATACGTTTGGCCCCACGTTTCGCGCCGAGAACTCCAACACTGCCCGGCATGCCGCCGAGTTCTGGATGATCGAACCGGAGATGGCATTCTGCGACCTCGCAGGCGACATGGACCTGGCCGAAGCCTTCGTCAAAGCGATGGCCCGCCACACGCTCGAACATTGCGCCGAAGACCTTGGGTTGTTCGAGAAGTTCGTGGACAAAGGCGTGCGCCCGCGACTCGAGTTCGTGGTCGAACGCCCGTTTCAGCGCGTGCCTTACGCCGAAGCGGTGGCAATCCTGCAGAAGTCAGGCAAGACCTTCGAGTTTCCGGTGGAGCCGGGCGCGAATCTCCAATCCGGGCACGAGCGTTACCTCACCGAGGAGCACTTCAAATCGCCGGTCACGGTCTTCGACTATCCCCGCACGATCAAACCGTTCTACATGCGCTTGAACGACGACGGCCAGACCGTCACCGCAATGGACGTGCTGGTGCCTGGCATTGGTGAAGTCATCGGCGGCTCGCAACGCGAGGAACGCCTCGACCAGTTGCTCGAGAACATGAAGTTCCAGCAGCTCAAGCCGGAGGATTATTGGTGGTACGTGGACCTGCGCCGATACGGCAGCGTGCCCCACGCCGGGTTCGGCCTGGGTTTCGAGCGCCTGCTGATGTTTCTGACCGGCGTGGGCAATATCCGTGACGTCATCCCGTTCGCGCGCACGCCCGGCAGCGCGGACTTTTAGCTGAGCCAGCATGAGGCGAGCGGGGATTTGCGCCCAGGGAGTTGCAAGGGTTGACGTCGGCCCCGTTTGATAGTATCGGATTGCTACCAGATGCCGCGCAAGGTTCGCCAACTGATGGCCAATCTCGAGCACGCCGGTTACGTCAACCGCGGCGGCAAAGGCAGTCATTGGAACTTTGCGCACCCGCAGGGGATCACGATGACGCAAAGCCGTATCAGGAACGGGACGTTCGCCGTGCCCTGGCGGCGTTAAAACTGCGAACCTGACCAAGACCGAAATCAAAAGACTGGCTGCACGATACCCCAAGATCGTCGAGTGGAGCGATGAGGACGGCTGCTTTGTTGGGCGCTGTCCGATGCTTTTCGACGGCGGCGTGCATGGCAGCGACGAAGCCAGTGTTTACCGCGAGCTCTGCGACGCCGCGCAGGAGTGGATCGAAGCATTGCATCAAGAAGGCGTTCCCCTGCCCCGCGCAAGGAACCTGGCAGACTACACCGGCAAGTTCGTGGTCCGCGTGGAACCGGTGCTGCATCAGCGACTGGCCTTGAAGGCGATGGCCGCGGGCGAAAGCCTGAATCAACTGGTCGCCAAAACCCTCACAAAAGCCTGACGCCGCCGGTGCCGCTCGAATAGGTCAACGTTGGTTTGAGCCAACGAAGAGCCAGGGCCCATGCTCGATTCTGATGCTTCCCCTTGCTGCGGATTTCGCGGTGGGGCATGTTGCGGCTGTGAAGATCGTCATCGAAAAGCATCCGGAGGGCTACGTGGCTTATCCGGCCGGGGTGCAGGGGGTGATTGTCGGCCAAGGCAGCACTTACGAGGAGGCGCTGCGAGATGTGCAAAGCGCGCTGCGCTTTCACGTAGAAACGTTCGGCCGGGAGTCGTTGGAATCCGAAAGCCCGGCGCTTGATGCTTTCGTGGCGGAGGCATCCGTCTAGACCAGCGGGATGCGATGCCGAAATTCCCGGTTGATGCCCCTAAAGCCATGGTCGTGGCCACCTTGCGGCGTCTGGGTTTCGAGTTGGTGCGGGAACGCGAACACATCGCCATGATCCGTCTGAACTCGGACGGTACCCGTGCGTCGCTGACCATGCCCAATCATTCGAGAATCAACGGCGCCACGCTGCGCACGATCTGCCGGCAATCCGGAATCACACGGGAGGAATTCCTCCGGGCGTTTGAAAACTCACGACTTCGGAACGCTGGGGCTTGAACCATCGTCGGCCATGCGCACTCTCAGCCATCTATTTGCCAAGAACCGCGCCTGGGCACAGCGGATGCGGGCCACAGCGCCGGACTTCTTCACCCGGCTCGCGCGTCAGCAATCGCCACAGTACTTGTGGATCGGGTGTTCGGACAGCCGTGTGCCCGCCAACGAAATCGTCGATCTGCTGCCGGGGGAACTGTTCGTGCATCGCAACATTGCGAACGTGGTCGTGCATACCGACCTCAATTGCCGGTCGGTCCTGCAGTTCGCGGTGGACGTGCTCAAGGTGCGGCACGTGATCATCTGCGGGCACTACGACTGTTCCGGCGTCCGGGCGGCACTCCGGCAGGAGCGGGTGGGGCTGGCAGACAACTGGCTGCGCCACGTGCAGGATGTTCGCGACAAACACGCGGCGCGGTTGGCGGCGCTGCCGGACGAGGCCGCGCGTGCCGACTGCCTCTGCGAACTGAACGTGATCGAGCAACTGGCGAACGTGTGCCAGACCAGCATTGTTCGCGACGCGTGGCAAGCCGGGCAGAACCTGAGCGTGCATGGTTGGATTTACGGTTTGCGCGACGGTCTGTTGCGCGATCTCGGGGTAACGGTCACCGCGGGAGATGATGTCGCCACCATGCGCGCGCGAGCGCTTGAGGCGCTCCCGGGCCAGCAGCCCTGAGCCGCCGCGGTTGGTTAGGCCGCCGGCACGCGGCGCGTTCGACGACCTTCGATCTTGAGGTCGCCGGCAAAAATCCGGGCGAGGGCGGCTGGGTAAAGCTCGTGTTCGACCCGTTGGATGCGCGCGTGGAGCGATTCCGGTGTGTCGTCGTCCTCAACCGGCACGGCGGCCTGGGCGATGATCGGGCCGGTGTCGATGCCGTGGTCCACCAGATGCACCGTCACGCCCGTCACCTTCACGCCGTATTCGAGCGCCTGTTTCCAGGATTCAAGCCCCGGGAAAGACGGCAGCAACGCGGGATGGATATTCACGATTTTCAGCGGAAAAGCCCGCAGCATGGGCGCCTTGATGATGCGCATGAAACCGGCGAGCACCACCAAGTCCACCTGCGCCGCCTGGAGCGCGGCGATGTAGGCCGCCTCCGCTTCCTCGTCCAGTTTGGAACGAAACTTGCCGGGTGGCAGGTATTCGGCGCGAAGTCCACGCTCGCAGGCGCGATCGAGAATCCCGGCGTCCGGCACGTCGGTAATCACCAACGCGACCTCGGCGGGTAACCGGCCCGCGGCGCAGGCATCGGCGATGGCGACGAAGTTGGATCCTTTGCCCGAGCCCAGGACACCCAGGCGAAAACGGCGTTCAGCGTTCACATGCGCCGTCGTAACAGAAGCCGGGTTGCACACAAGCGGAAAGCCCGTTGAACCGGCAAATCCGAAGTCCGAGACCCGAAATCCGAGAGCGGCTTCAACTCCAGGACGGCCACTTTGCTGGGGTAGCGGTGGATTCGGCAGGCGCCTCCCCCTGGAATTTCCACGGAATCGCGGAGGCACCGAGGGCCAATGAGGAACGCAGGAAAGCAGGAACTGCGATTGCTGGATTTCGGCTTTCCTGAGTTCCTGATTCGAATTCGGAGCCTGAGTGCCTCCGTCGCCGAAATTGCCCGGCCAGGCAGCGCCCTGCCTTTTGGAATTGCCACGGCGGCGCGGAGACGCCGAGGGCCAATGAGGAACGCAGGAACTCAAGAACGGCGGTCTCTGTTTTCCGGCTTTCCTGAGTTCCTAATTCAAATTAGCTGTTCAGTCTTTTTCGCGGATGGACTTCGGTGGCCCGCCGGCTAAGCTGGCCTGCAACAAGCCCTGCTGACCTATGAACTCGCTTCTTGTCTCGCGCCGACAGTTTCTCACCCGCGTTGGCGTCGTTGGCAGCTTCGCCGCCTTGCCTCCCCGGCTCTTCGCCGCCGCGGAGGCATCTGCTTGGGATCCGAACCGCCCCTTCCCGCGGATCGGCCAGGCGCTGCGTGTCCAACCCGCCTTGATGTACTCGCTGCCGACCCGCCGCGAGGCCGCTTCCTGGAAATCCTGGGGCGGCATCCAAAGCGAAGCGGCAGTCACCGATGAATGCGCGCGCATCACCGGTGAATTGGAGCGACTGGCCGCGACGGCGGATTTCGCGGTCGAATTCCTGTCGCTCGCGCGCGTAACGTCGCCGCAAACGGCCGCTGCCTTGGGGGGAAGCCAGGCCGATGTCACGCTTTTGTATGCCTGCACCGGGTCCGGCGACACCCTCCGCGCCTGCCTCGGCATCCAGCCGGACACGGTGATCTTCGTCCGGCAAAAGTCCAGCCCAGTCCTATTACTGGTACGAAGCGCTGAGCGTTCGCTACCTGCAAACCGGCGGCGCGGAATCGGCCAAACCCGGAGACACAAAGGCAGCCACGCCCCACGCGGACGACGTGGTGGTGGACGACGCCGGCGAACTGCAATGGCGGCTGCGCGGCCTCTTTGCGCTGAAAAAAATCTCCGCGGCAGCCGCGTCGTGGCTCTGGACGGCGCGTGGGGCAAGTATTCCCCCGACGCCCCGCGCCTGGCCGAGGAACGGTACGGGTTCAAGATCATCGACGTGCCATACGCGGACTTCGAGTCGCGATTGAAGCGCGCCCAAGCCGATCAGGGCTGCATGGCCGAGGCGGAGCGCTCTACGGCGGAGTTTCTCAGCCTGCCCCAAACATCTCTGGAAACGGATCGCCGTTTTGTCACGAATGCCTTCCTGCTCCACCGCCTTCTCAAAGAGCTCCTGGAGGAAAATGCAGCCTCGGTGTTCACCATCAAGAGCTGCATGGGCACCATCATCCCGATGGCGCGAACCACCGCCTGCCTGACGCTGGCGTTATTGAACGACGAAGGCCCGATGGCCTTTTGTGCATCCGATTTCGTCATCATCCCGGCGGGCATCCTCCTGCGCTACCTCGCCGGCCGGCCGGTGTTCCTGCACAACTCCACGTTCCCGCACCGGGCCACCGTGACCTGTGCCCATTGCACGTGCCCGCGGCGACTGGACGGCCGGACTTACGCGCCGGCCAAGATCGTGACGCATTATGAATCGGACTACGGCGCGGCGTCGAAGATCGATATGCCGCTCGGCCAGGAGGTCACGTTCATCGATCCCGAATACAGCACGCGGCGCTGGCTCGGGTTCACCGGCAAAGTGGAAGGCAACCCCGCTTACGAAATCGGCCGGTCGCAACAAGACGTCCGGATTCAAGGAAACTGGCGGCGCCGGGTGGGCGAAGTCCGGGACTCGCATTGGGTGATGGCTTACGGCCGCCACCTCGACGCGACCGGCTACGCGCTTCGCAAACTCGGCATGGAATGGGTGAATCTGTCTGAGCCGTCGTGATTACCAGCACGGCGCTCAACCTTCGAGGGTGGCGTAATACGCGTCCACCTTGGCGGCCACGTCGCGGAAGGAAATGTCGGCTTCGTAGATGATCTTGTACTGCTCGATCGCCGCCTCCTTCCGGCCCATCGCATCGAACGCGCCGCCGAGGGCGTAGATCAGCTCCTTCTTCTCGTCGTCGAAGAGCTGTTTCTCCTTGATGGCATTCTCGAAGGTGCGCGCCGCTAGGTCGTACATTTTGCGGCGCGCGAAGCACTGGCCGAGGTGGTAAAGCGCCTGGATGCGGACATGCGGATTGTTCTGCGCACGCTGAAAGGCCTGAATCGCCTCGGCGATCCGACCCGCCTGGAAGTACAGCACGCCCAGTTCGTAGTGAAGTTGGAGGTCGTTCGGGTAACGCTCGACGCGCTTCTTCGCTTCGGCGAGCTGGAACTCCTGCTTTTCCTTGCGGAGTTGTTCCGCCTGCGCCGCCTGCTCGGGGACGTTCGGATCGAGTTGGGAGATCAGGTAATCGTTGCGGCGAACGTGCGTCTCCACGATGGCGCGTTCCAAGGTGGGGTCCGCGGTCTCGTACGCCGTGATCCGCGCGTAGCATTGCAACGCCTGGTCGAACTCGTTCCGCTGCCTGTACAGCTCGGCGAGGGCGCGGAGCAAGCGCAAGTTCTGCGGCTCGGCGGCGAGGCGCTGCTCGTACTTGGCGATCAGGCTATCCCCGGTATCGCCGGCCTTGTGGTCGCGCTTCTCCTGTTCGAGCGCCACGGATTCCTTCTCATCTTTGAGGATGTCGCGGTAAGATCCCTGGCCACCTTCCAACGCGGCATAGCCGCCTTCGGTCATGGTGCGGTTGGCCGACACATCCTTGGCCGTCTGGACAATCTCCGAGTCATGTGGGTGCGCCGCCACAAGCGCGCTCATGATGGCGTCGGCACGGGCTCCCTGCCCGGCCGCGGCCAGGAGTCGCGCGAGCTTCAACGCCACGTTGCGATCGGTGGGTTCCTGCTTGTAGGCGATTTCCAACGAAAGCTGAGCCGTCTTTGGGAGATCGGCTGCCAGCGCTGCATCGGCCAGGACTTTGTGGGCGGGCAGGCTGTTCGGATTGCCGTTGAGGATCTCCTCGGTGATGCGCAGCGCCTCGAGCGGGTTCTTGCGCAGCGCCATCTGCGCCTTCATCAAATGGCTGGAGCCGAGGATCCGACGGAACAGGCCGCCGCCGCCGCCCTGGCCGGCCTTCTTAAACTGCGCCGCGCGCAGCGCTTCACGGCAGTCATAAAACCCCGGTTCCTGCTCCAGCACCTTGCCCAGCAAGTTCAGCGCGTAGTCGAGATTGTTGCGCTCGAAGGCGAGTTTGCCTTTCTCGTATTGCTCCCGCCAGGCGCGGGAGACTTCGTGGAGACGCTTCTCTGCCATGACCCAAATGTAGTTAAACGCCGCTGAGTTTGCACGCTGATCCGCGGGTATGCCGGTGCACTGCGCGTGGCCGTTTTGACCGGCCTGGCCGGTAAGGCTCACGCCCCGCTGGGAGGGACTCGATCGGCCGCGCCGCAACGGTCATGGCGCGAGCCGCGTGGCCAGCCAGTTCTCGTAGCCGGGCAGGTCCTTCCACGCGGTCGCCACCCGCATCCGCCTGGCGTTCGGGTCGATCTCGGTGAACCCCGCGTCGGTCACGCGAATGCCGAGTTCCTCGATGGTGCAGAGGTGGTCGGTGATCGCCAGATAGACCGCCACCGTATCGAACAAAATGCTCGAGTGGGTGACGGCGTCGCCCTGCCGGTCCCGCCCCAGCCAGACGCGGTAATTTTCGATGATCGCCTGGTCGAGGGGATCCTTCGCCTCCCGCACCCGGGCGTAATCCGCGCCGCGCAACTGCACCAGGCCGCAGGTGTCGAGTGGCGTGATCGTGATGTCCCATCCCGCGCTCAAAGCGCGCTGGCAAGCCTTCGCGTCTTCCTTGACGTTGTATTCCGCCGCCGGCTGGTTCGCGTTGCCGTAGCCTTTGCGAACGCTGCCGTGCATGCCCACGAAGCGGACTTTGGACGCGATGCGCGGCTCGCGCGCCAACGCTGCCGCGAGATTCGGCACCGGGCCAATGGCAATCAGCGTGACCTTCTCCGGCGATTGCAGGATCGTGTCGATCATCGCCTGCACGCCATCCGCATAGACCTTGCCCGGATAGGCGTTGAGGTTATAGTCTGCCACCCAATCCGCCTGCTCGCCGGTGCCGTGTGTGGCTGTGTCGAGGCCCAGGCCAACGGCCACGCCGGTGCGATTCGCACGTTCGAGGAACTTGGCCAGGAGTTTCGCGCGGTAAAGGTTCTTGCCGTTGTCGCCGACGACCAGTTTCAGGTCCAACTCCGGGCTTTTGAGCAACGCCCCCAACGCCCAGGTATCGTCGATATCGTCGCCGATATCGGTGTCCAGAATCACCGGAACGCGGGCCGCAGGCGCCGCTTCCGCGGCAAAGCCGGAAAGGACACTCAGGAGAAAGCAGGCCAGCGCGAGCGCGAGGGTTGACGAGGTGGCGTGCGCCGGCCGAAGTTTTGTAAACGTGGTTTGCATAGGCATGGATGACAACGCGGGTATGATTCCGCACCCCCCCGCCCAGCGCAAGGCCGATCAAGGATTACGGACGCGTCTTGCGCGATCGGCGCGCCGGCTTCCAAGCCGGCTTAAGACACAGCCCGTTCCCACGCGGTCGGCACAGGCGCCAAGCCGGCAAGATGCCGGTGCGCCGTTCACTTCGACACCCACGTGCCCGCTGGCGGCCGCGCACAAACTCCGTGCCAGTTCCGCCGCGCGCCGCTAGTCTCGCCCCGTCATGGGCGAGCTGTCCGAATTTTCGCTGCCGGTGCGGTTGTTTCTCAAGGCCTATCCGTGGCGCCGGATCAACCCGGTGCCGTGGACGCCGCTCCGCAAACCGCTCGGGTCGGGTAAGGGAATGGCATTGCTGCCACTCCCTCCCCTCAGAACCGGACGTGAACGTTTCCGTTCATCCGGCTCAAGCCGTTGCCAAGCCCTGCGTGAGCAGAGCCGGTATGCACGTCGGTTTAATCCCGGCTTCGCACCGATGGATGCCGAATCGCTTGAGGAATGCACGTTCTTCAAAATATCGGTGTCAGCGCGGATCAAACGGATTAGCCGTGCCACTGATCTGCGGATGACGCTGTATCTTGGTGTCGGCTGCGTGTCGCAGCTTCAACCAAACGATTTGGCCGCTCGGGGTTCGGTCGCCGGTGTCCACCGCAAACACCCAGCTTCGTCGTCCAATGGTGTGCCAGTATTTGCGCCTCACCCATTGGCTGGACTTGTTCGGGTGTCAGCGTTTGGCCCAGCGCCAGAGACTTTGCCACAACCCATGATCCACCTTTCGGAACAAGTCCGCCGCCACAATTGACTGGTGATAGTTCGCCCAACCCCGGATGACGGGGTTGAGTTGACGAATCAGCACCTCCTGGGTCGCGGTCGCATTCGTCTGGAGGATCGTTCGGATTTTCTCCAAGAAGACATGCGTGTTCTTCTTCGACGGCTTGATGAGCAGCTTGCCGTCGTATTTGCGGAGGTTTTGTCCGAGAAAGTCGAACCCTTCTTCGATAGGCGTGATGCAGGTTTTCTCGGGCGAGAGCTGCAAACCCCGGTCGCGCAGAAACTGCTCGACCAGCGGTCGGACTTCGTTTTCCAGCCCGTCCTTGGTCGGGCCGGTGATGATGAAGTCATCCGCGTAACGAATGAGGTTGACCTTGAGCCGGTATTGCCTGCTCCCGTCGCGCCGCCTGCGAAAGGCGACTTTCAGGAGTTGCTCCAATCCGTCCAGGGTCATGTTCGCCAGCGTCGGCGAGATGATGCCGCCTTGCGGCGTGCCGGCCTCCGTGGGGAACAGGGTTCGATTTTCGACGTAGCCGGCTTTCAACCAGCGCCGCAGAACTTCCGTGTCCGTGGGAATCTGATTCAGCACCCACTCGTGACTGA
The DNA here is from genome assembly GCA_021823625.1 of bacterium. GTDB lineage: Bacteria > Verrucomicrobiota > Verrucomicrobiia > Limisphaerales > J093 > DSVZ01. The sequence goes on along the minus strand of JAKANS010000150.1, from coordinate 506 downwards.
GATAATCGAAGCAGCCGCGAATGTCGCCTTCCAAAACCCACGGCGCGTGGTTCTGCCGACTGAGCACACTGAAACATTGCTCAATCGCGTCCGCCGTACTGCGTCCCTTGCGAAAGCCATAGGAGTGTGAGTCTCCCAGCGTCTCAGCGATGGGTTCCAACGCCAGCAAATGCAGGGCTTGCATGGCGCGGTCTTTCATCGTCGGAATACCGAGTGGACACAGCTTGCCGTTGGCTTTCGGGATGTGAACGCGGCGCAGCGGTTGAGGTTGATACCCGCGTCGTCGTAACGATCCGATGGCTTGGTGTTTGGTTCCCGGAGTTTTCCAGATGACTCCATCCACTCCGGGCGTTCTCTTGCCTTGATTTTCCGTCACTCGTTTCACGGCCAAGGCTTTGCCGGAAAACGAATGGGTCAGCAACGGGCGTGAGACAAAAATCAGGCAAGAAGGATTGAGGTTCAGTTTTTTCGTGACAGGATATCTAGCATGATAGATATTCACGGCG
>JAKANS010000149.1 GCA_021823625.1 bacterium | reverse complement strand
CGTCGCCCAGCAGGCTGTAAAGGCCCAACGCCGCCGCCGCCAGCAACAGGCCCTTGCCCAGCTTGATGGCGATGACGGTGTAAAGACCGGCGGCCCGTTTCGGGGTCGCTGGCAGGGCGGTAGCCGCAGCGTCCATTTAGCGGAGACGCTGGACCAACAGGCCCGGCAGGGCGGCGATTTTCACCCGCTCTTGTTTCATGGTGTCGCGGTCGCGCAGCGTGACCGTGTCCTGCAATTCCGGCCCCTTCTCGCCCAACGTATCGAAGTCGATCGTGACTCCGAACGGCGTGCCCGCCTCGTCCTGGCGCCGATAGCGCCGGCCGATGGCGCCGGCGTCGTCGTAAAACACCGTCATGAGCGGGCGCAACAGGTCGCGCACTTCCTTCGCCTTGGCGACCAGCTCGGGCCGGTTCTTCAACAGCGGGAACACCGCCACTTTGATGGGCGCGATGCGCGGGTGGAACCGCATCGCCACCCGCTTCTCGAGCTTGCCCTTGTCGTCCGGCGCCTCGTCCTCGGCGTAGGCGTGGGTGATGAGCGCCAGGATCAGCCGGTCCACGCCCGCCGATGGCTCGATGACGTGCGGCACGTACGCGCCTTTCGCCAGGCCCTCGGCGTCCGCGCGGGCCAGCTTCTCCGCCTTCTCGGCCGGTTCGCCGGACTTGGTGAGATACTTGAGGCGCGCCTGGTAATACCGCTCGGTCAACTCGGCTTGTTTGGCCGGATCGACCTTCGCCCAGGCGGCCTTCAATTCCTCGTCAAAGACGGCCATCGACTTGCCGGAGAACCGCTGGTGCTGCGAAAGGTCGAAGTCGCTCCGCGCGGCGATGCCTTCCAGCTCCTGCGTGCCGAACGGGAACTTGAACAGGATGTCCACACAGGCGCGGGCGTAATGCGCGAGTTCTTCCGGCTTCTGCCAGTACTCCTCGAGCGTGGTGCGCGGCAGGCCGATGCCTTCGTAGAAGCGGATGCGTTGATCGACCCAGTACTTGTGCCAGACTTCCCAGCCCCAGTTGGGCTGCGGCTCGCCCTGCCAGGAGCCGTCGGCGACGGTGGCCACGCGGCCGTGGATGACCTCGATCACCTCGTCCGGCTTGATGAAGAACTCGAGCTCCATCTGCTCGAACTCGCGCGAGCGGAAGGTGAAGTTGCGCGGCGTCACCTCGTTCCGGAAGGCCTTGCCGGTTTGCGCGATGCCGAACGGCACCTTCTGCCGCGAAGTCTCGAGCACGTTCTTGAACTGGGCGAAAATGGCCTGCGCGGTCTCGGGGCGGAGATAGGCGACGCTGTCCGGGTCCTCCACCGGGCCGACCGTTGTCTTGAACATCAAATTGAAGGGGCGGGCTGGGCCGAGGCCAAATCCGCTCTCCGGGTGAAAATCGGCCGACTCAGTTACTTGTTCCTTCTTCGAGAGAACCGGAAGGACCTCGAACCGGCACGGTCCAGAGTAGTACTCGACAGCCTTCTTGAATGCACTTTCAGCAGGCTTCCCGGCCGGAACTAAAATCGCCAGTGATCTTGCGTCCATGTTATCGCACGTGTACGTCAAGATCTTGTTGCTGGCTTGCAGCAATGGCTCCCCTTCTAGTGCCGCCGTGTACTTCCCGCCAGTCCGTCGGCGTTCAGAAATGAGATGTAGGAGACGGGCTTTGTCGATTTCGGCCAGAGAAGCTGGCGCGTATCTGTCAATGTAGTCCTCGACCGATCTTCGCCCGTAGTCCGAATCGGGATCATCGTGGGCGTAGCCGGGGGAAGGATCGTACAAGGCACCGACGAAGTAATAGGCAGTGCCAGACTGCGATTCAACCTGATCTGCTCGGACGCGCTTTTTGGTCACCGGACATTCCCGCATCATGTCCGCGAACGTGTCCACGTGGCCGGACGCTTTCCAGATTTGCGGCGCCATGATGATCGTGGCTTCGAGGCCGGCCACGTCTTCGCGCTCGTGGACCATCGTCCGCCACCAGAGGTCCTTCACGTTGCGCTTCAGCTCGGCGCCCAGCGGGCCGTAATCCCAAAAGCCAGCGATGCCGCCGTAGATTTCCGACGACTGGTAAATGAACCCGCGCCGCTTGCACAGCGACACGATCTTCTCCATCAATTCGTTGACTTTCGGCTCAGCCATAAGGCGGTCAGTGTCCCGGAACCGCCAAACGGCTGTCAAGTTGCGCCGGTGGGCGAAACCGATGCCAGCCCGGCAGGCAGCCCGAGCGAACGGCGCACCTTGGACTGCCCGGCGTCTCAGACCTGCGCTCTCCGGCGCGCCCGGCGGGTTGACGGAGCGCCGGTTTCCAAACCGGCTTAAGCGCAGGGCGGGATTTAGGGGCGTCGAACTCGGAGCGACGTAATAAGCCGGCTGAGAAGCCGGCGCGCCGCCGAAGACTCCGGAACGCACCGCTTGACGGCCCAGCCCCACGGAAGTCGTTTACCGGGGCCGACTGCTTCGCCAGACTCCGCGCCATGCCGACGTTCGTTCTGGCCACGCGTAACCGTCACAAGGTCGAGGAAATCCGCGCCGTCCTCGGCGCTGGCCACACGTTTCTCACCTTGGTGGATTTTCCCGACGCTCCGGCGGTTGTGGAAGACGCGGCGACCTTTGCCGGCAACGCGCGAAAGAAGGCGGAGGCACTCGCCGCCTGGCTGGCCTGCAGCGCCGGCCGGTCAGTAGGCGCGGACGCGTGGGTGCTGGCCGACGATTCCGGGCTGGAAGTGGACGCGCTGGGCGGCGCGCCCGGCGTGCACTCGGCGCGGTTCGCCGCGCGTGACCGCGGCCAGGCCGGCAATTCCACCGACGCGGAGAACAACGCCAAGTTGCTGCGCTTGCTGGCCAGCGTGCCGGCGGAGCGCCGGACGGCGCGCTTCCATTGTGCGCTCGCGTTGGCGCCCGTCGCGGCCCGGCCTGGCGCGGAGACGCGAGTCTTCGACGGCGTGTGCGAGGGGACGATCTTGTTCGAGCCTCGCGGGCAGCACGGTTTCGGCTACGACCCGTTGTTTCAACCGGCCGGTCACCAGGAAAGCTTCGCCGAGTTGGGCGAGCCGACGAAGAACGCGATCAGCCACCGCGCGCGCGCGCTGGAGCAATTGCGCCGCTGGCTGGCCCGCTCGATCGAGGCGAGTTAAACCCGAAAACCGAAGTCGAGTTGGGGAGCGCACGCGGCCCGCGTGCGGTTTTCGGCGCCCTCGCCGAAAACGGCTTTCGCCAGAAACCGTGCGCCCACCACCGGAACTGGGCGGGCTCAAGGCGCAGGACGCGAGGCGCGTCCCGCCACACCCGAGGGCGGGTGTGCTCCCCACCTTCGGAATTCGAGTTAAAGCGCAGCTTTCACCGCCGCCACCAGCGCGGCGACGCGCGTCGCGAGCGGAAAATCGGACGGCGCTTCAAGCGTGTAGCTGTGCCGGGTCTTGTTCTGGATCAGGTAAAATGCCTCCGGCCAGCGCGGGCGCTGGGCGGGGTCGAGGCTTGGCCGGATGACGCCGTTGTGTGCCTCGCGATCGTCGATCAGCGGCGAGCGATCGACCGGGCAAACCTGGGCCGCGGCGCTCACCATAAGTTCCGCGAGGGAGGGCTGGCCGTCCGGGTTCACTTCGTAAAGGTAAAAACCGCTGGCCTCCCAATCTTCGTGCAGGCACAGCGCAAGGTCGAAGGCCGGTTGGCGTTCAAGCCAGGCGATGTGCGCGCGGACTTCACCGGTTTCACGGTGACGGTAGTCGCGGTTCAAATCCACGCCGTCCGCGTTCTCGCGGCGGTTGAGCGCATAGCCGGCCGGATTCAGGCACGGGCAGAGCCAGATATCGCAGTCGCCTGGCCAGGCGTCCGCGGCGAGCAAATCACGGGCGGCCAGCGGGCTGGCCGGTTCGTCACCGTGAATGCCGGCGGAAAGGTAAAGCCGGCGCCGCGGTTCGGCGACCTGCCGGGTCAGCGCGAGCAAGCGAAGCGTGGGTGAGGCTGCGAGCCATTCGGCTCCCCAGCCGTGCTGCCGGGCTGCGGCGAGTTGGGCCTGCAGGACAGCGTCGATGTCGATCGTTTCGCCGCCGTAGCTGCCGTGATTATGCCCCAGTCTCTGCACGCGCCGAAACTAAGCGGGCGAGGCCGCTTGTCCAATGACCGGGCGACTTCAAGCGGCACTGGCCAGCGCGGGGGTCGCGGCCGCGGGTTCGGACATACCTTGGTAACCGTCCCACTCGAGGCCGAGATCGCGGAGCATTTGCAGGTCCTTTTCGACCGGCTGGTTCAAGGTGGTGAGGTAATTGCCCACCATGAGCGCGCTGGCGCCGGCCATGAAGCCGAGGCTTTGCAGGTCGCGCAGATTTACGGCGCGCCCGCCGGCCAACAGGATGTTCGCTTGCGGCAGGACCAGGCGGAAACAGGCAACGGTCTGGAGGATCGCGAGCGGCGGCAGCGGCGGATTGTCCGCGAACGGCGTGCCGGGAATCGGGTTCAGGACGTTCACGGGCACGAAGTCCGGCGCCACCTCCTTGAGCGCAAACATCAGGTCGCACCGGTCGGCGCGCGTTTCGCCCAGGCCGAGAATGCCGCCGGAACAGACGCGGATGCCCGCAGCCTTCAGGTGGCGGATGGTCTGCAGCCGGTCGTCGTAAGTGTGCGTCGAGCACTGTTGCGGGAAGAACCGCCGCGAGGTTTCCAGATTGTGGTTGTAGCAGGCCAGGCCCGCAGCGCGCAGACGGTCGGCCACGGCCTGGCTCTTGATCAAACCCAGCGCGGCGTCGGGCCGGACCTTGCCGTCGCGCGCCAGCTCGGCAATGCGCTCGCAGACTTCGTCGAGCATTGGACCTTCATTCAGGCCCTTCCAGGCGGCGACCAAACCCAGCGCGGTTACGCCGTTGCGCTGCGCCTCGGCGGAGGCCGCCCGGACCGGTTTAGGATCGACAAAGCCGTAACGCGGAGCCTCGGTCTGGTAAAAGGCCGATTGCGCGCAGAACTTGCAGTCTTCCGAGCAGCCGCCGGCCTTGGCGTTCACGATCGAGCAAAGGTGAATCTTGTTGCCTTTGAAATGCTCGCGGACGCGGTTGGCCCAGCTCAGCAGGTCGAAGATGTCGGCGTTGGAATCGAGGTCCAGCAGCCAGAGCACTTCCTCGCGGGTGATTTCCCCGCTGGCGAGCACGCGCCGGCCGAGGTCGGCGATGCGGTCATGATGGTTCGCGTCAAGCGATGGCGCAGACATGGTTGACAAACTAACCCCCCGCACCGGTAGGGCAAGCCTGGGTTTCGCGCGGTGGCTGCGCCCGTCAGGGCGCGGCAAATCTTCTGCCCCGCGCTCGGCTGCGGCACCGCGGCATGGGATCGTGGCGCGGGACGGCACGGGATGTTGGCTGCGCTCTTACGAGCGCAGCCACGCCAGGCGCACAGCGCGTCACTTCGCCGGTCCGGTCAGCAGCCGGAAGGAAAGCACCGCCGGGGCTTCGCCGGCGAAACGGGCTTCGACGCGCACCGTTTGCGGGGAGGTTGTGGCTGGGCACAACAACTCCAGGTTGAGATCAACGTCTGCGTTGCCCGCGAGTGCGAGGCGCGGCGGCAGTTCTGCGGTCCAGCCCGGTGGCGTCCGCAGCGTGAGCCTGCCGTTGACCGGACGCGGTCCAAAGTTGTAAGCGCGCAGGTGAACGATCTGTGGTTTGCCACTCGGCAAGCGGTGGGCGGATTGCTTGAGGTCGAGCTGCTCCGGCGGCAGCAGCGCCTGCAGGACCACCGGCGACACGCGACCGCGAGCAGCGGGCGGCGCGGCGGGCGGCGGTTGCAACGGTAGTCGGGCCGCGAACCCGCGCGGGAACACGAAGTAGCGCGGCTCGGTGCCGACTTCGAGGCGGCCCGGGCGTTCGGGTCGTGCCCGGCCCAGGTGATCGAAAACACCTTCCGGGATCGCCGGCACCACCACGCCGGCGGTGCCTTCGGTGGTCCAGGCCACCATTACGTCGTACATCCGCCCGTCAGGCCGTGCTTGGAATACGAAGGCGCGGAGGTTCGTCGCGTCCGATCTGAGCCGGCCCAGCGGCCGCGCATCGGCCAACAACCGCCCGACCGCGGCGAGCGCCACGTAGGCCGGTCGCGGTGTCAGGTCCGGCCGCAGAAGTCCGAACTGCGTCTGGCCTTCCGAGTAGTGCGGCAACAGGAAGTAGAACATCTCCGCGGTGCCCTCATTCAGCGACGCCGCAAAGGTTTTCGGCACGCGCTCGGCCTGGACACGCAAGTCGGCGGCGGCGGGTTCCTTGAAGCGTTCGTCCCCGCTCCACTTCACCGGCAGGCTGGCCTCGGTCACCCACAGCGGTTTGCCGGCGGCGACGGCGCGGAAATCGGCATAGACGGCCGGATACCGATCAAAGGCCACGTAGTGATGCAGGTTGAACGTGTCGAAGTACGGCGCGGCCTCGTTCGCGGCGAAGTCTTGGAGAATCGCCGCGGAGTGGAGCGCGAACACGTTCTGGCAGGCGATCACCCGCGGGTTGCCGGTCTTCAGCCCCAGATACGAGGCTTTCTGAAACGACGCGATCTCGCTGCCGGTGTGGCCCCCGAAGTTCTCGATGTCGGCCTCGTTCCACGGCTCGAACGCCTCGATCTCGCCGCGCCAGCGGATGGCCATCGCGTGCCAGAAATCGTAGGCGTCGCGCAAATCGAGCGGGAAGCGCGCGGTGTTCGTGTTCGCCCATTTCGGCGAGATGTGGGCGACCTGGAGCTGGCGCAAGCCCGCCCGGGCCTGGATCTCGGCGGACGCGTCGTAGCGGTTGTGCGGGGCGAATTGCCGGCGCTGCGGCTCCAGCTCCGGCCAACTCAAGCGGTCACGCACCCAGTTCACGCCCGCCAAAGCGCACAGGCTCGCGGCGGCCGGCATTTGGTCCGGCGGATAAAACCAGGCCATCGCCACGTCGAGCGCAACCGGCGAGGTGCGCGGCGTGGGCCACTTCAACGGCGGGAGCACCGCCAGGCTCACGCGATTGGAGAACGCGGCCTCCGCGCCGCCGCGGCGCAACTCGTACCAGCCCGGCGCGAGCCGGCCCAATTCGAGGCGGACACCGGTGACGGCTCCTGCGCCGGCGAGCTTGCCCTCGTAATCGACCAAGTCCCAGCGGTCCGCGGAGCCGGGCGGAGGTGGCACGGCGACGAATTCGCCGGCGAGGAAGACGTTGCCGGGGTGGTCGCGCAGCGGAAGCGGCAATTGCCTTTGCGCGGCGCGGCCCGAATTGGGCGACAGCAGGACGAGCAAGACGCAACTTCGGAGGACATTTACGAGGTTCATGGCTGCCAGGCAGTGTAGGCTGCGCCGTCTTTCCACGCCAGCCATGAGCGTTGCGGGTGGGAGCACCGCCAGAAGCCAGCGTTGAGGCCGGCGCTGTCCAAAGCCGGTTGGGAAACCGGCGCGCCGCTTCGGCGGCGGCTACCGGAAGAAGATGAGCCAGGTCAGCGCCAGCAACGGCAGCAAGAACGGCAGGGTGTAGCGGAAGACGTAGCCAAGGAACGTGGGCGCGTGCGCCTTCTGCTGATCGGCGATGGACTTGACCATGAAATTGGGACCGTTGCCGATGTAAGTGCAGGCGCCGAAAAACACCGCGCCGACGCTGATCGCGACGATGTAGGAGTTGAACGCGGCGTTTCCGAGCAGATAGCTCAGGTCGATCATCTCCTTGCTCACCTCGCCGGAAGCGTACGCCTGCGGAAAATACTTCTGGAGAGCCGCGAACGTGTTGGCGATCTCCACGCCATGCGCACCCGTTGTGGCGGCCAGATCCGCGCCGTGCGTGCCGACCAGGTGCTGGACTTGCGCCACGATCCCGGCGTCGATCTGGCCAAAGACCGCGCTGAGGAAACTCAGGTAAGTCGGCGCGTTATCGAGCACGCTGGAGAGCGTGCCTGTGCCCCAGAAGTAGAGCGTGGGCGTCGCGGTGCCCAAGCGCCCCGCGTTCGCCTGGAGCCAATCCAACGCCGGCAGCATGGTGGCGAAGATGCCGATGAACAGGATCGCCACCTCCTCGATCGGGTGGAAATTGAAGTGGTTCGCCTGGTGAATGGTCCGGCGCGTCGTCAGGTAAGATCCCACGGCCGCGGCCACCATGACAGCTTCACGCAGGAACACCGGACGGTTGACGAATACGGCCGCCACAATGACGCCGAGGAACGCGAGGTTGCCCAAGCCCTCGAAGCGCCAGGTGTCGTGCGGTTCGGCCAGTTCCGCGCGCACCTGCTTTGGCGCCTTCAGATAGTTGCGCCAGTCCAGCACGAAGAACATTGCCAGCAAACCGCCCACGCCCACGGCCCACATCGCCCAGCAATGCTCCGCCACCCACCAGAACGGAATGCCTTTGAGGTAACCCAGGAAGAGCGGCGGGTCGCCGATCGGCGTCAGGCAACCCCCGACGTTGGAGACAATGAAAATGAAGAATACCACGTGGTGCGCGGTCAGGCGGTACTTGTTCCGGCGCAGCCAGGGCCGGATCAGCAACATCGACGCGCCGGTGGTGCCCAGCACGTTGGCAACCACGGCGCCGATGAGGAGAAAAACGACGTTGCCGAACGGCGTGGCTTCGCCTTTCACCGTGATGTGGATGCCGCCCGAAACCACGAACAGCGATCCGATCAGCGCGATAAAACTCACGTACTCGTGGGCGACGTGCAGCACCCGCTCGTTCGCGTGCAGGCCCCCCAGGTAATACACCAACGTGACCGCACCGAGCCCGATGGCGACCTTCGGATAATGCCGCGACCACCAATCGGCGAAAAACAGCGGCCCCAGCGCGATGGCGGCCAGCAGCACGCCAAACGGCAGGATCATCCAGGGGTTCGGGTTCAGGACGGCGTTGTGGCCCATCCGCGAGGCTAGGAAGCGATCCCGGCGCCGGTCAAATGCAATTGCCCGGGCGCTCGCCCGGCCGCGGGGCAAAGCCGACGGCCGGACACGCCATTCGATTGGAACCGCGCCCGGTTCATGCAGCCTGGGCGAGGAATGCCGCGCTGCGCCGAAAAATCTCCGCCTGCCGGCCGGCCTGCCGCCGGATCGCGCTGACCTTCTCGTCCGCCAGCGTCGGCAGGACCAGCAACGGAAACGGCGTGGCCCAGGCCAGCGAGGCGGCGTCGTTCAGCGCGCGCTCGATGCCCGACCGCAAGGCGGCGTGCTCCGGGGCCGCCGCGTACTGCTGCGCCAGCCGTTCTTTCAAGGCCGCCAGCCGGGCGTCGCGCTCCGCCCGCGTCAACACCACGGGCGTGACTGTGAACCGCGTCGGCCGCGCAAACCGCGTCGGCAACCGCTTCGTTATCGTCTTCATAGTTTCCCTGACTGTTCCCGGCGGGTTACCGAACCGTCCCGCCTTCCCTAAAACCAAACCCCACGACCGCTCGTGGCAATCGTGGGGTTTGCTGACAAACTTGTTCTTCCGGTTCAGAAGAGAGTCCCCACGACGATCCGCAGGCGGCGGAGGCAATGCGCTTTTCGCGCCGCCCTCCGGCCACCCGACAGACACTGCATTGACAGTCGTTGTTTCAAACGGGCGCTAGAATCGCACAGGAATCCCGGTTGTCAAATCGCGGCCTCGCGGGCGGGGCGGACCGGGCCAAATCCGCTTTACACCTCCGTCACCGTCGGGTAACGCTGCGGGCATGATCAAACGCCTTGCGTTTGCCAGGTGGGGGCTGGCGCTCCTGCTGATCACCGGCTGCACGAGCACGCGCATCACCAATCTGACGCCCAGCCGGGCGCCCCGCAGCGCCGACGGTCTGTACTCGTTCGAGGCGCGGTGGGACAGCAACCAGCGCGCCATCCGCCCCGACAGCTTCACCCCGTTCGTGGTGGTAGGAATGAAGTTCTACCCGATGCAGCGCACCGCGCTGACCACCAATCGCTGGGAGGCGCTGGTGCCGCTCCCCGACGATCGCCGCTTCGTGAATTACCAGTTCAAATTCAATTACCAGTACAACAGCTTTCCCCGGCCGCGGCCCGACAGCCGGGTGACTCAAACCTACCAACTGGAAATTATCCGGTGACGACCGCGAAGCCCAGCGCTCCGCCAAAACCGTTCCCATCAGCGTGGCCGTCTGATCCCGCGCCTGCCCGGTCATGAAGTTTCTGCCGCTGGTCTGGAGCAATCTGAAGCGCAAGAAGCTCCGCACGACGCTCACCCTGCTTTCGATCATGGTGGCGTTTGTGCTGTTCGGCTACCTCGCCGCCATCCGGGTCGGCTTCAGCGCGGGCGTGGAGGTGGCGGGGATTGACCGGTTGATCGTTCGCCACCGGGTTTCGATCACCGAGTTGCTGCCGCTCAGCTATCAGCAACGGATCGCGCTGATTCCTGGGGTGGCGTCCGTGGTGAATCAAACGTGGTTCGGCGGCGTTTACCAGGATCCGAAAAATTTCTTCGCCCAAATGCCGGTCGAACCCGAGCCGTTCCTGGCCATGTTCCCCGAGTACTTGTTGCCGGAAGACCAGAAGCTCGCGTGGCTGCGCACCCGCACCGGCGCCATCGTCGGCCGCCAGACCGCGAAGCGGTTCGGCTGGAAGCTCGGCGACCGCGTGCCGATTTTGTCGCAAATCTGGACCACCAAACAGGGTGGCCAGGTCTGGGAGTTCGACATCGTGGGCATTTTCGACGGCAAGGAAAGCGGCACCGACACCACCACCCTGTTTTTCCGGTACGATTACTTCGATGAAAACCGCGCCTTTGGCACCGGCCAGGTGGGCTGGTACACCGTCCGCGTAACCGATCCCGATCAGGCCGCCACGGTGTCCAAGCTCGTGGACAAGGAGTTCGCCAACTCGTCCGCCGAAACCAAGACCGAGACCGAAAAGGCGTTCGTGACCGGCTTCGCGAAGCAGATCGGCAACATCGGCACGATCCTCGTGGCCATTCTCAGCGCGGTGTTTTTCACGATCCTGCTGGTGGCCGGCAACACGATGGCGCAATCCGTCCGCGAGCGGACCGAAGAGTTGGGCGCGCTCAAGGCGATGGGCTTCACCCACCAACAAGTGCTGGGCCTGGTGCTGGCGGAATCGTGTTTCCTGGCCGGGCTGGGTGGCGCGGTCGGCCTGGCGCTGACGGCCATCATGATCGCGGCCGGCGACCCTACCCGCGGCGCGCTGCCGATCTTTTATTTCCCGCCCAAAGACGTGGCGCTCGGTATCGGCCTCGCGATTGGGCTGGGCTTCGTGAGCGGGGCGTTTCCCGCCTGGCAGGCGATGCGACTCCGCATCGCGGACGCGCTCCGCCGGGCATGAAGACAAACTACCAAAGCCACCGAACCGCAGCGGGGCGTCGCGCCGCGGCCTGCCGTTGCCCTGCTGCCACGGAGTGGTCGCTGCCCACGATTGCGCCATGAGCGGGCCTCTCAACTGGTTTCGGCAACTGGCCGCGGTCACCCGCTTCGGTTTGTCCAGCATCCCGCAACGCGCGGGTTCCGTCGCCGCGGCGCTGTTCGGCATTGCCGGGGTCGTCGCCGTGCTGGTCGGCACGCTCTCGATCGGCGAAGGCTTCCGCCAGGCGCTCACGCTTTCCGGTTCGCCGGACGTGGCCATCGTGATGCGCAGCGGCTCGGACAGCGAAACGGTGAGTTTTCTTGGTGGCGAGGAGGCCCGCATCATCGGCGATGCGCCGGGCCTGCGCCGCGGCCCCGAAGGCCCGCTGGCTTCCGCCGAGGCGCTGGTGATCATTAATCTGCCCAAACGCTCGACCGGCACCGACGCGAATGTGCTGTTGCGCGGCGTGCAAAACGCGGCGTTCACGGTCCGGGACGACGTGCGTGTCATCGAGGGTCGCCGGTTCGTGCCGGGGCGCAACGAACTCATCGTCGGGCGCGGCGCGGCGATCGAGTTCGCCGGCCTCGAGGTCGGGGCCACGCTTCACGCCGGGTTGACCACGTGGAAAATCGTGGGTGTGTTCACCGCCCGCGGTGGCTCGGCGGAATCGGAGCTGTGGGGCGACGCGTTCGCCTTGCAAACCGCGTACCAGCGCGGCAACAGCTACCAATCCGTGCTCGCCCGGCTCGACTCGCCCGCTTCGTTTTTGGCCTTCAAGGAGGCGCTCAGCCGCGACCCGCGCCTGAACGTGAAGGTGCTTCGCCAGGACGAGTACTACGCCGCGCAGTCACGGGTGATCTACAACCTCATCACCGGCCTCGGCTCGCTCATCGCGGGCCTGATGGGGCTGGGCGCGGTGTTCGGCGCGCTCAACACGATGTATTCCGCGGTCGCCGCCCGCACGCGCGAGATCGCCACGCTGCGCGCGCTGGGTTTTGGCAACGGGCCGGTGGTGTTGTCCGTGCTGGCCGAGTCGTTGCTGCTCGCGCTGGCGGGTGGCACGCTGGGCGGCGGACTGGCTTACGTGGCCTTCGACGGTTTTCGCACCGCCACGATGAACTGGCAGAGCTTCAGCCAGGTGGCGTTCGCCTTTGCGGTGACGCCGGCGCTGCTGATCCGCGGGATTGTCTATGCGACCGTGATCGGCCTGATCGGCGGCCTGTTTCCCGCGTTGCGCGCGGCGCGGATGCCGGTGGTGACCGGTCTGCGCGAACCGTGAGGGTGAGCGGCTTCGAAATTGAACGCGGCGGCGGAGCGGGTCTTACGCGGGCAGGAGCTGTCCGTCTTCGAGCTGGAGCGCGCGCGGCGCGTGGTTCGCGACCTTGAGATCGTGCGTGGCAATGACCAGCGTGGTGCCACTCTCGGCCTGGAGGCCGCACAGCAGGTCGATGATCTCGGCGCCGGTGTGCGAATCCAAGTTCCCCGTCGGTTCGTCCGCGAGCAGCAGCGGCGGCTGGTTGATCAACGCGCGGGCAATCGCCACCCGCTGTTGTTCGCCGCCGGACAACTCTGCGGGGCGATGCTCGAGGCGGTGGCCCAGCCCGACCCGCGCGAGCAGTCGCCGGCCGCGTTCCACCGCCGCACCGACCGGCATCCGCGCCAGCCGCGCCGGCAGGCAGACGTTTTCCAGCGCGTCGAGGTCGGGCAGCAAGTGATAAGCCTGAAAAACAAAGCCGACCTCGCGGTTCCGGAACTGTGCCAGGGCGCGCGGCGACAGGCGGTCCAGGTGTTGGCCATCGAACTCAATGCTCCCGGCGGTGGGCGTGTCCAGACCGCCCAGCAAATGCAGCAGCGTGCTCTTGCCCGCGCCGGAAGCGCCGCGCAATGCCACGAAGCTGCCATGCGCGATGTCGAGGTCCACGCCGCGCAGCACCTGCACGCTGCGGTGGCCGAGGTCGTACGTTTTGTGCAGGCCGCGCGCGACCACGAGGGGCGCACCCGAGGTCACCTCATTCATGGCGCAAGGCCTCCACGGGTTTGAGCCGCCCGGCGTGCCAGGCCGGCACCAGACCGCCCAGGACACACATGAACAGCGAAACGCCAGCGATGATCGCCAGATCACCCGGCACCACCAACGCCGGCAGTTCGTAGAAGTGGTAAATCTGGGCCGGGAACAACTCAAACCCCGTCAGTCGCCGCATCAGGAACAGGAAGTCGTTGCGGAAATGCACGCCCAGCAGGCCGAGTCCAAACCCTGCCGCGACACCCAGCACCCCCACCACCAGGCTCTGGCTGAGAAACACCCACACGATCTGGCCGCTGGTGGCACCGACGGCCTTGAGCGTGCCGATCTCGCGCGTCTTTTGGACGACGAAGGTGATCAAGCCGCTGCAGATGCCGAAGGCCGCGACCAGGGTGATGAAGAACAGCAGGTAGTACATCATGTTCTTTTCCACCACCACCGATTGGAGAAACGCCGAATGCTCCTCGAACCACGTCGTGATTTTGTACCCGCCGCCCAGCGCGACCGTGAGTTCGGTTTGCGCCTGCGTGGCCTTTTCCGGGTCTTTCAAGGCGACGATCAGGCCGTGCACCGCGTTTTCGAGCCCGAACAAATCCTGTGCGTTCTCCAATGACGTCACGACCAGGAGCGCGTCCAGGTCATAGAAACCCACCTCGAAGATGCCGCGCACGGTGAAGTCGTCGGCCAGCGGCACTTCCTCCTCGCCTTTCTCGCGGCTTTCGTGCCAGCGCTCGAACTGGCTCACCGCGTACACGGCCAGGGGGTCACCCACCTGAATGCCGAGCTTGGACGCGATCTCCTGGCCGACGAGGAAACCGTAACCGTGCAAATCGTTGGTGCCTTCGCGCACGCTGCCGAGAAGCGTGCTGATCGGCGGCACTTTCGAGTGCGGATCGACACCCAGGATCGACGGCACGTGAAAGGCCGGCGTGCCTTCCTTGGGTTGGGTCTTGAGCAACACCGGGCCGCCGACGTAAGGCGTCACCCCGAGCACCAGGTGGTTGGTGGCGACGCGCGCCATCAACTGCTCGTAATTGTTGAGCAGGCCGTCGCGCGGTTCGATCCGCAGGTGCGCGGTGTAGCCGGCGAGCTTTTCGCGCAGGTCGCGGTCGAAGCCGCTCATCACCGCGATGACGATGATGAGCACGGCCACACCGAGCATCACGCCCAGGATCGAGATGAGCGTGATGACCGAGACGAGCCGGCGCTTGGGGCGCAGGTAACGCAGGGCCAGCATCAACTCGAACGGCAGACGCGACATGGCGAGGTAGGCTAGGGACGGTGCGGGAGGGTGTCAACGCGGGCTCAGGCATGGCCGGCGCGCGGGGCACATCTCAGTTTCTTGTAGGCCGACCCGATCCTTGGCAATAGACTGACATGCGGTCTGCCAAAAATCTACAAAAAGAAGACTTGACGTGCCGCGCGGTTTCTAAGGAGACTCCATCAATCTAGCCAGTCCAGCCAATCCAGCGTATGACAGACGTGAAGGGCAATAGGGCGCGTTACGATAATCAAGCAGGACTTTGGCGAAACTTCGCGGCGGGCAACGGCCCGGCTGCACGGTCGGGGCCAGATGCCATCGAGGTTTGCCACTCGCGAGACCCTCGACCCGCAATCTCAGACCCGACCCCGGTGGGGCGAGACTCTGTCGAGCCCTGCAATCTTGGCCACCGAGGCTCCGAGGCTCGGAGTTTGAATGAGGAACGCAGGAAAGCCGGAAACCTCCGACCCCAGTTCCTGAGTTCCTGAGTTCCTCAGTGGGCCTCCGCGACTCCGTGGCAGGTTGTGGGTGGGGCGAGACTCCGTCGAGCTCTGGATTCCCCACCACGGAGGCACCGAGGCGCGAAGTCGGGGTTGGGAACCCAGCGAGGCCGGAAGCCAAGCACCGTG
>JAKANS010000148.1 GCA_021823625.1 bacterium | reverse complement strand
GCGACGCCCAGGATCCCACGATTGCCTACCCGCACTCGCTTTCCGAAGATCAGAGCGGAGCCGACGCCACTTCGATCTTCCCGTTCATGAATCAAGTGCCCACCATGCTCGACGAGGAACTGGCCCTGTTGCGGGGCCGGGACGACACGCTCGAGCCCTCTGTCCACACGTCGCCCGTTTACAACCGGCTGATCTGGAATTTTTCCCGGGGCATCACCGGCGGCGAAGCGGCTTACGCTTACAACTACAACATTCGCGGCACGTCCACCAACACCGTCGGCATCATCACCGCCGAGGACGCCAGGCGCCTCTACCCGCAAGGGCACGGCGACGCCTGGGGCCATTACCTGAGCGCCATCAGCGCCTACTACGATCTGCTGTCCTACACCAATTTCGTCTGGCAGACCGAGCCGGAGGCCACGTTGCTGGGCAACGCCCCCGTCAGCACCGACTATTTCGACGAGCAGAAGTTTGCCGAAACCGCCGCCGCCCGCGCCCGCGCCGGCGTTGGGATCGTGAACCTCACTTTCCGCCAGCGTTACTCCGAAGACCCCACGGGCCGCTGGCCGGGTTACCACGATGGCAACACCAACCGCGCCTGGGGCATCGGCGACTGGGCCAGCCGCGTCGGCCAGGCTGCGCTCTACGACTGGGCGGTGGCCAACTCCCTGATGCTCGAACGCCTCACTAACATGGTTCAGGTGGGCGGTGCCGACGCGCCCCCTGAGGGCATTCAGAAGATTGACCGCGCTTCGACGCCGGAACTGGACGAAATCGCCGCCAGCTTCCGCGACCTCCAGAGCCAGGTGGACAGCGCCGACACCGGCCTCAATCCGCTCGGCCTGGCGCGCAACGTCGTGCCGTTCGACATTGATCCGGCAGCCATTGACGCGGGCAAGACGCACTTCGAGCAGATTTACGACCGTGCCCTCCAGGCGCTCCGCAACGCCTGCGTCGCTTTTGACCACGCGCGCAATGCCACGCTCCGCCTCCGCGAGCAGTCCGATTCCGCTTACGACTTGGAGGAGGCGCTGGCCCAGAACGAGCTCGAGTACCACAACCGTCTCCTGGAAATCTACGGCTACCCGTATCCCGACGACGTCGGCCCGGGCCAGACCTACCCGCAAGGCTATGCCGGCCCGGACTTGATCAACTGGCAAATCCTCGACTTGGAGGAATTCCTCATCAATGCGCCCACCGGCCAGGTGATGGAGGTCACCGTGTACGACCTCGGCTTCACGGCGAGCGAGGACTGGCCCTACACGAACTACGAAGACTACCTGGGCAAGAAGGACCAGTGGGAAGGCCCCGGCGCGCCGACTGCCACAACCACGGCCCTGACGAATGTCACCGTGTACATGGCCGACAACGGGCTGAAGGTGAAACCGCCGGGCTGGACCGGCCGCCGGCGCGCCCAAGGCGAACTGCAACTGGCCCTGACCGACTACGTCCAGACCTGGTATTCGCTCGAAGCCAAGATGAAGGACTACGAGAAGACCATCGCCGAACTGGAAGATGAAATGGACCGGCGGGTGTGGGATTACGAGCGGTACAAATATGAATGGGAGCGGACCACTGACCTGCTGGCTCACAGGCAGGAGACCGCCCGGATCGTGGCGGGGCTGAAGATTGCCAAGGAGAGTGTGGAACTTGTGGCCAGGGTCTCGAAAGAGCTGGGTTATTACCTGAAGGATATCGAGCCAAAAGAGACTGAGGGAATCATTGGGCCTTTCCCAGTCGCAGAAATGGAGGAAGATCCCGGCGCATTCCTGGGTCTTTCCGTGAGGCTTGGCTCCTGGGCAAAGTTCCTCGTCGGCCAAGGATTCGAGATTGGCATCGAAGGGCGCCAGTTGCAGCAGGAGATTTGGGAAGTGGACTTGGAAAGGCTGCTCAAGGGTGACGAATATCTCGAGATCTTGAAGTGGCTGCCCCAAGCGACGCAGGTGAAGCTCAAAGAACAGTACGTCAAACGCGCCGAGTTGTTCGAGCAAGTCGAGGCGCTGGCGCAAAGCCACGAGCGCGTCAAAAAACTCCTGGCCGAAGGCGAGCGGCTCATCTTCGAGCGCGGCCAGGTCCGCGCCCGCGCCGCCCAGCGCCTCCAGACCCAGCGCTACGCCGACCTCGGCTTCCGCATCTTCCGCGACGACGCCCTGCGCCGCTACCAGACGGCCTTCGACCTCGCCGCCCGCTACACTTACCTCGCGGCCAAGGCCTATGATTACGAGACCGGCCGGCTCAGTTCCGACACGACCCAGACCCCCGGCAGCCGCTTCCTCGAAGACGTCGTCCGCGCCCGCCTGCCGGGCCGGTTCTACGTCTGGCTCGGCACGCCCATGGTGGGCGGCACTTCCGGCGCGCCGGGCTTGGCCGACATTCTGGCCCGCATGAAGGCCGATTGGGACGGGGTCAAAGGCCGCTTCGGCTTCAACAATCCGGACACTGAGACCAGCCGCTTTTCGCTGCGCACCGAACTGTGGCGCGTTTCACCGTCTTCGAGCAGCGACGCCAAGTGGGCGCAGGCGATCGAGAACTGCAAGGTCGCCAACCTCCACGAGCTGCCCGAGTTCATCCGCTATTGCCGACCTTACACCGATACCACCAACGTCGAGCCGGCGCTGGTCCTCGGGCGCATCTCACTTTCTTGCAACTCCGGTGGGAATTCCGAGGAAAACCGGAGATTTGCCTTGGGATCTCTGGGTGAAACCATGTGAATTCCCTCGGAAAACGGAGGGTGTGCAAGAAACTGAGATGCGCCCCTGGTCCTCCCCTCTCCACCTTTGTCGTGGCGGGCAAGAATTATTTCGGCCACGATCTGGCGGGCGGCGACAACGCCTACGACGCCAGCCACGCGGCCACGAAGATTCGCTCCGCAGGGATCTGGTTTTCCGGCTTCAATGGCACCTTCAACACCAACGCCACCGGCGGCGGCCTGGCCAACGCGCCGCGCGTCTATCTCATCCCCATCGGCGAGGACGTGATGCGCTCGCCCACCCGCAATGCGGTCGAGACGCGGTCGTGGACCGTGTTCGACCAGGCCATCCCGCTGCCCTACAACGGCGGCGGCGCGGACGAGCTGCTGCGGTTCGGCCTCAACGGGAGCGGCGGCACCGGCATCTACGTGTCCACCGACGGCGGTGCCAACTATTCGTTTCTGGACTGCGGCTGGGACAATGGCACGGGGGACACGCTCGAATACAATGTCGGCTGGGACGCTTCCGGCAATTACACACTGGCGGTG
The DNA here is from genome assembly GCA_021823625.1 of bacterium. Classification (GTDB taxonomy): domain Bacteria; phylum Verrucomicrobiota; class Verrucomicrobiia; order Limisphaerales; family J093; genus DSVZ01. Next base: position 11,909 of record JAKANS010000148.1, on the reverse strand, counting down.
AACAACCTGACCGAACCAATGGCGGCGAGCTTTACGGGCACGATGACACCCGGCACGGTGTCCATGCTGGGGGCTGCCGTGTTTGGGGCGTCCTCAAATGAAGGCCTTGCCTTTGACGGCTACGAGGTGGTACCGGAACCAGCGACCGCGCTGCCGGTGGCGCTCCTGATTGCCCTGGTGGTGGCTCGTCGAGTCTGGCAAACCCGGCCACGCTGGCCACGGCCGCGCGTCTGAACCGTGCGGCGACCGTGACTGGTTGTCGCTCTACATTCCAGTTCAGGAGCCGACCCGGTTTTCCCATCTGACCGCGCAATGAAGTCTGCCGGTTCCCAGCGCCCCACCGATGGCAATGCCCGGAGCGCTTTCCGGTCCGCTCCAAACGCCTTGCGGCCTTTGCGCCGAAAGCTCCCGGACGCGCCCCAGGTTGCCAGCGCGCGCTGACCGGCGCTTCGGCGACCCGGCTGCTTGTAGTTACGCGCCGCCCTTCGAACCCGTCGTGGTGCGAGCCGCCCAGTTGGACCCTCGCTCCGAAGCAGGGTTTGCGTTCCCGCCACTGCCGATGGGCCGTGCGTCGTCGTTTTCCCACTTCCGACGTTTGCCCACCTTGAACTCGACCGGCAGGAGCGTGCCGCTTGCCCCCTCACCCCGTCCCTCTCCCCCGGTGGGGGCGAGGGTGTCCGCAGGACGGGTGAGGGGACGGACTTCCACGATGTCGCATTTGCCGTTCAGCCCGAGCCGTTCGGAAAACACCGGCAGGGCGCGGAGCAGCTTGACGCCCTGCACCACCTCGTAGCCGGCGAGGTCCGAATGTTCGTGGACAATGTCGCCGCGACCGGTGTGAACATTCGCCCCCCGCCAGCCCTCGACGAGCTTCACCGCCGCCCGGCGCGGACAGTAGAGATAGTCGTTGAGAAGCGAGAGCGGGAGCGGCTCGGTCACGGCTTACAGTGGTTGCGGGATGTGCGGAAAACCACGGGCGCCGTGCCAGAAGCGGACGATTTCCACGCACCCGCGCTCGGGCTTGAAGCGGTAAATGACGCGGTAGGAGCGATGAATCAACTCGCGCAACTCCGGCCGCCTGAATTCCGGCACCACACGCCCCAACTCCGGGAAGTCGGCCAGCGATTCCGCACGCGCAATGAGGGCGTTGCCCATCTGCTCGGCCGCCGTCGGGTTATGCCGCGCGAGGTAGCGGACGATGTCCTCCAGATCGGCTTGGGCCGAGGGCGCGATGACTATTTTCCAGCCCATTGAGCCATCTTCCCTTTGACCTGCTCAAGGGGCACGCCTTCGCCCCGGTCCAACTCCGCCAACCCCTGCTCCACTCCCTGACGGAATTCCAGTTCGTAGATGGCGTCGGCCAAGGTGGCGTCGGGCGGCAGTTTCTCGGACACCTCGCGCAAGATTTCTTTCGTGCTCATGGTTTCAGTTTATACCGCCAAACCCGGCTCGCCGCCACAGGCTTTTGAACACCCGAGCGCGAGCGGGAGCGGCTCCGGCTCCGCCGGCGATTTCACATTGGGGATTACAGATTGCAAATGGCCGGGCCTATACCCCGAGTTGCTTCGCCAGGCCGGGTTGGTCGCGCAACGCCACCCGGGCAAGCCGTTTGAATTTGTTCACCCAGGCAGCCAGCGCGGTGAACGCCCCATCGCGGCCCTGCGTGGCGGCTTTGGCCGCGCCGTTGGCCTGTTCCAACGCCACGTCGCCCGCCGCGAAAGTGTCCAGCATCCTCAGCGCCGCCTGGAGCGTGGCTTCCGGGAAGCCGTACTTCGCGAGCGTCGTCGCATAGGGCGCCGCCAGTGCGGCCTGATACGACGCCCGCGCCGCGGTGAGGAACTTCTGCGTGTCGGCCGGCATTTTGCCCTGGGCCCCCAGCCCCGTGCGCGCGGCGGCATCGGGGAACACGGCGCGTACCGTCTCGCGGAAGTCCACATACGCCTGGCCCACGTGGGCTTCCAGGCCGGCCACGGCGGCCGAGGCGTCCTTTTGCCGCGCTATGGCCGACCGCCCGGCCCGCGAACGCGGCATCGGCGGCCTGGAACAATTGTTCGCCGGCATCCAATTCCGCCGTGTCGTAGCCGCGCGTGGCCATGATCGTGGCGATCTCGGGCGTGCCGCGCACCGCCTGGATCAACTGTCCGGCCGCGGCAATGTCATTGGCCATCTGCTGGTCCTGATCGGCGCGCGGCCCCGACTTCTTGACCGGAGGCGTTTCGGGAGCGGGGGTGGGTGTATCTGACATAGGTCTGCGTTCTGGTTTGCTGTTTTACGGAAGCAACCCGTCGGTCCGCGAGCCGGGCGAAACAGTCGCCGGCCCTTACCGTCCGGGCCAATGGGCTGCCAAGCAGGTCATCGGTTTGGTCTTAAAGGCAAGTGGTTCAATGCTTGCGGTCGTCTCGTCAATCCTGTTGGTCAACGCTGTTATCTCGGTGGTCAACAGTTCAATCTCGGCGGTCATCGGCTCGGTTCTGCGTGTCTGCAAGGCAATCCTGTCGGTCATCAGCTCAATCCCGCCTGGCACCCTGGCAATTCCGGCGGTCGTTCCAGCACGGGGGCTCGTCTCTGGCCCAGCCGCCCGCGGCGCGGGGCAGGCGGGACTGGCCCCGGAGTCCGCACCTGGGATCGGATCGCTGGAGTACGGTCCGGGCCGTGACGTCCGTTTCGCCCATGCCGAGGTTGATCTGGCGCTGGAGCGCCTCGGTACAACGAGCCGCGTCCGCCTTGGTTTTCTTGAAGCGCGGCTCCCGCGCTGCCCCCTCGCCGTGATATTCAAATGATTTTTAGGGGGTGATTAAATAGGTTTTGCGAAGTTGTAGCATTACATCAAACCTTTTTGAACATGCCTCAAACCTTTTGCGATTTTACTACGCGGCGGTCGTTGCTCGACTCGGCGATCGACCATTGGCCCTTGAACTCCGGCAGGTATTTCTCGACCGGATCCTCCACCGAGAGTTTGCCTTCGTCCTGGAGCATCAGCACGGCCACGGCGGTCATGGGCTTGGTCATCGACGCGATCCAGAACAGCGCGTCGGTCCGCATCGGCGCGCGGGTGGCGAGGTCGGCGAAACCGACGGCGTTCAGCGCGAGCACGCGGTCGTGGCGGGCGACGAGCGTGACCGCGCCGGCGATGCTCTGATCGTCCACAAATCGCTGCATCGCCTCGGGCACCGCGGCGAAGCGGGCGGCCTCCGCCTTGGCGCTCGATTGTGTGACGCGAATTGCCGTGGCGGTCGCCTGGGCGGCGCGACCCGGTGAGCCGGCCAGGAGCCACAGCGCGGCGAGCAGGGGGAACTTCAGGGTTTGCATGGCGGGCAGCATAGAAGTCGCGGCCACGCCAGGCAATCCCGGCAAATTCAACCGCGGAAGCGCCGAGGCGCGGAGATCCAGTTCGGAACCCGGGAACCAAGGAATGGGATCACTGGTCCTTGGTTTCGGCTCTCCTGGTTTCCAAATTCAACCTCCGCGCCTCGGCGCCTCGGCGGTTTTAGGGGACTCGGCAGGCGCGTCGCCCTGCCAGGCACCGGCTCGACACCCACCCAGCATGATCTGGCGTCCGCCTACTACCCGGCTTAAGTTGTGCGCGTTATCCGTGCGACCCAAACTCGAAAGACCACGTCCGCGCTTGTTCGTCCTGCTGGCGTTGCTCGTGCTGGCTTGCCTCGCGGCCTGGTATTGGCGCCGGCCACATCCTGGCCGGCGTCCGGGTCTGCCGCCCGGCACGGAAGGCCTGATGAAACAGTTGCTGGCCATTCAGGCGCGCGAAGACCAGGCGGACCAGACGATGTGGGCCAAGGAGATGCTAGCCGAGCGGTGCGGCCGCGTTTTCGAGCGCCTCTGGGACGCGATCAACGCCGCGTCGAACAAGTTCGAAACCTTCGCCCAGTTCAGCCTGGGCAGCATCGCGCTGCCTCAGTTTCAGACTCCCGAATCGATCGGGCACGGAATCCAGCTCTGCATTCCTGCGTCGCCGAACGACGGCACGAGCACCAACGTGGCTGAAACGAGCCTCTCGTCCACGGCCTGGCGCGATTGGCTGGGCACGCGGTCGCGGGAAGGTTGGGTGCTCCGACAGGTCGAGTTTCGGCACAACCGGTTCGATGTCGATGCCAAGGGCCAGCCGCTCCAAAGCGTGTTTGCATTTCGCGCCCACCTGACACGCACGAAACCCGAGACGCGCGCGGCGCTGGAAGGCGACCTGGTCGTGGATTGGGCGCCCGCGACGGGCGCGGACGATCTTCCCGCTGTTCGCCATGTGGACGCGCGACGGCTGACACTGACCGCGCGGGACGGCCCGCCTGCGTTCCGCGAGACGCTGTTCGACGGGGTCCAGCCGCCGGAGAAATCGCACTTCATCGACCCGCTGATACTGCACGACCTCGACGGCGACGGCCGCCTGGAAATCATGCTCGCCGCCCGGAACCGCGTTTATCAACTTGGGGCGGACGGCCGCTTTCAAACGCGCGACCTTTGCCGGCATTGGCCCGGCCTGATCTTCACCGCAGTCATCGCGGACTTCGACGGCGACGGTATTGACGATTTTCTGTTCGCCAAGTTCGAGGGGCTGTTCCTGATTCGCGGCGCGCCGGGAGGCCGGTTCGACGAGCCACCCCAACCAGTTTGGGTCGCGCCGGAACGCGTCCGCTACGGCCAGGTGCTGACCTGCGGCGACGTGGACGGCGACGGCGACCTCGATGTGTGGTTCGGCCAGTACAAAAACCCTTACGACGGCGGACAAATGCCCACGCCGTACTACGATGCCAACGACGGCAACCCGTCTTACCTGCTGCTCAACGCCGGCCACGGCCATTTCACCGATGCCACGGAAGCCGCCGGCCTGGCCAAGCACCGCTGGCGGCGGACTTACGCCGCTTCGCTCGTGGACCTGGATGGCGATGGCGATCTGGATTTGCTGAAGGTCAGCGATTTCGCCGGCGTGGAAATGTACGCCAACGACGGCCACGGCCACTTTACCGAAGTCACGGCGGCGCGCCTGACTGAGCCGAAAGGTTTTGGCATGGCGCACGCGCTGGCGGACTTCAACGCCGACGGCCGGCTGGACCTGTTTGTCACCGGCATGCACTGCCCGACCGCGCTGCGCCTCATCAACCTGGGACTAAGCCGGCCGGAGCACCCGGATTATCTGGCGATGGCGCCGCCGATGACCGCCGGCAACAAGCTCCTGCTCGCCCAGCCGGACGGCAGATTCGAAGAAGTCGCGCCCGAAGCCGGCGTGGCGCACTCCGGTTGGTCGTGGGGATGCGTGGCGGCGGACGTCGACAACGACGGCTGGCCCGACCTCGCGATCGGGAACGGCCACGAGACCCGGCAATCGGTCCAAGATTACGACCCGGAGTTCTGGCTGCACGACATTTACCTCGCCGACTCGAAGGAGGACCCGGTCAAGGCGATCTATTTTGCGTCCAAGATCAATCAGACTCGCGGTCAGGGCATGTCCTACGGCGGTTACGAACAGAACCGGCTGTTTCTGAACCGCGGCGGGCGAGCGTTCACCGACGTGGCGCACCTCTTCGGCGTCGCCTTGGAAGCCGATTCTCGCAACCTCGCCGCAGCCGATTTGGATGGCGACGGCCGACCGGACTTGATCGTCACCACTTTCGAGGTGTGGCCGGAAGAACGGCAAACCATCCGCGTGTACAAAAACGAGCTGCCGACGGCGGGCAACTGGATCGCCGTTCATTTGCGTGGGGCGCCGGGTATCAGCCCGGTGGGTGCCAAGGTCACGTTGCACCTGGCCGGCGGGCGTTCCGCGGTGCGGCCGATCGTAACCGGCGACTCGCACCGGTCACAGCAGGCGAACACCGCGCACTTTGGCCTGGGCGTGGCGCGCGCGGTCGAGGCCGTGGACGTGCGCTGGCCCGACGGTCGTCTAAGCCACCTCGCCCGGCCAGCAGTGAATCGCGTGCATGACGTTACCCCGCCGGCAAAGTGAATCACTGCATTCCTGGGTTGTCCTTGGCGCGCCGGTTTCAAACCGGCTTTGGACCGAGGCCGGCCTGGGGGAAACGCCTTGCGTCTCAAGCCGGCCGATAGCGCGGCGCGTCAGTCTCTGACCGGCTTTGGACAGGTGGAAACCGCCAAGCGGATTGCAAAGCGGCCGGCGTCGCGCCGGGCGCTCGGGGTTCAAGGCTTGGCACGAATCACTGCGTGGCTAATCTGCCCGCGTGTTCAACACTCACTCGCTTTCCTTGTGTCACCGGGGCACCCGGACTCTGCTCGCCGGTCTGACGCTCAGTTTCTCGCTCGCCTGGCTCGCCGCAGCGCAACCGGTCTCGGCCACCCGGCCCTTCCCGCCCCCGCCGCCAGACGATTGGCTGCTCGCCTCCAAGCCGGCTCCGGCCCGGCTGGTTCAGTCGCCAGCCACGAATGCGATCTCGCTCGAAAACGGTCTCATCCGCCGCACGTATCGCCTCGCGCCCGATGGCGCCACCGTCGGCTTGGACAATCTCATGACCGGCGTGAGCTTACTGCGTGCGGTGAAGCCCGAGGCGAGCGTCACCATCGACGGGCGCGAATATCCGGTCGGCGGCCTCACCGGCCAACCCGACCACGCTTACCTGCAGCCGGCCTGGATCGATCAACTGCGGCCCAACTCGAACGCCTTCCACCTCGTTTCGTGGAAACAAGGCAAGCCAGCCGCGCCGTTTGCCTGGAAGCACAAGCGGCACAGCGCGGACCTGCCCTGGCCGCCGCCGGGCGTCACCACCGACTTCACCTACGCCGGCTCGGACGATGCCACGCGCGGCGTGGCCGTGACGGTGCATTACGAGTTGTACGACGGCCTGCCCGTGCTCGGCAAATGGCTCACCGTCAGCAACGGCACCACGAAACCGGTCACGTTGGATCGCGCGATAACCGAATTGCTCGCGGCCGTTGAAGCGGAGTCCGCGGTCGATGCCCGGCCCACGAACAAGTGGCGCCTGCCGCCGATTTCGGTGATGAGCGATTACAGCTTCGGCGGCATGGACCCCGTGACTTCGTGCCGCGTCGCCGAATGGTTGCCCGATCCCGAGTATCGCACGCAGGTCCATTACGAGCGCAAGACGCCCTGCCTGTTGGTCTGCCGCCCACCGATCGGCCCCGGCGTGAAACTCGATCCCGGCCAGACTTGGGAATCCTATCGCGTCTGGCTGGTCGTCCAGGACAGCGATAACCGCGAGCGGCAAGGCCTGGCCTTGCGTCGCGCTCAGCGTGCCCTGGCACCGTGGCTTACCGAGAATCCGATTATGATGCACGTGCGCAGCGCGGACACGAAAACCTTCCGCACCGCCGTGGACCAGTGCGCCGAGGTCGGTTTCGAGATGATCATCTACACCTTCGGCAGCGGGCTGAACATGGAGAACGAAGACCCGGCCTACCTCGCCAAGGTCAAAGCGGACGTGAATTATGCGCACGCCAAAGGCATCGAGGTCGGCGCCTACTCGCTGTTCAGCAGCCGGCGGATTGACGATGCAAACGACGTCATCAACCCCGCCACCGGCAAGCCCGGCGGCGCGATCTTTGGCAATGCACCCTGCCTGGGCAGCCAGTGGGGCACGAATTACCTCTGGCGCCTCAAACACTTCATCGAGCAGACCGGCCTCGATCTCATCGAGCACGACGGGCCGTATCCGGGCGACGTTTGCGCTTCCACCAGCCATCCGGGTCACCGCGGCCAGGAAGACTCGCAATGGGCGCAATGGCGGTTGAGTGCGGATTTCTACGGCTGGTGCCGCGCCCGCGGCGTGTACGTGAACGCGCCGGACTACTATTTCTTCACCGGCTCGAACAAGACCGGCATGGGCTACCGCGAAGACAACTGGTCCCTGCCGCGCGCGCAGCAACTCATTCACGGCCGGCAAAACATCTACGACGGTACCTTCGAGAAAACCCCGACCATGGGTTGGATGTTTGTGCCGTTGACCGAATACCAAGGCGGCGGTGCGGCGGCGACGCTGGAGCCGCTCAAAGACCACCTGCCGGACTATGAGGCCCACCTCGCCAACAACTTCGGCGGCGGCGTGCAGGCCTGCTATCGCGGACCGCGCCTCTTTGATTCTGACGCCACGCGCGACCTCCTGAAGTCCTGGGTCACCTGGTTCAAGGAGTACCGGGACATTCTCGAGTCGGACATCATTCATCTGCGCCGCGCCGATGGCCGCGATCTTGACTACTTCCTCCACGTCAACCCCGCGCTCAAGCGCTGCGGCCTCGTGATGATCTACAATCCATTGTCCGAACCGGCCACGCGGACAATCACGCTGCCGCTGTACTACACTGGACTCAAGGACTCGGCCTGGATTCGCCAGGAAGCCGGCAAAACCCGCCGCTACCGCCTCGACCGCAATTACCAGATCAGCGTCAAAATGAACGTGCCGGCGAACGGCCGGACTTGGTTGGCAGTTGAGAGACCTTGATCGGTGCGCCGCAGGGCGCTGGCCAACTCAGGGCTTAAGGCGGTAGAAGCGCGGAACTGCCCAACTGCTCTCGTGGTCAGCGAAGAGTTGTGGCGAGGTCGAGAGAGTCAGATTGGTCAGGACCTGCCAGTTGGTCCAACCAGTTTCCCGCGTGACATATTCGATGGTATAGTGACTACCAGTCGATCCATAAAGTTTGAAACCGTACCTCAGGCCCAGCCGATTGATCCGCGAATCCACCCAACCCACCAACCGGAAAAAGCACGAGGGTTTAGTCTGGTATAGGCCGGGCACCGCGATCGGCCCGGAACCCGTCACAGCATACACGGAGCCGTCCCATCTTGCCGCTGGCCCCAGAACATTGCTCGATTCCACCTTGAACAAGCTGGGCGCGTCGGCCTCCCACTCCAGTTCGACGACTCGTTGCGCGTCCACGTTGCTGACTACCATGGCGATGGGCTGGCTCGTCGTCTGGCCCACGCGGTTGCTCAGGACCACTGTGTAGAGGCCCTCATCCGTCTGCTTTACCGGCGCGAACCAAAGGAGCGCATTCGTCGCACCTGGGATTGCAGTGCCGTTGCGATACCAGGCACAGGCAACCGGCAAGCCTGCGACGCGCACGGCGAGAAACCCGTTGGTGCCCGGCTTGAGCGGCACAACCTCTGGCTGCCAGAGAATTATCGGCGGGGTGGTCGGCGAAGGCGACGTCATGATGCCGGTGCCGCAAGCTACTCCGCGAAACCTGGGCCAACACGACGAAACCAACGGAGCAGAACCTTCCACCGCGAACACCTTTCCCTCGCTGGTGCCCACATACACCGTGCCGTCCGGCCCGGATCGCAGGGGATGACCACACCCGGCCGCCAGTCTTGAATTTCCAGAGTTCTTTCCCCGTCGCCCCGTTCAACGCGTAAAGCCAGCCGTTGTCGCAGCCAACATACACGGTTCCATCTGCGGCCACGGCGGGCGAAGACCAGATCACATCGCCCAGAGTATGTTGCCACCGTTTCGTACCGGAGTTGACATCCAGCGCGTACATGTCGCCGTCATCAGAACCCACATAGATGGTGCCGTCCGGGCCAATCGCTGCGGAGCACCAGATCGGGCCACTCGTTTCAAACTCCCACAACGCGACGCCCTTGAGCCCGTCCAGACCATAGACTTTCTGGTCTTCCGACCCAATTACCACCATCCCTTCGGGCGTTATGGCCGGCGAGGCGCTCACCGACCCGTCCGTCATGAACTCCCAGAGCTCGAGGCCCGTTTGCCCATCGAGAGCATAGATCTTCCCGTCTCGAGACCCTACATAGACCGTCCCATCCGGGCCGATCGACGGTGATGACCAAACCTCCCCGCGGGTCTGAAACTCCCATGAGGTCCGGCCCGTGGCGGCATCAAGGGCATAAATCTTCCGGTTCAGGCAGCCCACATACACCATGCCTGAGTCGCCAATCGCTGGAGAGGAGTAGATGCTGTCCTGGGTCGTAAACACCCATCGGTTCGTCCCTGTAGCGCCGAGATAGGCCCGGATGGTCCCGTCTCCACACCCAACATAGACCACCCCGTCGGGTCCAACTGCCGCCGAGGACGGGTTGCGCTGCAAGGCCATAGGCGGACCTGTTTTCCACTTCACCATTCCTGTCGCGCTGTCCAGGGCATAGAGATGTTCATCGTCACTGTTGATGTAGATCGTCCCGTCGCTCCCGATCGCGGGAGACGAGTTGACTGCATCCCCGCCGAACCGGCACTGCCAACGCATCTGGCCAGGTGCTGCGTACACTATTGGGACCAAACCGAGGCCGATCATCGAAGCGCCGGCCAAGCCGAGCCAGGAAATGTCCGCCTTCCTTTTACCCGCGCCCCAGCGGCGGAACTGGCTCAGTCTCAGGAAGAAAAAGGATACCACAGGGCCCGCCGGAATACGGTTAGTTCGCTTGACCGTCCGCGAGCCACGTTGCGGTTTCCACAACCAGTCAAACCAAGGCATGGCTTTGAGTTTGGCATATCGCGTGCCAAGTTCAGCGTCAGATTGGCGTTCCCGTTGACTACGGTTTTGACTCCGGTCATGCGTTGGAGGGCTTCTCCAGCAGCTCATAAGGCAAACGGCTGATTGGCCCGGCCTCACTCCAGTGAGCGTGCCGCAGCGGCTTCGACCCAGGCGATCTCGATCGGCGAGCCACCGGGACAACGGTGCCTCACCGGCCGCATTCGCACGCTATTGGGGGCTTCGCGATGATCCACACCTCCACAGCGGTAGCGTGCAGGAACGCGCTGCCGCCGAACTACACCGGTCTGGAAAGACGCAGCCCGGATTCGACAGGAAACCGGCAATCCACGCCGCTACCGCCCCGACCGCGATTACCGCGTCAAAGTCGTGTTGAACGTGCCGGCGAATGGGCGGACGTGGCTATTGGTCGAAAGGCCAGTCAACCTGCGCAGCAGGCGCCTGCAGGAATGGGCTGCGCAACTGTGATCGCCAACCGTGATGCGTATGGCTCAGGCCGAGCCGTTGCTTGCTTTGATGAAGGCGCAGAGCATCGCGATCCGTGAATCCAGATCAAGAACAGCAAGGGTCAGTTTGCCTTTGTCGGCAAGCCAGCGCGCCACTTTCACCTTGTCGGTGACGGGCCTGCCGCTGGCGTCCAACCCGATGCAGCGCTCGTACTTTGAGTCCTGACGTTCATGAGGCTTCTTCGGTGCGTTCGCCTCAAGGGCAGCGAGCATCGCGTCGGGATCCACATAATTCTCGATCTCCCGGCCATCGGTAACCCCCGCGAAGCCAGGTTGCTCAGCCCACTTGGATTCGATCCGCCGTTTGGTCGGATTCAGATCCACCCCCGCCGCTTTCCGATCGCTGTCCATCAGGATCACCATGTTCCGGTTCAGCCACCGCAACGAAATGAAGTCGTCCACTTCTGGGTCATCGGGTGACAGATGAGACAGGAGCCGCCCACCATAAAACATGATCGAGCAGTCAATCCCCTCGGCCAGTTCAGGGGCTCGCAACCGAATCCATTCGCGGACGTAAACGCGGTCCGAGGGCCCTCGACCCAGATCACGCAATTCGTCTGCAGCAAATCCGAGGCGCGATAGCCTAAATCCGCGCAAACGGCAAACCGATCCCCCGGTGCCGTGGCTGGAGTTACGACGGATCCTTTATCCGTCAGCCGCACATGGAAAATAGCCGCGTCGGGTTGGTCCAGGAGGTGGGCCGAATGGGTGCTGATGAAATATTGATTGTCCGTTTTGTCCGCCAAGGCCTCAGTAGCTTTTTCTGCAAGAGTGGGTGCAGGTGAACCTCGGGTTCCTCGATGCAGACGACATGCTGGTGTAAAGCAGTGGCCGCCGCAGCGAGAATGGTCACCTCGTGGATGCCCGTGCCGAGCGCTTCCTGCGCGTTGACTCAAATTAAATGACACCGAAGGGAGCGGGCGGGGCGGCGGGAAAAGCGTCGTTGACTCAGGGAAAAAAGACACCGGTAAAACGGGTGTG
>JAKANS010000147.1 GCA_021823625.1 bacterium | reverse complement strand
GAGAAACCGCGTGAGGGTTCGATGCCCCACTTCCGGCCCGCCAATCAGGAGCCGCTGCAGCGCCGGCCCGAGCCCCGGCACAACGCTGAGGATGTTCAACGGCACGCGGGCCGCCCAGTAACCCTTCTGGTCGAACGGCAGCAGCCAGCCCGTGACCGATTGCGCGATCGCCAGCGGCAACAGCACCAGCGCCAGCCAGAGGTTCAACTCGCGCGGCGCCAGGTACGCCGCACGGATCACCATTTGCAGCAAATACAGCGCGAGCAAAACCACGAACGCCTGCGCCGCCACCACATGCAGGCCCCGCAAAAGCCACCCGACCGGCGTCTGGAACTGGAGATGAAAAACGCTCTCCCACGCCGTCTGGGTGCTCGCGCTGTAGCCGGTGAGCAGGCAAAAGCCGGTGATCGCTTGGACACCAAACGTGAACACCAGCGCGCTGACCCAACACCGCCGCCACTGCGCCCCGCCGGGCAGCGAATCGAAAAACCGCCGGCGCGTGACCGTCACCGCGCCCGTGCGTTCGTCCAGCCACGACCAAAGCGCTTTCATGCCGGCACTTTGCCGGGCGTGCCGGATTGAAAGTTTTGAAACCGGACCCAGACGTTGCCGTCGTCGCGCAGTTCCACCTCGAGTTCATCCAACCCACGCGGGCTGGGACTGCTCGGCTCGCTCACCCCCCCGTCGAGCCCGAACGCACTGTTATGGCACGGGCACAGGAATCCGCTCCGCGCCGGCGCATAATCCACCAGGCAACCGGCGTGCGGACACACCACGTTGAACGCGCGCACCTGCCGCTCCGCCGTCCGCCGCAGATAAACCGCGCCCACCGGGACGGCCGGTGTCTTGGTCCAGGCGTTGACGCGGTCAGCCACCACCGCGAAGCGACGCGGCACGCCGTCGGCCGGCAGGGCCGCCAGCGGGGCGATCTTCGTCCAACCCGCGCCAACAGCGGCACGCCGAAGCGGCTCGATAACTACGGCCAAACCGACACCGGTTGGCACGGCCACCGCCAAGCCGCCCAATCCGGCCGCGAGCAAGCCCTTCAGGAAATTGCGACGCTCATTCGCTTTCGTCGTCATGCGCATGAATCCATAGTGCGCGGCAAAACTAGCCAGCCTCCTTCGCTTGGCAAACCGGAATGCGACGAGGCCGGCCGCCTAGACTTGACTTGGCCCGGCGCGGCCACAACGTCTGCCCCGCATGGATGCGCCACCGGAACGGTTCGGGAGACAAGCCCTCGCGGTTTTTGCCGTCTGCGCCGTCCTTTACTTCGGCGGCTTTTGGGCGGTCCAGAAATGGCGCGCGCGAAAGGGGCCGTGGGAGGTCACCTTCGGCGTTCAGACCAACGGCACGCCCATCGTCGCGGTCGTCCAACCGCGGCTTGGCATCCGCGACGTGCGGTTCACCTTCCCCGGCACGAACGCCCCGAACCAGACGACGAACGTCACCCTCCGCTTCGACGATCCGGATCGTCGCGACGCCGTGCCGTTTGGGCGGGTCGAGTTTCTCGACACCACGTTCCTGCCCGGCACGGTCACGCTGGTTCTTTTCGGGCACGAAATCGAGTTCCTCCCGCGCACGCTCATCGTGGACAAGCGCGAAGAGCCGTGGCGGGCCGGCGCCCGTTTCGACCTGCCCGCCCGGTGACCCCGCTTGGCGTTGCCCGCCGCCGGGCTGGGGCGTAATCCGTCCGGGCAAATGGCCCTGGCAGTCGTTCCGCTGTTCAGACAACCGATCGTTAACCGTGTGACAACCGACTACGGGCTCCGGGCCTGGTCGCGGCGGGCCCAGATCGCGGTTAAGACCGCTCGCGGACGCGCGTCGCTACAAACCGCCGCAGGGCCTCCGCGTTCGAGCGAAAGGCGAGTTGGCTGAAGTCGATCCGGTCCGGCGCCACGATCACCAGTTCCTCGACTTCCGACACCGCGCGCGCCTCGGCGAAGCTGGCCACCTGCGCCGTGAAAACCAAGTCCAGCACCGGCGTTACGAGGGCTTGGTACTCGTAGTCGTTCGGCAACGAAACCAAGTACTCGAGTCGCGGCACCTCGAGGCCGACCTCCTCGCGGATTTCGCGCCGCAGTGCGTCTTCGCCTGTCTCGCCCGGCTCCACGAACCCGCCCGGCAACCCCAGCCGGCCTTTGCCGGGGTCGTGCGCCCGGCGCAACAGCAGGAGGTCCCCGGCCCTGTCCGTGAGGATCGCGACCACCGCGCCGACCGGGTTGATGTAATGGCGGAACCCGCACCGCGCGCAGCGAAAGCACCGCGGCGATTCGGCGATGAGTTGGTCGTTCCCGCAACGGCAGCAGAAAAGAAACGGCTTGGCGCTCGGCTCGGACATGTGTTCTGGGAGTTCGGATTTCGTGGTTACGCCGGTCGAAAACCAGCGCGGGTGGTCACGCCGGACATTTCAGCAGATGGTCGAGTAACGCCTGGAAGTCGCACGTCGCCAACGCGCAGTATTTGTCGGCGGCGCCGTAATAAACGAAGAGCTTGCCGCCTATGACCACCGTCCCGCACGGGAAACATACGCCGCGATAAAAGCCTTCGATTTCGTAATCGGCTTCCGGCTGCATCAACCAGTCCGGCGTGCGATGCAGCACGCGGCTCGGATCTTCCAAGTCCAACAACAGCGCGCCGAGCCGGTAGAACTTGTCCGCGCCAACCGCGTGGTACAGCGTGAACCAGCCGTGCGGCGTACGAAGGGGCGGCGTGTTGATGCCCAGCTTGTAGGTTTCCCAGGCAAACCGCTGTTGGATCAAGCGCTTGCTCGGCGCGGCGGGCAGGCCCATCAAGTCATCGGCGCACTTGATCCAGGCACAGGCCTGGTCCGTGCCGAATTGCGGCCCGCCCCATTCCAGCGGGCGGTGCATCAGCCAGAACTTCCCGCCGATCTTTTCCGGGAACAGGATCGCATCGCGGTCGTCGAGCAATGGGTCGGTGATCCAGCCGGCGCGAATCCAGGTTTTGAAATCCTTCGTCATCGCCAGGCCGGTCAAGGTGGCGTTGGTTCTCAAGTAGTGCGGAAATTCCGGCGCGGCCTCGGCCGGGCGCACGTACGGATCGCGGCCGCCCGGCACCCAGAACCGGCCGAACGGGTAATGCCGGCAGGTGTACGTGACGTAGTACCACTCGCCCATCTTGACGATCCGCGGATCCTGGATCGTCGCGCCGTCGAAGCCTTCGACGCTGGGGCTCATCGCTGGCTGGTCGCTCACGCGTTCGAAGTGGTATCCGTCCCGGCTGGTCGCCAGGCCGAACCAGCACTTGTACTCCGGGCCGGACTTGGCGGTGCGGTAAAGCAACCGAACCTCTTTCTTTGTCTCGTCGTAACACGCGGCCGGATTAAAAGTCGCGAGGTCTTCCCACAGATGCTCTGGATGCGGTCCCAAGATCGGATTGCCTTGGAAACGTTCGAGTTTCATGGCGGGCGAGCGTGGGGGCGCCCGCCGACCCCGGCAAGCCCCATCCGTTTTCACACGCGGTCTCCGCGTACTGCCCATTGCACTCGGGCGGCGGCCTGACGTAGCATCCTACGCCGGGTTGGCGTTCAGTGACGCCATTCCCGCTCGAATGACTCAGATCGCCGACGCCAGCCTAGCCGATTCACCCGGCAGGATGAAATCTGCCTGCTTCTCCCGAACGAGGCGCACGGCCAGCGGCGGCTGAACCCACGACTCTCGCAAGACAACGCGCAGCCCAGAAAACTCGGAACATCATGATCAACTTGAAGCAACTCGAAGTCTGGTTCAGCACCGGCAGCCAGCATCTTTATGGGCCAGAGACGCTGAAGCAGGTGGCCGCTCACTCGCAGGAAATCGCGGGAGCGCTGGACACCGCGCCGGCCATCCCTGTCAAGGTCGTCTTCAAACCGGTCCTCACCACACCCGACGCGATTACCGCGCTGTGCCAGGAAGCGAACAATGCGCCCAATTGCATCGGCCTCATCGCCTGGTGCCACACCTTCTCGCCGTCGAAAATGTGGATCAACGGCCTCAAGCTGCTGCGCAAGCCGATCCTCCACCTGCACACGCAGCACAACCGTGACATTCCGTGGGCCACGATCGACATGGACTTCATGAACCTCAACCAGGCCGCCCACGGCGACCGCGAGCATGGGTTCATCATGGGCCGGATGCGCTTGAACCGGAAAGTCGTCGTCGGCTTCTGGCAGGAATCCTCCGTGCAGGAAAAGCTCGGTGCTTGGGCGCGCGCCGCCGCGGCGTGGGCCGACTGGCAGGGCGCGAAGTTCGCCCGCTTCGGCGACAACATGCGCGAAGTGGCCGTCACCGAAGGCGACAAGGTGGCCGCGCAAATCAAGTTCGGTTACTCCGTCAACGGCTTCGGCGTCGGCGACCTCGTTAAAGTGGTGAACGAAGTTTCCGACCCGGAAATCGACAAGCTCTGCACGGAGTACGAGACGCGTTATGAAGTCGCGCCTGACCTGTGCAAAGGCGGCGCGCGGCAGGATTCCGTCCGCGCCGCCGCGCGCATCGAACTCGGTCTGCGCGCGTTTCTGAAGGCCGGCAACTTCAAGGGCTTCACCACCACCTTCGAGGATTTGCATGGTTTGGTGCAGCTTCCCGGCATCTCCGCGCAGCGCCTCATGGCCGACGGCTACGGCTTCGGCGCGGAAGGCGATTGGAAGACCGCCGCGCTGGTGCGCGCGATGAAAGTCATGGCCATCGGCTTTCCCGGCGGCACGTCGTTCATGGAGGACTACACCTACCATCTCGATCCCAGCGGCAAGCGAGTCCTCGGCGCGCACATGCTGGAAATCTGCCCGTCCATCGCCGCCGGCAAAGCTTCGCTGCAAGTGCATCCGCTCGGCATCGGTGGCAAGGCCGACCCGGCGCGCCTGGTGTTCAACACGCCTGCCGGCCCGGGTCTCAACGCGTCGCTCATCGACTTGGGCAACCGCTTCCGCCTGCTCGTGAACGAAGTCGATGTCGTCGCACCTGAGCAGCCGATGCCCAAACTGCCCGTCGCGCAAGCCCTCTGGGTGCCGAAGCCGAATTTCGAGAACGCCTGCGCCTGCTGGATCTACGCCGGCGGCGCGCACCACACCGGCTTCAGCCAGGCGGTGACCACCGAGATGCTAGAGGACTTCGCTGAGATCGCCGGGATCGAACTCGTGGTCATTGATGGCGAAACCAAGGTCCGTGACTTCAAACAACATCTGCGGGCGAACGAAGTGTATTACGGACTCAAGGACGGGTTCATTGC
This sequence comes from bacterium, assembly GCA_021823625.1. Lineage (GTDB taxonomy): Bacteria > Verrucomicrobiota > Verrucomicrobiia > Limisphaerales > J093 > DSVZ01. The sequence continues at coordinate 9,954 of JAKANS010000147.1, read as the reverse complement.
TTGAGCCGTGTTAACCGGAGAGACGCCAAGGACGCAGAGCGGTGACGGGTTCTGGACTGAACTGGAGCCTGAGATTGCGCGCCAGCGTCTTGGACTGCGGCCGCCCGCCGCCGCTTTCGTAGGCGCGCAAGGCTGCCGGCAAGACTCTGCTTTCGACAACACCGCAGCCTCTACCCAAAGCGCCCGAGGGCTGGCGCAGTCCAAGACGCTGGCGCGTGATTTCACACGCCGGGCGCTTCATGCTTTCTCTGCGTCTTTTGCGTCTCTGCGGTTTTCTCAGTCCACTCCAATACCCACTACTTGATGCCCTGCTCCCGCCCCAAGTCCTCCGCGCATACTATGCTTGCCGCCCGCTTGCATGGCCCGAAGGATTTGCGCGTCGAGCGCATCCCACATCCGGGTGCACCGGGACGAGGGCAGGCGCTGCTCCGTGTCCTCTGCACCGGCCTCTGCGGCAGCGACCTCCACTCCTACGCCGAAGCCCGCATCGGCGACACGCCGGTCGAACAGCCGCTCATCCTCGGCCACGAATTCTCCGCCGTCGTCGAAGCCGTCGGGCCGGACTCCCTCGACGGCACCTTCCAGCCGCTCCAGCCCGGCACGCGCGTCGCGGTGGACCCCGCGCAGCCCTGCGGCCGCTGCGAGTTTTGCGAGCAAGGTCATCCGAACCTCTGCCGCCGACTCCACTTCTGCGGCAACTACCCTGATGGCGGCAGCCTTTGCGAGTGGATGCACATGCCGGCGCGCAGTTGCTTCCCGGTGCCCAAATCGCTCGACGACATCGAGGCCGCGCTGCTCGAACCGCTGGGCGTGGCCATCCACGCCGTCGATCTCGCAAAGCTCCGCGTTGGCTTCAGTCTCGCGATTCTCGGAATGGGACCGATCGGCTTGCTTTGTCTGCAGATCGCAAAGCTCGCCGGTGCGGACCCGATTTTCGTCACCGACAAATTCCCCTGGCGCCTCAAGCTTGCGCAGAAGTGGGGCGGAATTCCTCTCCGCTGCAACCAGGAAGACCCCGTCCAGCACACCGCGAAAGAGACGCCCGGTCGTGGCGTGGACGTGGCCATCGAAGCCGCGTGGGGTGGCCAATCAGTGGAGCAAGCTGTGGAGATGGCGCGATTGGGCGGGAGGGTCGTGCTGGTAGGCATCCCCGGCGACGACCGGCTCTCGCTGAAACACTCCACCGCCCGCCGCAAGGGACTCACCATCCTGCTGAGCCGCCGCATGAAGCACGTCTATCCTCGCGCCATCCGGCTGGCTGAGCGCGGCGCGGTGGATTTGTGCGGCCTGGTGAGTCACCGCTTTCCGTTGAAACGCGCCGCCGAGGCCTTTGGGCTGAACGCCGCGTACCGCGACCGGGTGATCAAAGTCCTCGTAATGAGCATGTAAGCGTCGAAATAATCCTCTGCCCCAAACGCGCCGCTCCTTCCGCGCAATTTGTGTGTGAGCCTTCCCGTGAGCTTCTTCCAAGCGCCGACAATCTCCGACATCGGCACAGTTTCCACCTTGAACAGGACGAGGTCATGATTCGGCATCACCACTCAGACGCGCAACTCATACCGGTTGCCGCCAAACTGACGCAGCTTCGCGAGTCAGGAAGCATTCGGATCAAGCTGGAGCGTTTTGATGTTCGGACGCGATGCTGCTCAGCGACCAGGAAATCTCGCTCCCCCCGCCACAAATCAATTCGGTCGCCCGGGCTGAAGCTGCACTCCCCCCGCCGTCGGTGACGGGTGCGAAAAGGCACAAAGACGTCGGCCCCGGTTTCAGACACTTTCAACCGCGCTCCCGATTCGCGGCCCGGAGCGAGGGAAATCGCTACGGGCTGAACAAACTGTCTGCAGCCTTCCGGTCACTACGAGGCACCGACACCCCTGCGGTCGAGTGTTTACATTGCCCGCCTCGGCGGGCACGATGAGGCATGCCGGCGGAGAACTTGACATGCCGCAGGCAAATCAAGCGGCAAACGAAAGGCAAAATCATGGGCGATAGATCCCCGAAATCGAACCAAAAGAAGTCCTCGCAGAAACAGGCCAAGGCCAGCAGCGCCGAACAGAAGAAGAAACAGGTGGTCGCCGACAAACAGGCCGCCGGCAAGAAAAGGTAACCGGCCGTTCATCGTGTCTCTCCAGTTGCGAATGTCTGGAGAGACAGGTCCCGTTACCATCCGGCTTGCGTTCGCGAGTCCGTGGATCGCCGGCGGCAGGTATGGGTTCGTCGCCCCCAGGTGGCAGTCATTCCCGACCGCCGCGTTGAGCCCCCAGTGGTGAAGCCGGGGAAGGAACAGGTTACCACCCAATCATCGGCGCGCCGATGCCGCTGGTGATGTGGTCGTAGCCGGGCGCGATGTCGGTGGTGAGCGGCCCGAGCGTGTAGAACGGTGCTTCGTGACACGGGCGGTAATGTCTGCGGCGAGTCGCCGCAGACCGCAGGTGGGTCGCCCGCGCTACCCAGTCCATGTTCTCCTCGATCATGTGCAACGGCACGGGGCCATTGGCCAGTGCGGCTCGCATCCTTCGTTCATCACTTGCACGTCTTTGGCCCAGGCGCGCTCGGTGCGTTCGCCCTGCGCTTTGAGTTCGCAAATTGATGGCCCTTGCGGCTTGCACCTGCGTCGTTGGCCTTGGCAATCGAGGGGCGAAACTTTTCAACCGCAACCGTCCCCGCGCCCAAGCGAAACCAGAGGCACCCTCGACCACGAATCCTTCCTTCGCCACGCGCAACCGGGGAATCGGGATTTACATTCGAACCCTCGCCAACCGCAATCGCGCCATCGCCGCCGGCATCCGGGCAACCCCCACCTACCTTCGAGCGACCGCCACCGACCGCCGCGAAATCGGGATTTACCTCCAAGAAATCGCCGCCGACATTGGGGAAATCGGCCTCTACCGCCGCCGCCGGCGCGACCGGCGGCGCAGCCGACGCCAACGCCGTGGCCGAAACCGCGCTCGAAGACGCCGCGTTCGTCCTCGCCCGCGCGCTCGCCGTTCACTTCAAAAAATCCGGCGACCTCGACCGCCACGGCAAGGTGGACGTGACCAAGAGCGAGATTATGAAATTGCGCACGCAAGAGTTGGTGAACAAGACCACCGCCATCCGCGACCTCGGCACAGCCGCCGTCAGCGAAGCCGGAGCAGCCGGACGCGGCGTGACCGCCGCCCGCGTGGCCGCGCTCACCGCCACCATCACCGGATTCAGCAATGGGATGAGCACCCCGCGCGGCCAGATTGTGAACCGCAGCGCGCTTTTGAAAGAAGTGGAAACCGACGTGGCCGCCCGGCTCGAAACAGTCAGCGACCTGGACGACCTTGTAGTGCAATTCGACGGCAGCGAACCGGGCAAGCGATTCATCGAAGCGTGGAAACGCGCCCGCATCATCGTGGACACCGGCGGTGGTCAAGGCGGCGGCACTCCCCCACCCGCGCCGACTCCATCCACGCCAACGCTGCCCGCCTAGAGAGGTGGATCCCTAAAACTGGACCAGGAGCTGACCTAAGTTCCTTTCCTCTCCACCAAAAAGCCCAACAAACCCGAGATGTTTTCGGTTTTGTCGGGCTACATCCTTATGGTTTTGGTGGCGACGCGAACAATGGTGTCAACCCCAGCTTCTGTAACTGCTCGTTGATGTTTTGGGGACCTCGGTGAGAAGCGTCCGATGATTGTCCAAGCCCATCCGCAACCGACCCAAGCGGATGGTTTGCAGGTGGCGCAGCACGCGCGGAACTTCCTCGGTTTCGCCCTTGGCCCGCCACTCCCCGCCCAAACGCGCACTCATCCAATACGCCAGAAAGCATAGGCGAACGTGATTGACCACCCGGTCGGCTCGTCGGTGATGGATAGGGCGAACTTCCAAGTAGCTCTTGAGTTCGCAGAATGCTTCTTCCACATCCAATAGGCCCTTATAGTGACCTCAGACCTGCTCGCCCGAACACTTCTGGATGGGTTGGTTGGTGTGCAGCAAGTACCAGCCGTCCGGCTGGGCTTCCTGGGCGATCGACCCTCCCTTTCGTTCCCACTGCCGGAGTCCCTGCGCGTCGACATGGCAGGTGAAATACTTGTGGGCTTTGAGCCGTTGCAGGGTTCGTCCTCCCTGACTGGCCAGCTTCTGCCCATCCACCTTCGGACGTTTGACCGCAGCCAGCCGTTTGAGTTCCCTCTCCGCTTTGTCGATCCGGCTCTGGCGACGCTCTTGATCGCGCTGCTAACGCCACCGGCCGCCGGCCACGACATAACGCTTGCCCTGGTGGGTCACTTCAAGGAGTTCCTGCCGATCCCCCAATTCCAACTGTTTCTCCAAGTCCAGCTCCTCCACCAGGGGGCGCAGGGTGCTGGCCGATAGTCGGGTCACGAAACCCAGGTTGGCCGCGGTCATGGCCGCCAGATTGATCTGGCTGCTCATTCCCCCAGCAAAGACGAAAGTCGCCTCTTGGATCGCGAAGCGGCGGCGCAGGGTATGCAAGAGGCCCTGCACGGTCTGGGTGTCGTTGCGATTGCCCCGCAAGACCGCCACAGGAATCGGCAAACCCTCCGTGTCCGTCGTCACGGCCAGGATGATCTGCGGCCGATCACTGCGATGCTCGCGACTGTGTCCGTACTGAGCCAGATGATCTGGCCCCTGGCCTTCGAAGTAAACACTGGTCCAATCGTAGAGCACCAGCCGGCCCCCTTGGGCAAAGGCGCGTTGATAAAGCTGCTTCTCCAAGCTCACCCAATGGCCGTTGAGTTGATCCATGGCCTCGGAGATAGCGTCCTCATCGAAGGATTCGTCGGCCTCCAGACCGCAGGCTTGCGCCAGCCAGGTGCCCGCGGCTCGCTGCGCCAATGAAAGTTTGGAGCCAGGAAAAAGCGGGCGGCTATCAATGACCGCTTGGAGGAGGGCGCGCTGGCGGGGCGAGCCGATGCCGGTGAAGAGTTCACCGAGGCGGAACCGCGACCAGGCGTCGTTGAGCACGGCGAGCCCGCCGTAGTCCAGAGCCTCATGGAGTTGGACTTGGTCGGCGGCCAGGAAACTCTGGCCCTTGAGGGAGGCTACAATGAGGTCGCGAGTGTGGAGGGGTAGGTCAGTGATATTGCAGATGGTGCGGGAACGGGGCCCGGCGGGGGGGGGCGGAAGGACTCGCGCACGAGGTAGGAAATGTAAGTTTTGCCGTTCTTGCGTGAGGAAGTGGTGGTTTGGACGAACACCGGCTACAGCATAGTCGCAAGCAAACGGGTGGGTCAAATGGTATTCTGGAAATAGTGTCCATATTACTTGCTACACATATTTGCAAAAGCCAACAAAATTGATGTTTTGGTCCAATTCTCCAGGAACTTAGGCTAGGCAGTATGCCGCTTCAACTCGCAAAGTGTAGCAGGCTTGAAATCGAACCCAGCGTAGTCGGTTGCGGAACGGTGAAGCGGCATAAATGCCGCGCTCCACTAACCCATTGCGCGACGGCGCGGCTACGGCTTGCGCAGGCGGAAGAAGTGCTGGCCGGGTTGGATGGACAGGGTGACGACGCTCTGGCCCTCGATCACCGCTGGTGTCGCCCCGCTGCCCAGCCAGTTGATCGTGCCGCTCAGGCTGAGGGTTTCTTCCAGCACAAAGCCCGTAGCTTCGGCGGGCCAGGAAAGCTCCACGTTGCTGCCCGCACGCTTGACGGTGAGATGGGGCGCGCCGGGTGTTTGGACGGCAACCACGATGCTCCAGAAACCGCCTTGCAACGCGTATTGGCCACCGGCCAGCGTGCCCGCGTCCGGCTGGCCGATGGTGCCGCTGACCGCGTATTGCGTGTTGGTGCTCGTGCCGCCGCCGCCATCGATGGTGTACGAGTCGATGGCGAAGGGCTGGGCGCGCAGCGTGAAGGCCGCAAACAGGATGGCCACTGTGGCTGCCGTCGTGAGACGGCGGCTGACTTGGGACTGGATGCTCCAAGCCACAACTCGCCCCAAGGAAGTCAGCCGCGCTCTCACGAGCGCAGCCACGACGGCGGTGATTTTCCGCCAGGTTTGGGAGTGCGCCAGTCCTCTGGCGCTTTGAGCACACGCTGGGAGCGAATACGAAAGCGGCAGAGGACTCCCGCCGTCCAAAACGCTTCGCGCCATCCATCCTCCATCTTCAATCATCGATTCTCGTGTTTTCATCGTCCGCTCCGTTTTGAAGACTGACTTGTTTAATGCTGTCGAGGTCTTGCCGCAGCGCCTTTTCGAGCGCGATCAGCCGGCTCTCGCGGGCGCGTTCCCTGGCCTGGAGTTCGGCCAACTGCCGGTGCAGGGATGCAAGCTGCTTGTCCTTCTCGGCCAGCCGTTCCTCCAGCTTCTGGTTCAGCCCCTGGATGGCGGCCAGCGCCACGCCGTCGATTTCTTGCGTGGTGATGGTCTTGTCGTCGCGGCCGGGATAGAAGGCGGCCTTGAAGTCCTGGGCCACCGGGCCGAGGTGCGGCACCGAGTCGTCCCGCTCCCACTTGTAATTCCAGCACAGCACCGGCACGGCGGCCAGTTGTTCCAAGACGGTCCTGGTGTCCACAGGCTGAAAGTTCTTTTTGGCATTGCGGTCGGAGAGGGTGCTCCAAGCGGTGTCCCCGGGGGCCAACCTGACGCCGGCGGTAACGCCGCTGTTGGAGAAGAACCGCACCCCGCCACTGGCACGCACTGTGAACTCGTTGATCGCGGAAGAAGCTACATCACCAAAGGTGGACATATCACCCCAGACGAACGCGCCGGAGTGATTGGCTTTGGCCCGGTACCCGGCAGCGAAGGCATAGTTGGTCGCCGAATTGTCCCGGCCGCCTGGGATCGTCGCATAGCTGGCATTGCTCTGAATCGTGTTGTCGATGCCGCCGCCGATGGTCGAGCCGGAGGCATTGTCCTGAATCGTATTGTTATTGCCGCCGCCGATCGTCGAGAAGTCGGCATTGGTCCGAATCCTGTTATAATCGCCGCCGCCGATACTGGCGAAATCGGCATCAATTGTATTCGGTCCCTGCTGTATTCCAAAGAGGTTTATAACTTGCGACCCTCCGCCACTGATGGTCGAGCCAGATTCTCCGGGAGATACCCTATTGTCGAAGTAACCGCCAATGAAATTGGGGCTGACGGCATTGGGTTCCAACCGCAGCGCCCGGACACCGTTCACCTTGAATTCCAACGGCTGGTTGTCGGTGGTGCCGAGGAATTCAGTACCCGGAGTGGTGCCGGAATTGCCGGTGATGCCCCAGGTTCCAGCCGTGGACAGATTGAGGTTGGTCAACCCGGCACCGTTGCCGGTGAATCCCGAGGCGGCCACCGTGCCTTGGAAGGTGGGACTGCTGTTCAGCAAAGCCACATTGCTGGACAGCCGCGTGTCGGCCAGGATCCCGGAGAGATTGGTGGCGTTGAGACTGGTCAGGCCCGCGCCGCTGCCGGTAAACGCAGCCTGATAAGCAGGCGGAGTGGCAAGCAACACCGTCAGCGTGTTGTCTGTAGCGTTGGCACTGATCAAATCCAGCCCCCCATCGCCATTGACATCCGCCGCCACGACCGACCAGGGGCCGGCGCCCACCCCATTCGTGGAGGCCGGCACAAAAAGCCCTTGGCCATTGTTGGTCAGCACCGTCAGCGTGCTGGCGCCGTTGTTCGCGCTGATCACGTCCGTCCAGCCGTCCCGGTTGAGGTCCGCCGCCGTGACGGAAAGCGGCGTGCCGCCGATGGTGTTCGTGGCGGCGGCCACAAAATTGCCCTGTCCACTGTTGGTCAGCACCGTCAGCGTGCCCGCGACCGCATCGGCGCTGATCAGGTCCACCTTGCCATCCCCGTTGAAATCCGCCGCTGCGACCGCATAAGGCCGATTCCCCACCGCTGGCGTGGCGGCGGTGACAAAGCCCCCAGCGCCATCGTTGGTCAGCACCGTCAGGGTGTTGGCTTGGAAATTGGCGCTGACGAGGTCAGCCCGGCCATCTCCGTCAACCTCCGCTGCGACCACGGCGTAAGGTTGATTACCCACGCCCGGCGATCTGGCGATGACAAAGCCGCCCTGCCCGTTGTTGATCAGCACCGTGAGCGAGTTGCCGCCGGTGTTGGCGCTGACCAGGTCCACCCAGCCATCCCCGTTGACGTCCGTTGCGGCAACGCCGCGCGGTCCGAGACCCACGCCGAGGGTGGCGGCCAGACCGAAGCCGCCGCCATTGTTGGTCAACACGGTCAAGGTGCTGCTCGTGGTGTTGGCGCTGATCAAATCCAACCGGCCATCCTTGTTGACATCGGCCAGCGTCACCGCATTGGGGCTGTTGCCCACCCCGCACGTGGCGGCCGTGCCAAAACCGCCGTCGCCATTATTGGTCAGCACGGTCAGGGTGTTGTCCGAATAATTGGCGCTGACCAGGTCCCGCCAGCCATCGCCGTTGACATCCCCGACCGCGACACTGTGCGGCGCGTTGCCGACGCTGAAGGCAGAGGCAGAAGTAAAACCGATAGTAAAGTTGGTGCTCCAAAGGATGGCCCCGCCGCTGTTGACGGCCCGCAGGTCCACATTGGCCAGGCCGGCGCCGTTGCCGGTGAAGGTTCCCTGGAAGCTGCTGCCTGGATTATTGAAGGTCACCGCGCCGCTGAACACCAGATTGCTGGTCAGGCGGGGGATGTTGGCCGAGAGTTGCGTGTCGGCGATGGGTCCGGTGACGGTCGCGGTGCCGGCCGTCAACGCCTGGATGGCGTAGGGCGTGGCGGTCACCGCCTGGCGCGGAGCGAGAATGGCGTAGGCGCTGGCGCTGCCATTCGTGCGCACGCCGATCTCCAGCCAGCGGGCGCTGCCGTCGAAGACGTCGGCCCCGAAGTCCAGCGTCACGGTGAAAAGACCGTTGGTGACGCCCACCGGCGCGACCGTGACAGGTGTCCCGACCGTGCCGCCGGCGGTGAGGGCATCGCAAAGCGCAAAGCGCAGATCGTAACTTCCCTGGGCTGGCGCGCCGTTGTCACTCAAGTGGCCTTGATAGGTGAAGGCCGCGCTTTGCGCGAGGGCGTGGAGGGTGCTGAGGGACAGCCCGAGGGCGACGAGGAGGGCAGGGAGGGATTTCGTTTTCATGCGACCACCTTTCTGTTGACAGAGGTTTTCCGTAGGACAACTCGCAGGCCGTCAGCCCGGCATTCATGCCGCCGGAATGGAGAGGGGCGTCTGCTCCAGCGGCCGATCACTCCGCTGTTGAAACCGGAGCACAACGCCCGGTTCCCCTCCATCATCCCGGAACTGCTGCACACCTCTTCCCGAGGTTCCGTGCGGAAAGTGACAACGACGGGAAGGATCATTGCGCGCTGATGGTAAACCAACTCACCCAGACTGAGAAATTAGCCGATGCTACGCGCGCGGCAATGCTCGCGTTAGGCCTTGAGCTCTTTTCGCCGTCCGCTGCTTCGGATGGCGTGACAGCGGTCATGGTGCCGGGCGGCATAGACGGAGAGAAGCTTGTCAAGATCATGCGCGACGAGTACGGCGTCACCATCGCCGGCGGGCAGGGCGAGATGAAAACTGATAGAAAATTGCTTTTTGACGCTCCGCGGTTCAAAGAAGTTGAGGATGTTTGTCTTGAGTAGATACCTACTATCCTACCGCCAAAGAAATACTATTTTCCTCAGAAAGAAAGATTGCTTAAATTTAGCGCCCAGCCATATAAAACTGCCAAAGCGATTGATAAACTCGATGAGTTCATCCTTTTCGGTGTGCATACTTGTGATATTGCAGGGATCCAGTGCATGGATGTAACTGAACTGATAGGAATTTGCTTGACGCTCCGCGGTTCAGGGAGAATTGGTTTTCCACCGCATTCATTTACCGACGGTTTTACGCCTTTTTCGGCGCAGAGCAAGGCTTTTTCTGCCTTTTGTCGTGTATCTTTCAAAATTGCATTTTTGCGGAACCGCAAAATTGCACAGTGGTGATCGCTCAGGCTTGGGACCTTTACTGCGATGGGCCATAGCGCAAGAGCACGAGCGGCTTGGCGTCCTTGG
>JAKANS010000007.1 GCA_021823625.1 bacterium | reverse complement strand
CGCTGGCGGACTCGGAACAGCGAAGTGATTTTCCACGGCATGGCCGCGGAAAAACACCCCGAGATACCCCCAAAGTGTCAGTCATGTCTTGTCCTCTCTGTGTCAACCATGTCCTGTCCCCGTGCCCCGCGGGCGACTTCCCGCCTGTGTCGCTGCTGCCCTCCCGACCGGACTTTCCGGACCCGTTGGTGATGTTGGACGGTCGGCAGGTCACCAGCAAAGAGCAATGGGTCAACGAACGGCGACCCGAACTGAAGGCCCTGTTCCAGCATTACATGTATGGGGAACTGCCTCCGGTGCCAAAAGAACTCAGTGCCAAGCTTGAGCGTGAGGACCGGCATGCTTTCGACGGCCAGGCGACGCTGAAGGAGGTCACGCTCTCGTTCCGGTTCCCTGAGCTGCCGCCGATTCATCTGCTCGTGATCGTGCCCAACGATCGGACGAGGCCGGCGCCGGCGATCCTCAGTTTGAATCCGTTCGGCAACCACACGCTGGTGAAGGATCCCGCAGTGCGCCTGCCGGACATCTGGGTGCCCGAGAGCAGCCCGGGCGTCAAAGACAATCGGGCCACGGAGGCTGGGCGCGGCAAGTGGATGATCGATTCCTGGGCGATCGAGCCGACGCTCGATCGCGGCTACGCCGTGGCCACGTTCTACAAGGGCGACGTGGACTTCGATAGTCCGGATCATCGAGGAATTCAGCGCTATCTCCGCAAGCAGGCTGACGATTCTGGCAGCCATGACTGCGGCACCATTGCGGCCTGGGCCTGGGGGCTGCAGCGAGCGGTCGATTACCTGGTGACGGACAAGGAAATCGACCCGAGCCGGATCGTGGTGACCGGCTGGTCGCGCCGGGGGAAAGCCGCCCTCCTGGCCGCCGCCTTTGACGAGCGGATCAGCCTGGCCATTCCGCATCAGGCCGGATTAGGCGGATCGGCCCCCAGCCGGACCGCAATCAAAGGAGCCGAGAAGGTCAAGGATGGTAACGGCCAATTTCCCTACTGGTACAACAGCACCTTCAAGGAGTTTAACGATCAACCTGACCGATTGCCCTTCGATCAGCATTGCCTGGTGGCCCTGTGCGCTCCGCGACCCGTGCTTTTTTCGAACGCCGCGCAGAACATCTGGATCAACCCGGCTGGACAGTTCGACGTCTTACAGGCCGCTGATCCCGTTTACCGCTTCCTGGGCGTCGGCGGGCTGGAAGCCAAGCGGATGCCGCCACCCGGAACGCTGATTGACAGCAGGCTGGGCTACTTCCTGCGACCTGGAAAACACTCGGTGACCGAGGAAGATTGGAGCGCCTTCCTCGCCTTCGCCGACAAGCATCTGGGCAAGCCGGCGGTGCCGCCCGCCAAAGCAGAGCCGAACAAGAACCTCCGCGTCAGGCCGCTGGCGGCAGCGGCGACCAGCCCGCTCCGCGTGCATCCGACCAATCCGCGCTACTTCACCGACGGCTCCGGCAAGGCCGTTTACCTGACGGGTTCCCACACATGGTGGAATCTTCAGGACACAGGACCGTCCGATCCTCCACCCGTTTTCGACTACGATGCCTATCTCGATTTTCTGAAGAAGCATCACCACAACTTCTTTCGTCTTTGGCGGTGGGAGTTGACCACCTGGCCTTGGAACGACCCCCGTGAATTGAAGGGAGGTACCGCGGTTCGCAGTTATGCCGCCCCGCACCCCTGGAAGCGCACCGGACCCGGCACGGCTCTGGATGGCAAGCCGAAGTTCGACTTCGACCAGTTCGACCCGGCCTACTTCGATCGTCTGCGCGCCCGCGTCGTCGCGGCGGACCGCCAGGGCATTTACGTTTCCATCATGCTGTTCGAAGGATTTGCGCTGTTCTGCAGACCTGCTAGTCACTGGGCGGGTCACCCCATGAACGTTCTCAACAACGTGCAGGGCATCAACGGCGACCAGGACGGAGACGGCTTGGGCAGGGAATTGCATACGCTGGCGATGCCCGCCGTCACCCGCATCCAAGAGGCCTATGTGCGCAAGGTGATTGATACGGTCAACGACCTGGACAACGTGTTGTATGAGGTCGCCAACGAGAGCAACTTCGACTTCTCCAAGGAATGGCAGTACCACATGATTCGGTACGTCAAGGAATACGAAAGGGGCAAGCCCCAGCAGCATCCCATCGGCATGACGGGCTACACGAAAAGCGACAACGGCGTGATGACCGACAGCCCCGCCGACTGGATTTCGCCGGGTTCGACGGGCGACACGCGTGACCCCAGCCCCTTCAAGACCGACCCGCCCGCTACGGACGGCAAGAAGGTCGTGATCCTCGACACCGACCATATCTGGGGTGAAGGCGGCGGCAGGGACTGGGTGTGGAAGAGCTTTCTGCGGGGCTACAACCCGATCTGGATGGACTACTACCCGGATCAGTCGCCCTGGCTGCCTCGCACCATGGATGCGGAAGACACGCGGCGCAACCTGGGCTACGCGCTGCGTTATGCCGAGCGGATGAACCTGGCCGCGACGACGCCGCGCAATGAGCTGGCAAGTTCCGGTTACTGCCTGGCCAACCCTCGAAAGGAGTATCTGGTGTATCTGCCCGACGGCGGGGCGGTGACGGTGGACCTTGGGGCGGTCAAGGGGCCGCTGACCGTCGAGTGGATGCATCCGGTTAAAGGCACGATCACGTCCGGCGAAGCCACCGCTGGCGGGGCCAAACGCCAGTTCAAAGCTCCCTTCGCCGGCGACGCGGTGCTTTACATCGCAACCAAGAAACAAGAACCATGAAAATGAAATTCACCCACCTCATACTGACTGGCGTCTGCTGCGGCATTGTCATGAGCGCGTCGTTGATGGCGGGCGCCGCCGAGCCGAACACCCTCACCGATGCGGAGAAGCAAGCCGGCTGGAGGCTGCTCTTTGATGGCCAGAGCTTGGCCGGCTGGAAGGCCAGCGAAGACCCCGCGTCGTTCTCCGTCCGCGAGGGCATGATCGTCGCCCACGCCCGCGGCACGGCGATCGAGGGGCAGGCTCCGCATCCCCAATGCCATCTGTTCTACGCCGGCTCGGACGGCCACGCCTCATTCACCGACTTCGAGTTCCAGGCCGACGTCAGGACCGAACCTGATTCCAACAGCGGCATCTATTTCCACACGGAGTTCGTGGCGAACGCCTGGCCGCAGAAAGGCTTTGAGATTCAGGTCAACAACACCAAGCAGGAAAAGCGCAAGACGGGGAGCCTCTACGCCGTGGCGGATGTCACCGAAGCGCTGGTGCGGGACGATGAGTGGTTCCATCTGCGCGTCATCGTGCGCGGCAAGCGGGTGGTCATCAAGATGGACGGCCAGACCGTGGTGGACTGGACGGAGCCGGAAGGATTCGTCGTCCGCCACCCGCCGTGGTTCTCCGAACGGAAGCTGTCGCGCGGCACGTTCGCCCTGCAAGCGCACGACGCGGAAAGCGTGGTCTATTCAAAAACCTCAAGGTCAAGCCGCTGGATGCCGCGGCAGCGGATCCACTCCGCGCACATCCGGTTCTCCACCAAAACGAGGTGTTCACCATCCGAGCAGTGAACCGCTCCTATGACATCCACCGACTCCGCCCGGTCACCACGCTGACGATTGAGCACCGCGACTGGCCCGGCAACTGGTTCTGTCTCTGGCTGCCTGAGACGGTGTATGCGGAAGACAAGGTCGTGTAGAGCAACTTCACGGGGAACGAGCGGACTCAGCAATGGGTGGTCGGAACCAACGGGGCGCTCGCCTGGCGGCTGCGGACAGAGCGCTTCGAACTGACCTCGACGCTGACTCCGGATGCGGAGAACCATGCGCTCTGGATTGCCCATGCGTTTCGCAACACCTCGAGCGAGCCGCTGCGCAAGTTGTCAACCCAGTCGTGCTTTCACCTCGTGGACGCCCCGCAGTTCATCTCGGCCTTCGGCGAGCGCCTTTGGGCGAAGCTCGACGGGAAGTGGATGTCCACGGATCAGGCGGATCGTCAGGCCTCGCCCGACCCGCGCCGCGTCGGCTTTGTGCGTTACGGTCTGCGTCCCGATCGAGTTGTGGTGCCCTCCAAGAACTTTCCCTCCGCCGAACTACTCGAAGAGGCCTACCATCCGCTGATCGTCACCGAGGCGTTCGGCGGCCAGGGAGCGGTCGGCATCGGGCGGCGGGACTGCGATTTGAGCGCGCCAGCGCGCCGCGAGGCGCCGCGCAGACGCTGCAGCGTCGGCAACACGCCCTCCACGACCTTGGCGGCCGAGACGGGAACCGCAACGCGGCTGCCTTCGCCGTCGGTCACTTCCAGCAGCGTCTCGTAAAGATCCCCCACAAAGTCGCCGCGCCGCACCCCCAATCGCATCGTCACTTCCTCGCCCGGCCCCACCGAGAGGGAGTAAGGCGCCGGCGGGTTGGTGAGCAGGTGCGATCACTGGATGCCGTTCGTGGGATTGAACTGGGAGTACGACAACGCGTTGTCGGCAGGCGAAATCAAATTCTGGACCGCCACGAACTTGGTTGCCCCAGTGAGGTTGCTGAGTTTCAGGTTCAAGGTTCCCACTTCGACCCCGAAGTCCAGCCCGTTCCCCGTATCGACTTGCACGCCCAGCGGCGCCTGGTAATCGGAAGGTCCCTGCGTGTAAACCCAGTAAGCCTCGCCGGTCTGCATCGTGTCGCCCGGGTTGACCAGGTTCCACTCGCCCGAGCCGCTCAGCGGTAGATGGGCTGCAGGCGGCCGGCTGCGCGGTCGTAATGCGCGGGCGACGGCCCGAAGAAGGCAAGGAATGTCGGTAGCGCGGCGGGATCCACCGGGAAGCCGCACAGATTATAGGCGTTCGGCACCCAATCCGATCGGCGCAGCGAGGGCCGCCCGGTGACACTCAAGGTCGCCGGTGACGCGCCGCTCAGATTGACGAGATAAGCCCGGTTCGCCTGCACACTGAAGAGGTTGTTTTGGAAAGACTCGACCCGGTTGGTGGGCACATACACCGCCCACCGGCTTTTGTCCCACACCGGCTCCTTGGGATCCTGGATGAACTGGACGGCCGAGAGCTGCGCCTGGAAGGTCCACACGCTGTCCACCGGAATCCCGTCGAAGACCGCACTGGTCGCAGAGTTTTCGGGCGCCACTTCCAGGTAAATCGCGTTCCAGCCCGGATGCAGGGTGAACGTCTGCGTCGCCAACTGGCTGGCCAGTGAACGCCCGGGCATCGCACCAACCATCATAAGAGTGCCGATGAACAGGCAGGCCAAGGCTCGAGATCGACGCGGCATCCCCAGTCGCCTCGGATCGGCAGGGTCAGCCCCGGCCGAATCACCTTTGGGCCGCGGACTTGCGGGCAACACCAGGCTGGATGGTCTTTTCATAGGATAGAATTCGGTTTCACCGCGCCGACATGGTGGCCGGGGGCTCGGCACCGTTGCGGGCAACGGTCGGCGGCGCGTGATCTTCTCCAACAAATCCGGGTGCAGTTCCACGCGCAGGCCCGCGAGCGCTTCGCGGTTGAAATCGGCCTGCCGTTGTTCGACAGCCTGCTGCGTCAGTCGCTTTTCGATGGCCTCGCGCACCTCGCCCAGAGCCGTGATCTGCGCGGGTTTCGCATCGATCAATTTGATCAGGTAGCAGCCGTCCTCAGCTTCGATCACGGGGCTGAGTTCGCCGGGCGTTTGGA
The DNA here is from genome assembly GCA_021823625.1 of bacterium. GTDB lineage: Bacteria > Verrucomicrobiota > Verrucomicrobiia > Limisphaerales > J093 > DSVZ01. The sequence continues at coordinate 60,414 of JAKANS010000007.1, read as the reverse complement.
GGGCGAACATCGCGTCCAGCACCTTGGGCGGCCAGCGGAAGATCGGCCGGTCCCGCGACACCCAACCGCAATCGCCGCCCCGGTAGCGCGTCGGCTGATCTTCCGAGTGCAGCCGCGCGAGTTCCCCGAAGGCCACTTCCATGGATGGGGGAGTGCGACGGCTTGTTGGCGGATTTCGGCCATCCTGGCCTGCCCCTCCGCCCTTTTTTCCGGCGTCACCCGGGCGGGCACGTGTACCCGGATCAGCGCCGGCCGCACCTGCGGCGGCTGGGTGAACTCGCCCCAATGAGCCTGGGTAGTATTGCTGTATCGATTCCTCTCTCGGGGCGGGGAGGTTGCCAGCATTGCCGAGTTGATCCTGCTGGTACTGGTCCACGACCAGACGCTTGAAGCGTTGGAGCAAATGCTCGTTGCGATCGTAGCCGGCCTGGACTGCCTTCGCGTAGAGCGCCTCCGTCCGCACCATGTCGTCCAGCACCGCCTGGCGATCGGTTAGTTATGCTCCTTGTCATCATTATCCACATTGAATCCTTTACAGCTCCCGCCAATCGGGACGAGACATGGGCACGCCAGCGTGGTGCCGTCACACCGCGGCGGGAGGTTTGCGCCGGGTGAGTTCGGTCTTGAGGCGGGGATCTGGGGCGGGGCAATCGCGCCGGCTGGCCGTGGTCAGCCCCTGGTCAGCCCCAAATTTGCCGGTCGAGGGAGCGGAGTTGGATGGCCTCGGCGACGTGTTCGGCAGTGATCCGCTCGCTGCCCGCGAGGTCGGCAATCGTCCGTGAAACCTTGAGGATGCGGTCGTACGCGCGGGCGGTCAGGCTCAGGTCGGCCATCGCTGCCTTGAGCATCTCCAAGGTTGGTTCGTCCAGGGCGCAGAAGGCTTTCAGTTCGCGTGTCCCCATGCGGGCGTTGCAAGTCACGCGCGCGCGCGCGCGAAACCGCTCCTGCTGGCGGCGCCGGGCGGCAATGACCCGCGCGCGAATCTGGGCGGACGGCTCTCCCGTCCGCTCGGCGGTGATCTCGCGAAACTTCACCGGCGGCACCTCGACGTGGAGGTCGATCCGGTCCAGCAACGGCCCGGAGATGCGGCCCAGGTAGCTCTGGATTTCACGCGGCGAGCAGCGCGATTCGCCGGGCATTTTCCCGTCCGGCGTCGGATTCATCGCGGCCACCAGCATGAATTGTGACGGGAAGGTCATCGTGCCGGCGGCGCGCGAAATGGTCACGTGACCGTCTTCCAGCGGCTGACGCATTGTTTCGAGCACACTGCGCTTGAACTCCGGCAGTTCATCGAGGAACAGGACGCCGTGGTGGGCCAGTGAAATCTCGCCGGGCGTCGGGTTAATGTTGCCGCCGAGCAGTCCGGCATCGCTGGCGGTGTGGTGTGGCGAGCGGAACGGCCGTTGCGTGACCAGCGCCTGGCCTGGTTTGAGCAGGCCGACGATGCTGTGAATCTTCGTGGTTTCGAGTGCTTCTTCGAGGGTGAGCGGCGGCAGAATGGTGGGCAGCCGTTTGGCCAGCATCGACTTGCCGGTGCCGGGCGGTCCGATCAAAAGCACGTTGTGTCCGCCGGCGGCGGCGATTTCGAGTGCGCGCTTCACCGACTCCTGGCCCTTCACATCCGCGAAATCCAGATCGTCATCGGCCGGCAACTCGAACAGCGCGGCCACGTCCACCCGTGTGGGCGCGATCGCGGTTTCGCCTTCGAGGAAACTCACCGCCTCGCGCAGATTCGCGACGGGAATGACGTTCAGCCCGGCCACGACCGCCGCCTCAGCGGCGTTGTCGGCAGGCACGAGCACGCCGGCCTTGCCCTCGGCTTTGGCCCGCAGCGCAACCGGCAGCACGCCTTTCACCGAGCGTACCGCGCCGGTGAGGGCAAGTTCACCGACGATGAGGAAATTATCGAGTTGATCGCCGTTCATCTGTTCGCTCGCGGCCACCATGCCGACGGCGATGGGCAGGTCGAAGCTGGGACCCTCCTTGCGCACGTCGGCGGGGGCGAGGTTGATGGTGGTGCGGCCCATCGGAAACTTGAACCCCGAGTTGGTGAGCGCCGTGCTGACGCGGTCGCGGGACTCTTTCACCGCGGCGTCCGGCAGGCCGACGATCACGACCAACGTGTCGCCCCAGCCGGCGTTGACCTCGACCTCCACGGGGTAAGCCTCGATGCCGTTGACCGCGGCGGAGCAGACCCTGGCAAGCATGGGCGAGTGTGGCGGGAGGCCACGCCGGACTGCAACTCAGTTTTCCGGGCCGAGTTACGCGTCAACGCCAACAGCCTGACAGCGTTTCGCGTTGAGATACAGCGAACCGCCACCTCCCCGAAGCGGTCAGGCTTATTCCGAACCGGGGTAGCGATCCCGACCGCAAGGCCTGTTCATTCGTTTGAACGAAAGCTGGGCGGTGCGACCGATTCACCATTTCGAGGCGCGGGGCATTGCCGGCTCTTCAGACCGCGCGGTTTCAATCTTCAGGTTCCCGGCCGCCGGATGCACCGAGCCGCCGCGCGTGCCACCACGAGCGGACCTTGGAACGGCTTTCCTTGACGGTAAACGTAATGGCGATCTCCTCGAGGCACGCCACGATGGCGAGGATGAGTCCCACCCGAAGCGGCCATTGCGCCCGGCCCAGGAGCGCGACGGTCGCACCAATGGCGAGCGAGGCGGTGGAGGTCTTGCCGAACCAAACATGGTAAGCGGCGGCGCGGCCGAATTCAATTTATTTGGACGAAGTTTGGACCGGGATCGAGTACCAGGTCACGTCACACCTCATGCTGCTCGGCCACGTCGCTGAAGGTCTGGAAATCGTCCGCGTCTGCCACGACCGCTACGACGGCCGCGTCCGCAATCCGTTCAACGAATACGAATGCGGGCACTGGTACGCGCGGGCCATGTCCTCGTACGGCCTGCTCCAAGGCTTGAGCGGCGCGCGGTACGACGCGGTAGAGCAGGTGCTGCACCTCGACCCGCGCGTCAAAGGCGATTTCCGCTGTTTCCTCGCCACCGCCACCGGTTACGGCACCGTGGGGGTTAAGAACGGCAAGGCGTTCGTTGAGGTCGCTTCCGGGACGATTCCCGTGAAAGCAATCCGCCACGCCAGGCCTGAAACTCCGGTTGGCTCGAGGCCTGGCGTTGTCGCGTTCCATCATTCACGGCCGTTCACGACGGGTGACGCGCGGCGGCATCCGCCTGGCCGCTCCAGAAATCGCTTGCTCGCTGTGGCACGCCGCGCCTACTGTTTGCTTCTGAGGTTCGGATCGCGGGGTGGAGCAGCCCGGTAGCTCGTCAGGCTCATAACCTGAAGGTCGGTGGTTCAAATCCACCCCCCGCAACCAATTTTCGGCCCTGAGACCCCCGTCTCAGGGCCATTTTTATTGGCTTCTTTGCGTTTGCAGCGTGTTGGAGGTTCCTCGGTGGAACTAGGCGGACAGCCTGGAAAACTGTGGACAGTTTACCACACATCCTACCACGCATTCCCACACATTCGCTCTTCAGGCTATAGCCTGACGGGTTGGAGCTTCGGTTTGCCCCACAGATCCCACACACCACCGGAACGTTTTTCATTGGTGACAGGTTTTGTCACCCCATGTCCGGTGAAGTGGCGAGGTGGTCTTGCCACGGTCGAAATCGCACGACATGGCATCGAATTACAGACTGAAGGCGACGCCGGTGCCCCAGGGCCTCACCCAGCTTCAACTCGCGGACAAGGTCGGTTGCAAGGAGATCGACATCTCCCGGCTGGAAACAGGCCGCGCCCGGCCTGATGGCGACACCAAGCACCGGATCGCGGAGGTCTTGCAGAAGCCGGCGTTTGAAATCTTCGACCGCTGAGGCGGCACCATGAGCACGGCCAACCCCAACGAACGACTCATGCGCTTCCGGCCCGAGGGCGCGCGGCGCCGGTTGAGCGAAACGTCGCTGGTGTGCAACAACAGCGCCTCGAAGGAGGCTGGCAATGAACAGCCGGGCAAAGGGAGCCAGGGGCGAGTGCCAGCGGCGCGACGAGTTGCGGGCGAACGGTTACCGGGCGCGGCGCGGGCAGCAGTTGAGCGGCTCACCGGACTCGCCGGACGTGGTCTGCGATGACCTGCCTTGGGCGCACTTCGAGGTCAAAGTCGTCGAGAAGCTCAACATCTACATTCCGCCGAGTATCAGATCGCCATGCTCTACTTTGTGGCTGGCAAGTTGGAGATTCCCCACTATGGCTGATACCCATCATGCACGTCGAAGAAGCACCTTACCCGTTCCTCAAGCCCTCGTCGCATTCACCGAACTCGATGACAAGAGGGACGCAGTCCCGCCGCCGGGCTGGGCAGACGGCAGGGCGGCCGTCAGCGCCGCGGCCGTTACTCCGCGGCCTTGCCGAAAAGAACGTCGCTCACGTACTTGCCCACCGACAGGTTGGCGTCAGCCGCACTGTTTGCGGGCTTGCCGCTCAGCCGCAGGTTGTCAATGGTGACCCGCTGGACCGTGTGCTGGGAGTCGAGACCGTTGAAGCAGGATCGTGGAGCGCGTTTCCCTGTGACGGACACGTCGGAGTAGGCGACGTCGCGGACGTTGCCGCGCTCGGCATCCTGCGAGTAGGGGTTCTGGCCGATCACGATCACCAGCAGATTCGGCAGGTACTTATCGTGGGGGTTCTCCACGTACCGCTCGTCGCGGCTGCCCTGCATGCGCGGAGCGGGACAGACGTCGTCGATCTCGACCCGGATGTTCTCATACCGGATGTCGCGAACCAGCGCCCGGTCGCCGCACTGGATGTCCATGGCAATGTGCGTCGTCCGGATGATGTCGCAGTCCTGGAACCGAACGTCGGCAATCTCGGGCGCTGACGTCTCGGCCCCGATTTCCAGCGCCCGGCCCCAGTCACACCACACCACCAGGTCGTGAACGCGCACGTTTCGCACCGGCCTCTCCTGGAAGCCGCCCTTACCCCAGTTCAACCCCTTGAGTACGATGGCGTCGTCGAAAGCGCGCACGAAGGAGTTGCGGATGACGACGTGCTGGCTGTTACAGATGTCGATGCCGTCGGCGTTGTAGCGCCACAGTCCGACGAGCTTGACGTTGGCGATCTCGAGGTTCCGGCAGCCGAACGCGCTGAGACACCAGACGTCCGGGTCGCGCAGGATCACGCCTTCAATCTTAACGTCCGAACAGTCGGTCAACCGGATACAGCCGCCGCCTTTGTCCCGGTCGTACTCGCTCGTATCGATGACCCCGCGGCCCAGAATCCGCACGCCCGTCGCCCCGCGCGCCTCGACCGCGGTATAGACCACCGCTCCGCCGGCGAGGTAGAGCGTCTCACCGCTCTTAAGCTGGATCTTGCCCGGCCGATGAACGCCCGGTCCAAAGTACCGCACCCCGGCTTCGTCGCCCCTGGGGGCGCCGACTTCCGGCGGATCGGCGAACAGGTGCAGCGCGTGATGCGGACCGTCCAGTTCGACGGTCACCTGCCCGGACTTCGCGAGGGCGAACGTGATGGCCCGACCGCTCACGGTGGGACGGACCTCGCGCGAGCCCGGCCGGACGACGACGTTGGTGAACGGCCGCTGCGAGGTGATCTCCACCGACACCGGGCCTGACATGCCCCACTGGGCGAACCCCGCGAGCTCAGTCTGGTCGGCGGGGCGTTGGTATCCGGGCCACACCTGGTCGAACGGCACGGCCGACACCCGGCAGGAGTAAACCGGCACCGGCTGTCCGTTGACCCGGAGCGCGTAGTCCTCGCATAGCGTCTCGCCCGGCGGCGCAGCCCAGGTCGTCACGGGCGCGGCGCCCTGCGCTGGGTGGCCTACCGGCACGCAGAACGCGAGCAGCGCAACTGGAATCGCGGACCAGCGTTTGGCAAAAACGTTTTTCATGATTGGGATCACGGCAGAGCGCGTTCCACCCCGTCCGCGCTGGTGCCGAGCAGGTAGATCGGCGTTTCGCTCAAGACAGCGGCGTTCACCTCGATCGGGTTGCCCATGAGGTCGCGCACGGTGATGCCCTCAACGGGTTTCAGCGGTTTGCTCCCTTCGCCGGTCCGCCAGGCGAGGGCAAGTGTCCGGCCGCCGGTCCGGAAGCAGTAGGCGCTGGTGCCATCGCGGTTCACGATGCGCTCGCAGGCTTCCGGCACGCCCAGCAGCTTCGTCAGCGCGGCGACGCCGGCGTACATCCGCCGCGGTGCCCCGCCATACTCGAACAGTACTCCGCCCGCGTCCACCCCGTTGATCGGCCCGCAGGTGCCGGCGTGGAAGAAGATCTTCCGCACGCCGTGGGCGAAGGCCACCGCGGTGAATTTCACGATGTGCTCGGTGGCCGCGCGCTCGCTGGGCCAGCGGCAGCGATTCATCGTCGCGTCCCCGACCGCCACCGGGACGCAGGGCGGATCGTCGTCGGCGTAGCAGCCCCATTCGGTGATCCACACCGGCTTGGGGCCGCCGTGGGCGCGCATGAGGTCTTCGAGCGAACGGAACGCGTCTTCAAAACTCTCGGCGGGCCGGGCAGGATCGTAGTTGTGAAGGTCGAACACATCCACGAACTGGAGCCCGCCCCGCTTCACGAAGTCGCGGGTCCAGCCGGATTCCAGGTTCGCGCTGAGGCCCCCGACGACCACCGCCTGCGGATCGGCCGCCTTGATCGCGCGGTACGCGACCTCCACCAGCCGCAGGTAATCGTCCAGCGTGTAGCCGAACTTCTGCGGCAACGCGTAATCGGTATAGACCGGCTCGTTGAGGATCTGGAAATGCGTGACGCTCCGCGGTGACTCGCGGCGATAGTGGCGGACGGTTTCGGCGGCATAGCGGCCGAAGTCGCTCAAGTCCTTCGGGGCACAGGCCAGCGGCAGCCGCGTGCGGAGGTAACTGTCGGCGCCGGCCGCTTGCGCCACTTCCTCGGCACGTGCGGAAGTGGACCACGTGGTGGACGGGAATGGCAGCAGCACTTCCACCTGGCTATTGAGCGCGAGCACCCGCTGGATTTGCGGGTCCGCAACCGCCCAGTCGAACCGGCCTTTCTCCGGTTCGACGGTCTGCCACTTGGCCGACCAATCGCGCCACCAGACGATGCCGGCTTCCCGCGCCAGGCGGACGAGAAAGTCCCATGAGTAGGCGTGATTGAAACCCAGCGGCGAATCGGCCAGCAGCGGATCGGCGGGTTCGACGATCGCGCAGCGGAGCGAGTTGGCGCCCGTGCCCGCGGCCCAGCTTGCCTGGAAGAAGCCGAGCCGATTCGGAACCACATTCCGCAAGGCGAGGCTGCCGCTGGCGTGCGCCGCGAGCTTCATCTCTGGCTCACTCGTGAAGGCGCGTTGGTCGAAGAAGTTCGTCAACGCGAATTGACCCCGGACCTCCGCCGGCGCGTCCGTGTCGTTGAAGGCGCGCACCGTGAACGCGGCGCCTTGCGCCGCGTTTGTGAAGATGTTGCCCACCTGGCCGGTTTCGAGAAACGACTCGACAGGCTGTCGCGGTTGGTAGGCCGTGGCCTGCGCGCCGCGTTCCAACTGGATCGCATCCACCCAGAGGGTCGCCGCGTCGAGTCGGGAAGCCTCCAGATCCAGGCCCACCGCGATGAACACAAACGGCTGCGACGGGACGAAGCTGAATTCCTGCCGCGTCCAGTCGCGGCCGACGGTCACGGCCTTTCGATCGACGGGCTCACCGGGTTCCACGGCGGCGAGTTGCGCAGTCACCGCGTCGGCGTCGGCGCGCAGGAAGGCGGACAGCGTGAGTCGCTCGCCGGGTTTCACGCGGAACCAGCCGCGATTGGCCACGAGCACGCGGCGGACCGGCTGGCGAACCGGCTCGTAGTAATCGAACCAGAACACCGGCAGCGTCGCCGGGTTGAGCGCGATCTTCAGCGAATGCTGGCCGTGCTGGGCGACGGCCCCGTCGAGTTCCCCTTCGAGCCGGTACAGATTTCCCGCCCAGCCACCCAGCCCCCAAGTGTAGCTGCCCCAGCCCGCCGGGCCGCACTCGAAGCTGCTGTTCGGCACGAAGTTCTTCACCCCCGCGGTGACGATTTGCGGGAACCACTGCTGGCCTTCCGCCGACTCGGTGAGTTCCACGTCGTCGAGCCAGAGCGTGCCGGTGTCCTTGAACCAGAACTGGAGCCGGCTCGTGGCGGCAGGTAAATCGCGGTCGGCTCGAAAAAGCATCTCGAACCGCTCCCAGCGTGCGCCAGTCCGGAACGCGTCGGCCAGGCCGGCATTCTCCCATGGATCGGTGTTGTTGAGCGCCACTTCGACCGCGCCGCCTTTGATGCCTTGCCCTTTCGCCCAAAACGCCAGCCGATACCACTGGCCACGGCGCACGCTCACGTGGCCGGACTGACAGATCATCGCGTGGAAATCGGGTCCGTCGCCGGCAAACTCGGTGCATTCAAGCTTGGCACAGGGCTGGCCGTCGCGACCGGCGTCCAAGACCAACCGCTGCTTCACGGCGGGGTTGCCGGCCGCCGACCAGCCGTCGGGCGCGTCTGAGCTGGGTCGGCTGGATTCAAACGAGCCGTTGAAGACGAGGTTGGTATCCTCAGCCAGACCGGAAGCGGCCACGCCGAGCCCGAACGCCAGTCCTAGGCACCAGGCCCTCAGGTGTGGAATGACAGGGTGCAGGGCAATGCGCTTGAACATAGGCTTGGTCAGCGGTTCTGGTTCTCGCCGGGTGACTGCTCAATAATCGTTCGAGAACCACTGCCGGCACGAGCAAATTCCGTCGAATCGCCCCTGGTCACTTTGACGCCACATGCCAACGGGGAAAGCGCATGGCATCCCGCCACTTGACGACGCCCTCGACGCGCTCCCGCTGGTAGATCCGATGGACCAACTCCGAGGCGTGATTTGCCAATCGCATGACCGCCTCCCTAGGGATCCCGACTCGCCGGACCCGATTCACATGCGTCACGCGGAGACAATGAAAGCATAGGTGCGGGAGCTTCAGCTTGACGAGGAACTGTTGCCGCCACCGTTTTCAGACACAATGACGCATTCGATCCAATCTCGCGCGGATTGCCGGGCCACCGTCTGGAGAGCTGTGCGCAGCATCTCCGGGCCGGTGACGGTTGGCACGATGACCGTGATTTCAGGCACAACCCGGCTGTTTCTCAGACAGACTCTCCGCGTTTGCCGACGCCAGTTCAGCCTTGGCTTCCCTGAATCGGTGCGTACCCGCAAAGATCGCTCTAAGCGTGCCACCGGCACCGGCAGGTGCGGAAAATCAGCGTCGAGAAAGGGAGCAGCGCGGTCTGAATGATCGCGTAGGCCAGGCAGGCGCCGCGCGGTCCATAAGCGCGACCCAAGGTGGCCACGCCGAGGGCGACGAGGAGGCCGTCGGCGACCGCCGTCCAGACAAACGGTTCCCGCTTGTGCGCCCGGAGGTAGAAGGCCTGGGAAACCATGACCAGGTTCGACACGGTGGCGAGCGCCAGGAAGGCCACCGAGGGCAGGTCCAGGAAGCGCTGCCCAAAGGCGAAATGCGCCTTGAGCCAGGCCACCCCCGCCACCATGACCACAGCACCGATCACGCCGAGCGACACCACCCGGATCATGACCTGGCGGGCGAGCGCGTCCAATTCGGCAAACCGCCGCTGGCTGATCAGCATGCCGTAACGGGGCGCCTTCGTGCTCACCCAAGCCGATGCGGCCATGCTCAAGGCGCTCGCCAGTTGCCAGGTCATGCCCATCCGGCCGCCGACCTCCAGGCCGTAGAGCCAGGTGATGGCAGGCGTGAACAGGCTGAAAATCAGGTATCCACTGGCGGAACTCAGCGCCATGCGCCATTGGAAAGGCCATATTTCGCGAAGCAGTGCCGTGGCTCCGCGGGCCGAATGGCCCAAAACCTGGCGAAGGAAGGAGCGGCGCTGGATCAATAACAGGCTCAGGCTCACCACGACGGCCCCAGCCATCCCCGAAGCGTTTGCTGCCAGCCGCCCGCCCAGAAGAATGGTGGTCCACATCGCCAGCCCGGTCGCGATTTGCGCGAACGTACGATAGCCATTGACGAAGACCACCTGGTTGCAGCCTTCCAACATGAACCACAGCGGTTGCGTCATCAGATTGAAGGCCGCCACCACGATCAGCGCCCACCAGGGCCCCACCCAAACCGCACCGCCCAGTGCCTGTCGGGACAGGAACCAATGACCGCCCCCTCCGACCAGGAGGATCAACAACCCGGCCAGGACGGCATACCAGTTGAGCGCCAGCCGGGCCATGGCCAGCAATCGGTCCCGCGCGGACGCCTCGCCTTCCAACGTGCCATCCGCCCGGAAGCGCAGATGCGCGAACTCGTGGCTGGCAAACTGCACGAGGCACTGGCCGAGCCCCAGTTCAAGGAAGACCTGGAGACTGAGAATGCCGAAGAAATTGTAGAAGAGGCCTATTTCCGACTCGCTGAGCCGGGTGCCAACCAGGAACAGGGTGACCGGCCCGGAGAGGAGGGACCAGACCCGCCCCACCAGGTTGAAAAGGATGGCTCGATCCAATCCCACCCAGGTCCGCGCCCGCTGGATCAGGGCTTGCATCAGGTCGCCAAGCGCTTCAAGGCCGCGGCAATCGCCGGGCCGTCCAGCCCCGCCTCGCGGCGAAGAAACGACTGGGAGCCAACCATGCGTGTGACCGGGAGCGGAATCGTCAGGCTCTCCACCGCCACCGAACGCGGCAGCAACTCCTTCATGAGCGAGCCCAAGCCGCCGCTGGCCACGTGTTCCTCGACGGTCAGGACGCGGCGATACGCCTGGAAAACGGCGGCAAACTCAGTGCCCAGCGGTTGGAGCCAAGGACAGGAAAGCACCGCCGGATCCAGACCGTCACATCGCAGGAACGCCGCGGCTTCCAACGCGCATTTAAGCACGGAACCGGTCGCGGCAATCGCGACATCGGCGGTTCCCGGATGGACCACGTTGGGGCGCGGGCCAAGCGGCTGTGCCGGATACAGGTCAGGCTCGCCCGCCTTGCCCAGGCGCAGATAGGAGGGACCGGGATTGCGGGTCAGCCAGCGCACAGATTCGCGGGCCTCACCGGGATCGGCGGGCGAGTGAATCGTCAACTCGCCAAACGTGCGGAGGATGCCCAGGTCCTGGACGGCGTGATGCGAATAGCCGAGATTGCCATAAGACAAGCCAGCCCCCACCGAAACCACGGTCACCGGCACGCCGTGGTAACAGATGTCGTTGCGAATTTGCTCGAGGCAACGCAGCGTCGGAAAATTCGCGATCGAGTAGGTGAAGACGTGGTAGCCTTCGGACGCCAGGCCGGCGGCGACGCCCGTCATGTTTTGTTCGGCCACGCCCGCGTTGAGAAACCGGTCAGGAAATTCCTGTGCAAACGGCTCAACCACGGAATAACCCAGGTCGCCGACGACGAGAAAAATATCCGGATGCTCGCGCGCCTGCGCGATGAGTTCTCGGATGAAGGCGGTTCTCACGGGGCCCCTCCCAGCCCGGCTAACGCGGCTGCCAGTTGCGTCGCGTCCGGCGACCGGTAATGCCATTCAAGGCGGTTCTCCATGAATTCCACGCCCTTGCCTTTGACGGTGTGGGCCACCAGGCAGTTTGGCCGGCCGCGTTCCCACGGCAACGTGTCCAGAGCGGCGCGGATTTCGTCATGGTTGTGGCCGTCGAGCTCGCGCACCGCCCAGCGGAAGGCGCGGAGTTTTTCCACGAGAGGCCCGAGTTCAGCCACCTCGGCCACCGAGCCGAGACTCTGGATTTTGTTGTAATCCACGAGCACCACCAGGTTGTCCAGCCGATGTTGCGGCGCCAGGAGGAGCGCCTCCCAGTTCGAGCCTTCATCAAGTTCGCCATCGCTGACGAGGACAAACACGCGGTGGGACAGCCCGCGGCGCCGGGCGGCCAGTGCCATGCCCAGACCAAATGGCAGCGCATGGCCCAAGGAACCCGTGGAGAATTCGACGCCGGGCACCTTGTGGCTGATGTGCGACATGAGCCGCGAGCCATCGGCCCCGTAAGTTTCGAGTTCGGCGACGGGAAAGCACCCGCGCAGGGCCAACGTCGCGTAGAGCGAGGTGCAGGAGTGTCCTTTGCTCAGCAGGAATCGATCGCGCTCCGGCCAGGCGGGATCGTCGGGCCGGAAGCGGAGGATGTCGGTGTAAAGCACCCCCAGCAGGTCGGCCATCGAAAGGGCGCCGCCGACGTGGGAGGCGCGGGCGCGCGCCACCATCTGCAGCGCATGACAGCGCGCCTGGCGGGCCAGTTCGACGCTGGACATTCGGTCCATTCAGGCGGCCTTGCCCGCGAGCACTTGGCGGATGCAGCAGCAGACGTAGTCCACCTCGTCGCGGGTCAGGCAGACGCCACTGGGCAGGTTGATGGCCTGGTCGCCCACGCGCCGGGCCACGGGTGCGGGTGATTGTTTCAGCGGCCAGATCGGGTATTGCGAGATGGCCGGGAAGACGGAGCGCGTGTCCACGTTCCGTTTCCTGAGCTGGTCGCGCAATTCGTCGCGCGTGGCCGGCGCCGCCTCGTCGAGCCGGAGGCTGCTCATCCAGTAAATGCTGCGCGCCCAGGATTGCTCCCGATTGAGAACAATGTGCGGCACACCGGCGAGACCCTCCGCATACCAGGAGAAAACCCGGCGCTTGGCTTCGACCATCGCGTCGTTCCGCTCCAACTGGCCCAGCCCGATGGCAGCGAGCGGGTTGGCCATCTTGTACTTCACGCCGTTGGATTGGATCCAGAATGTGCCTGGCTTCCTGCCCTGGTCCCAAATCGAATAGGCCTTTTCATGAAGCTTCGGATCGCGCGTCAGCAACATGCCGCCTTCGCCGGTCACCGCGAGTTTCGCTCCCTGAAAACTGAAGCACGCAAAGTCGCCAAACGAACCGGTCCGCCTTCCTTTGTATTCGGCTCCGATCGAAGGTGCGGCATCCTCCACAACGAACAAGCCGTGCTGGCGCGCGATGGCCAGGATGGGGTCCATGTCGCAGGGATGCCCGTACAAATGGACTGGCATGACGGCCTTGGTGCGGGAGGTAATTTGGGCCTCGAACGACGCCGGATCGAGGCACCAACTGTCGAGGTCAATGTCGGCGAACACCGGCGTCGCGCCGACGTAAAGCACCGCGTTGGCGGTCGCCACCCACGTGGTGTCCGGGACGATGACCTCGTCTCCCGGCCCAATGCCCAGCGCCGCCAGCGCGATGTGCAGTGCGCCGGTGCAACTAGACGTGGCGATGGCGTGGGGCACACCGATGTACTCCGCGCATTGCTTCTCGAACGCGGCGAGGTAGCGATTCCACTGGTGGTTCCAACCATACTTGGTGGCCTGGTGGGCGTAACTCGCCTCGCGGGCGGAGATGCTTGGCCCCGCGGTGAGGATGGTCGTCTGACCCGCCTTCCCGGCGCCGGGACGGAATACCAGAGTGCCACGTTCGCCCAAGAAGAAGCCGGCACCGGTTAAAAACTCGCTTGGAGCTCCGGCGCGGACAATGATGCACTCTGGCCAGAGTGTGTTCGCCGCCCAACGGCAGACAGCATTCACCGCTTCCGCCAGCCCAGAATGGCCAGCGACAACGCCCAACTCCAACTCCAGATTGTCTCCGAAGCCGCGAGTGAAGGCTATGATCCCGGTCCGGCGGCCATGCTTGTCGAGCACGAGGAAACCCAACCGATCCGCGGCGGCAAGTAGCGATTCGAACCAGGCCTTGGCCGCGGCGGGCTCTGTCGCCGCACCCGGCAGCGGCGAACTGCCGGCCGCATTCCACGCGGCAATCTCCCCGGGCAGATCCGGATCGTCGGCATGCAGCTTCGCCAGCGGCACGACCATGCCGGCGCTGGCGGGGAGGTCCAGTCCCTTCGCGAAAAGGTCCTCCAGTTTCGCGGTCGCCTTCAGAAAGGCGAACTCCTGCGTAATGGTGTCTTGGTATGTGCGAGAACGGCGTGTGTTCATTGCAGAAATCACTTTACGGCCTCCCGGAGACGCTGGCAGACGAAGGCGATATCTTCACGCGTGACGTTGAACGCGCCGGGCAGGAGAACGCCTCGAGCCTCCACTTTCGCGCTTTCCGGGTTGGGGAAACGGTTTTGGAACATTGGCATAAGGCTGACCCGCGGCTGCGCAGGGCGGGCGTCAATGTTGTCCTTGCGCAACTCGGCCAGAATTTCCTCGCGGGTGCGCTGGACCGAGTCGCCAATCAGCATCGGCGGGTAGCAATAGGTGCTCTGTGTGCCGGGCGCCTCGTGAATCAACTTGACGCGGTCAAAGTCCGCCAGCCCCGCGCAATACCACCGCCAGATTTCCCGCTTTTTCGCCACCAGTTCATCAATGCGGCCAAGCTGGGCATGGGCCAGGGCCGCCGGCAGGTTGGGCATCGTGTAATTGAACCCCACGTAGTCGGACCAATACTGCCTCGCCGAATCGGTGCGGCCGTAACTCGCGAGAATGCCCGCCATTTCGAACAGCTTGGGATCGTCGGTCACCAGCGCGCCGCCCTGGCCGCCGATGGCCACCTTCGCCCCCTGAAAGCTGAAGCAGCCCGCCGCGCCGATCGTCCCGACCTTCCGTCCCTTGTATTCCGCGCCCAGCGCCGGGGCGGCGTCCTCGATGACCTTCAGGTCGTGTTCGCGGGCAATGACCATGAGTTCGTCCATCGCGGCCGGGTGACCGTTCCAATGCACGACGAGGATCGCCTTGGTTCGCGGGGTGATGGCTTTGCGCACGGCTTCCGGTGAGAGGCACCACGTGTCCGGATCCACGTCCACACAGACCGCGGTGGCGCCGACGTAAACGATGGGGATGGCGGAGGCGACACAACTGCTGTCGGTCGTGATGACTTCATCCCGCGGTTTGATGCCGGCGGCGGCGACGGCCAGGTGAATGGCGGCGGTTCCCGAGTTCGTGGCGAGGGCATGTTTCACTCCGAGGAACTGGCACAGGCGCTCTTCCAGTTGTTTGGCATGAACCCGGTAGTTTTGGTAGAAGCCGTTTTGCACGGCCTCCTTCACTGCCTCCACTTCGTGGGCGGTGATCCACGGACCGGCGTAGTTGATTTTCGGGCGCATATTCAAAAGTGACGCTCTCCCGGCTGCCGGCTGCGAACGACCCGGGCCGGCACACCATAGGCGAGGGAGCAAGGCGGCACATCGTGGAGCACCACCGCGCCGGCGCCCACCACCGCGTGATCGCCAATCGAAACTTTGTGCGAGAGGATCGCGCCAACGCACACGCAGGCACATTCGCCGATAACGCAGTTGCCACCAGTGGTGACGCCGGGCAGCAGGCTGGCGCAGGACCGCATTTCGCCGTCGTGGTCCAGCGAAGCCTTGGTATTGACGATGCAGTTCTCGGCGATCAAACAGCCAGTATTGATGATCGCCCCCGCCAAGACAAGCGTACCCGGGCCAAGAACGACATCCGTGGCGACGACACTCTGCGGATGAAGGATGCTCGTGAGTTCGAAGTCCGGAACGGCCGCCCGTAGTTTCGCCGCCACCTGCTGTCGGGTCCAGTTGTCGCTGATGCCGAGAAAGAGGCGGCGGACGTCATGGCGTTTCAGCAGGTCAGCCAGGTTGTCTGGGTGGCCAAGGATTGGAATCCCGCGCACGACCTGACCGGTTGGTTTGAAGGAGTCCAGGAAGCCAACCACTTCCCGCCCCGCGTGCCGGGCGGCATCAGCGGCCACCGAGCCGTGCCCCGAGGCTCCCACGATGAAGATTCGGTTCTCCGTGGTTTTCATGTCCGGGAGAGATTCATTCCCACGCATCCGTCCGAACACGCCCCGGCTCAATCCCTCGCGCCAGCAGGTCGGTCGTTAGAGATTTCAACATAACCGGCGGGCCGGAGAGGTGGAAAACGGAGTTCGGAGTGCAGAAGTCGGAAGCGGGGGGCCAGAGCGGCTCCAATGCAATGCGGCCAGCCAGGCAATGCGGGACGCGGGGCAAGCCGGCCATCCGTTGCGAGAAACCCGCAGCCGCCACCTCCGTGAACAAGACCAGATCGAAGGCTGGCACGCGCGCGAGCCGGTCCAGGATCATTTCCTGAAACAAAAGCAATGCCGGCGTCCGCGCGCCATAGACCAGCGTGACCTTGCTGGTTGTTTCTGGCGACAGGGCCTCGAGGAACGCGGTGAACGCGCTGATGCCCGTGCCGCCCGCGATCAGCACCGCGTCGCCCGCGCCGTCGATCACGAAGTCGCCGTAGGGCAACTTCACCCAGACTTCGCTCCCCACCTTGAGCGTCTGCTCCATGCGGGTGGTGTAACGCCCTTTGACCGCGTAGCAGATGCGCAGCCGGTTCCGTTCGCGCGGCGAGCTGGCGATCGAAAAAACCCGCGACTCGGGCCAAAAACCGCTCGGGTCGTACTCGTCCACCGTGAGGTGCAGAAATTGGCCCGGGCGAAACGCCGGCACAGCACTGGTGGGCGTGAGATCGACCGTGTACACGCGCCCGCCGTGGTCTGCGATGGCGGCCACCGTGCACCGGATCTTGCGCGGCATGCTCATCGGGCAGTCTTGCTGGCGATGAATCCATCGACCGTTCCCAGCACGTGCCGGATCATTTCCTCCGTGAGTCCCGGATAAACGCCGATGAAGAAGGTGTTGGTCGTGATGACGTCGCTGTTGGTCAGCAGGCCAGCCACGCGATGCTCGATCCCCGCGTAGGCGGGGTGTCGGAGCAGGTTGCCGCAAAACAGATTCCGCGTCTCGATGCGCGCGGTCTCCAAGGCGTTGACCAGGTCGGCGCGGGTGAACGGCGCTTCCGGCCGCACGGTGATGACGAAGCCGAACCACGACGGATCGGCCTTCGCCGACGCCGTGTGGAGGATCAGGTGCGGCTCGTGCTGCTTCAGCCCCGCGGCCAGGGCGGCGTGATTGCGTTTCCGCGCCGCGACGAACTCCTCCACCTTGGCCAGTTGGGCGACGCCGATGGCCGCCTGCATGTCCGTGACCTTCAGGTTGTAGCCGATGTGCGAATAGACGTACTTGTGGTCGTAGCCGAAGGGCAGGGTGCCGAATTGCTGGCCAAACCGCTTTCCGCACGTGTTGTTCTCGCCGCCGGCGCAGTAGCAGTCGCGACCCCAGTCGCGGAAACTGCGCGCGATCCGGGCCAGGTCGTCGTTGGCGGCCACGACGGCTCCGCCTTCGCCCATCGTGATGTGGTGCGCAGGATAGAAACTGAACGTGGCAAGGTCGCCGAACGTGGCGGTGAGCTGGCCGCTGTAGCGGCTGCCCAGCGCATCGCAATTATCCTCGATGAGCCACAAACCGTGCCGGTCGCACCACGCGCGCAGTTCCCGCACCGCGTACGGCACGCCCATCGTGTGCGCGATCATGACCGCCTTCGTCTTCGGACCGCGAGCCGCCTCGATCTTTTCCAGCGCCGGCACGTACGTTCCGAGTTCGACGTCCACGAACACCGGCACGGCGCGGTTTTGGATGATGGGGTTGACCGTGGTGGGAAAACCGGCCGCGACGGTGATGACTTCGTCGCCGGGTTTGACCTGCCGTTCCTTCAGCCGCGGCGAGGTCAGCGTGGAAAAGGCGACCAGGTTCGCGGACGAACCGGAGTTGACCAGGATCGCGTTCTCGACGCCGAGGTAAGCGGCCAAACCGGCCTCGAATTCCTCGGCATAACGTCCGGCCGTCAGCCAGAAATCCAGCGAGGAATCCACCAGCGAAACCAGTTCGCTCGCGTCGAAGTACCGCCCGGCATAGCGCACGGCGTCCTCGCCGGGGCGGAATGGCCGGCGCGGTTCGGCGGCGTGGTATTCGCGAACGAGATCGAGAATCTGGCGGCGTAAAGTGCGTCGGTCGCTCATGGGGTTTTGGTGGCGGTGTCCCGCGCGGGGAGCGCCCAAGGCAAGCCGAGCGTGCGGGCCTGGGCGGTGTAAGCCGCGATTTGTCCGGCGGTCAAATCTTGGAGGTTCGTCTCGGCGGGGTTGGTTTCGGCCCGGCGATACCAACTCACGGTGGCGGCCACGGCTTCGCGGAACCCCCAGACCGGCGACCAGCCCAGGACGGCGCGGGCCTTGTCGGTGGCGAGCTGCAACAAGCTGGCTTCGTACGGCGCTTGGGGATCGCTTCGGTCCTCCCAGCGTCCCGGCCAATGTCGGAGAATCTCGCCCACCACCTCGCCCACGGTGCGGTTCGCATCCGCGTCGGGCCCGAAATTGAACGCGCTGGCGATTGCTTCCGGCTTCAACGACCGGAGCTCGGGTCGTCGCAGCAACGCGCCCAGCCAGAGGTACCCGGACAACGGCTCGAGGACGTGCTGCCAGGGTCGCGTGGACCGCGGGTTGCGAACCGGGATGGGTTCGCCGCGAGCCAGGGCGCGCACGCTGTCGGGCACGATGCGGTCCTTGGCCCAATCGCCCCCGCCGATCACGTTGCCCGCGCGCGCGCTTGCCACCCGCACGGGGCCTTCGGCGAAGAACGAGCGGCGCATCGAGGCGATCACGATTTCCGCTGCGCCCTTGCTGGCGCTGTACGGATCGTGGCCGCCCAGCGGATCTTCCTCGCGGTAGCCGAAGACCCAGCCCCGGTTCTCGTAGCACTTGTCGCTGGTGACGCACACCACGGCGCACGGCCGCGCGCAACCACGCAACGCTCCCAGCAGGTTCGCGGTGCCTTGGACGTTGACGGCAAAGGTGTCTTCCGGCCGCTCGTAGGATTCGCGCACGATGGCTTGGGCAGCCAGGTGGAAAATGTAGTCCGGTTGCGCCCGCGCGATCACTTCGCGGACCGCCCCGGCATCCCGTAAATCAGCCCGCCGGTCGTGCAATCGCCCGGCCAGTCCGAGCTGGTCGAACAGTGCCGGTTTCGTCGTCGGATCGAGGCTGAGACCGGTCACCTCCGCGCCGAGCGCGAGCAACCATTCGGCGAGCCAGGCGCCTTTGAAGCCGGTATGGCCGGTCACCAAGACCCGCCGGCCGCGATAGCTCGCGGCAAACGGTTCGGTGTCAACAGCCAGCCTGGCGTTTTCCAAGGACACACGCGAAAAATGGCGGACGGGCGCACAGGCGACAAGTTCAAAGCCGCGTCGCCACCGCTCCCACCGGTCTGTCTCTTACCAAATCTTCCACGGCGCGCGGCCGGAGGTCCAGAGTTCGTTCAGGAGCTGCGTTTCGCGGTACGTGTCCATGCACTGCCAGAACCGGTCGTGCTGGAAGGCTTCCACCTGGCCTTCCGCCGCCAGCCGGACCAGTGGATCCAACTCGAAGGGCATGTCGTCGCCGGCGATGTAGTCCCCCACCTGTTTGTTCAGGACGAAGAACCCGCCGTTGATGTAGCTGAATTGGTGCCTCGGTTTTTCCTGGAAGCCGACGACCGCCGTACCCTTCAGGGCCAGTTCGCCGAAGCGACCCGGCGGGCGAACGGCCGTCAAGGTGACGATCTTGCCGTGCCGCTGGTGAAACGCGACGGAGTCGTTGACGTTGCTGTCGGTGAGGCCGTCGCCGTACGTGAGGAGGAAGGTGTTCTCGCGGACGTACGGCAGCGCCCGTTTGAGCCGCCCGCCGGTTTGCGTGGTCTGACCGGTGTCCAGCAAGGTTACCGTCCAATCCTCCTCGTCATGGCTGGTATGGTAAGTCGTTTTGGGTTGGCGCCCCAACCGCAGCGTGACATCGCTGGTGTTCCACTGGTAGTTGCGGAAATAGTCCTTGATCATCTCGCCCTTGTAGCCAAGACACAGGATGAAATCCTTGTGCCCGTGCGTGGCGTAGAACTTCATGATGTGCCACAAAATCGGACGCCCCCCCACCGGAACCATCGGCTTGGGGCGGAACTCGGTTTCCTCGCGGAGGCGGGTTCCCTGACCGCCACAGAGAATGACAACTTGCATAAGACGGCTCGCGGGCGAGCCGCTGCGGAGTCTGCAAAGCACCCGGATGTGTGTCAAACGCAACCCCGATCGCCGCGGACGGCGCCGTTGACGCGCGTGCCGTCACGGCTCAATTTCAGCCGCGATGGTTGGCTCCATCCGCGTCCGGAAGCCCGCTTCCGCCCCCAGTTTGACCCGAACCGTCCTCGGCATCGAGGCGGGCGGCACCCGCACCGTGGCCCTGCTGGCCGATGCCACCGACCGCGCGCTCGATCGCTTCGAAACCGGCCCGGCGAACCTGCGGCTCCTCACCGATGCCCAACTGCGCGCGGTCTTGCGGCAGATTGCGCAACGCTTTCCGCACCCCGGCGCCGTCGGCGTCGGCCTGGCCGGCGCCCGCGAAGCCAGCGACCGAAAACGCATCCGCGCCGCCGCTGCGCTTGCCTGGCCGGACGTGCCCTGCTGGGTTGGCAACGACTTGGAAACCGCCCTGGCCGCCGCGGAAGACTCGGCTTCGCCCGCGCCTGCTGCCCGCGTGATCGTCATCAGCGGCACCGGCTCGTGCTGTTACGGTCGCAACGCCGCCGGACTGACCGCGAAGGTCGGGGGCTGGGGCCATTTGCTTGGCGACCAGGGCAGCGGGTACGACATTGCGCTTGGCGCGTTGCGGACGGTGGTCGGCGAGTACGATCGCAACGGCGCGTGGCCGCGGCTCGGACAACGCTGCCTGCGCGCACTGCAACTCAACGAACCGAACGACCTGGTCACCTGGCTACACGCCGCGAGCAAGGCCGAGATTGCGGCGTTGGCGGTTGAAGTCTTCGCCGCGGCGCAGACCGGCGACCGGCTCGCCACCACGATCATCGCGCACGCGGCGGACACGTTGGCTACCCACGCTGCGGCCTGCGCCGGGCGCCTGGTCAAAATTGGCGTTCGCGTGGAGTTTTTCGGCACCGGCGGCACGTTTCGCCACCAGCCAAGGTTCGCGGCGGCGGTGAAGCGTCGGCTACAGGCACGCTGGCCGCAGGCGGTTTTCCGGATTTTGCCGCGCGACGGAGTCTGGGGCGCGGTCGCGTTAGCCAGGAAGTTGGAGCCGGCGCGCCGCGTCGTTGGGCCGTCGCCACCGGCGGACATTCTCATCCCCGCCGCCACCGCACCTTCGCCAACCGAGGAACGCAACCCGCGCTCCACTCACCTGGACCGAATGCCGCTCGGCGAGGCGATCCGGCTCATGTTGAGCGAAGACGCCAGACTGCCGCGCGCTTTGCGGCGCGAGCAGGTCCACATCGAACGCGCGGTCCGGTTGGTGGTTGCCGCGTTCCGCCGTGGCGGGCGGCTGTTCTATGTCGGTGCCGGCACGAGCGGCCGGCTCGGGGTTTTGGATGCGAGCGAATGCCCGCCGACGTTCAGCGTGCCGCCCGAGATGGTGCAAGGGATCGTCGCCGGCGGCCACCCGGCTTTGTGGTCTTCGCTCGAAGGCGCCGAGGATGATGGCGAGGCGGGCCGGCAGGCCCTCGAATTTCGCGGCATCACACGACGGGACGTCGTCGTCGGGATCGCGGCCAGCGGTCGCACCCCGTTCGTTTGGGGCGCGTTCCAGGCGGCCCGAAACGTGGGCGCGAAGACCGTTTTGCTTTGCTTCAACCCGAATTTGAGATTCCCGCGCGGCACCCGGCCGGCCGTTGTGCTCGCCCCGCGGATCGGCCCTGAAGTGCTGACCGGCTCGACGCGGTTGAAGGCCGGCACCGCCACGAAACTGCTGCTCAACCTCCTGACCACGCTCGCGATGGTGCGGTTGGGCAAGGTGGTCGAGAACCTGATGGTGGAGGTGCGGCCGTCCAACGCCAAGTTGCGCGACCGCGCGGTCCGCATCGTTCGGACGCTGACGGGGGCTGACGCGAACCTGGCCACCGCCGCGTTGGAGCGCAGCGGTTGGGGGGTCAAACGCGCTGTGGCGCGCCTGCGGGCAGGCCGGTGAAGTTGCGCCGCCAAGTGTCGGGGAATTCGCCTGGTGACGATCCGCGGGGCTGCTTCGCGCCGGAAAAGAAAAAGGCGTCCGATGGGGACGCCCTTCAGAAAAAACGGGAGGAAACTACGCCAATGCCGCCAGCTTGACCGCCAGCCGGGATTTCTTCCGGTTGGCCGTGGCGCGGTGGACGATGCGCGTCTTGGCCGCCTTGTCCAAAGCGGAAGAAACGGCGCGCAAGGCCACCGACGCGGTGCTCTTGTCCTTCGCCGTCACGGCTTGAAGGTAATTCCGTTCGAGCGTTTTGATGCGGGACTTGGCGCTCTGGTTGCGTTCGGCCCGGCGGGCGCTGCTGCGCGTGCGTCGCTCGGCTGATGCGGTGTTCGGCATAACTTGATCTCGCTAAGAGCCGGGAACGGTAACCAAAGCGGACGCCCTGTCAACGGCTTCTTTGGCGTTCTGGCGGGGCAAGGTATGCCGGGTGGCGTTTCCAAAGGCGGGCTGCTAGGCTCCCGAGCCGAAGCGCATGGGTCACCAGGAATCTTATTATCGTCACAACGAGGCGTATGCCGAGTTCCTCGCCAACTGGGACGAAGGCTTTTACGCCAAGTACGCCGACACGCTCAAGCCGGAGCGCCCCGGCGCACGTGTCTTGGACGTGGGCTGCGGCGTCGGCCAGGTGGTGAAACGCCTGCAGGACGCCGGCTTCGCCGCGCACGGCGTCGAGGTGTCCGAGCCGAACGTCGCCAAGGCGCGGCAGTTCGGCTTGAACTGTGAGTTGTACGACGGCCGGAAGTTGCCGTTTCCGGACCGGCATTTCGCGAGTGTGGGCGCACTCAACGTACTCGAACACGTCGAAGCGCCGGAGGCGTTCGTCGTTGAGTTGGTGCGCGTGACGGAGCCGGGCGGGCGGGTGCTGATTTCGAGCCCAAACTTTTTTCGCGCGCTGGGCTGGCGCGATTACCATCCCACGATGCGCGGCTTCGCCAACAAATGGCGAAACCTCCGCCGCGTCCTGGCCAAGCGCCGGCAGATGCGGGCCGCGCCGGACGCGGTGCGCTTCGACCGCATGGAACCCATCGCCCGCGAACCGTTCCAGCCGGACGACGACGCGATCGTGAAGACCAACGGGCTGGAAATCGCGTTCTTCCTGCAGCGCGCCGGCTGCACGGTGGAACGAGTCGAATGCACCGACCGGTACGTGAACCCACTGGTGGATTTCGTGCTAAACCTCACGCCCACCCGCTACGCGATGTTCAATGCCTTTGTCGTGGCCAGGCGGAACTCGTAGCGCAACGACGGGAAAAAGAAAGGCGGCCGGGCGGGCCGCCTTGCGAAACTGGGAGGTTGGCTGACTCAGGCGTTACTCGGCTGGTTCGCCGCCGGCAACGGCACGACCTTCGACGCCAAACCGATCTTCATGCAGATGAAGTACACGACCGCGCCGACGACGAACGCCGCGACCGGCGCCGCCGGCATGTCGTAACCGGTGAGCGTCTTGAAAATGCCCACGCAGAAGCCCAAGGCCCACGCGATCCAGCCGGCGGGGTTGAAGCCCGCGCGCGGGCCGCTCCACTTTTTGCCGGCCAGCCAATAATCGACCAGCATCGCGCCGCAGATCGGGCCAAACGAGGCACCGATGATCACGAACACCCCGATGGCGCTGGCCACCGTGCCGGTCACGGCGAGGATGATGCTGACGGCCGCCCCGATGCCGACCGAGATGAACGGGTTCACTTTGGGCAAGGTGGTCTTGAAGCTGTTCGCCGCGATGAAGGACGAGAAGCAGGCCGGCGGGAACGCGGCCAGCGCCAGCAGGAACATCAAAATGCCCGCGGCCTTTTCGCCCAATACCACGCTGAGCAGGCTGGTGGACCGCAGCATGGCTTCGGACGCGGCCTGGGTTTGGGCGGTTTCCTTCATTTTGTCGATGTCATCGTCCGTCTTGCCGGCCTTCTTCAACTCCGGCGCCTTGTCGTCGATCGCTTGCACGGCCTTTTCCACCGCCGCTTCCGCGGCAGCCTCGATCTTCGGGCCGTATTCCTTGGAGCCGTGCGCGCCGGCCACGATCAGCGTGGAAATGCCCGCCGTGAGCACGATCGCCAGCGCCACCCCCACCAGACCGCCCATCCGCACGTCCCGCGCGTCGCGGCTGTTGGTGCCGAAGTCCACGCCCGCCGCCCCGGCGGTGGCAAAAAAGCCGACCACGTAAGTGATCAACAGGCCCAGCACCCCGCCATTGATCAGCGCCTCCGTGCTGAAACCCGCCAGCGGTGGGTTGGCGTAGCCGGCCAAGGCGGAGTGGGTATCCGCCAGTTTCTGGGCATCGAAGCTTCCCAGTCCGCCAACAGTTTTGAACAGCATGATGAGCAGCACGGCGATGGGAATCAGCGGCAGGTAAGTGGCCACCTTCGCCACATACTGAATGCCTTTGAGACCGACGAAGGCCGCCAGCGCGCCCCAGATTACCATCAAGATTTCCGCCTTCACATGCAAGGTTGGCGCCAGCAGCAGGGAGGAGAAGTACGCGTTCACACCCAACCACCCGAATTGCAGCAAGCCCATCAAAAAGCCGGGTAAAATGAAGCCCCCGGCGGCGCCGAACGTGGAAGTGCCAACAATGTACAGCGGCAGCCCGGTCTTCATGCCCAACATGCCGGGCACGAGGTAAAAGAGGAAATGGCAGATCACCGCAGCGATGATCAACCCCAAAAGGGCCATGCCAATGCCGTGCGAAAGCCCGCCCCCCTTGTCATTGGAAAGAACGGCGTCCTGCCAGAATACGAACCAGAGGAAGATGCCCGCGTAAGTCGGGGCGGTGTTCTTGTACCACGGGGCGCGGTTCGCCGCCGGGTTCGGGGTGGCGCCCGTAATATAGCCAGGTAGTGCGCTTGAGATTTGCGCGTCTTGGTTGCTCATGCGTTCCTTATGTCGGTTTCTAATCCGTTCGCAAGCCGAAAGTGGCTGCGCGAAGCCGTTACGGTTCCGGGCCGCCTCCGCGGCTGGAAACCGGACAAGTCAACGGCGAACACACGGCAACGCTTCTTGCTTGCCAGGCCGGGGCGGAATGCGGTTTGAAAGAGCCGGCCCCGCTTCGTTGGCGGGTGACCGCGAGCCTTCGGGCTACCATGCAAACCTCTCTCCTGACTGACACGTCGGTGTTGATCGTCGAAGACGAGCCGCTGCTGCGGCGGCGCGTGGCGGCCTTCCTCGAACGCCAGGGAGCGGATGTGACCGCCGTCGCGGATCTAGCCTCCGCGCGCCAGTCCATCGGACTGATGCCGTTCGACTTTGCGCTCCTGGATGTCAATCTCCCGGACGGCTTGGGCACCGACTTGCTCCGCGAAGGCGCCTTTTCCCAGAATTGCGGCGTGGTGGTGATGACGGCTGAGGGCGGCGTGGCTGGCGCGGTCGAGGCGATGCAATTGGGCGCGCTGAGTTACTTGACCAAGCCGTTCGAGCTCGGCGAGTTGCTGCTGGTCTTCGGCCAGGTCCGCCGCGACCGTCGCGACCGCCGGCTGGAACAGCATCGCCGTCAGGATGCCGCGCTGGCGGAGGACGAGTTCTTCTTTGGCCCGGCGCTCGCGCCGCTGCGCGGACAGTTGGAAAAGATCCTGGCGGCCGACCGCCGCATGGAGACACGCCTGCCGCCGGTTCTCATTCAAGGCGAGACCGGCACCGGCAAGACCACCATCGCCCGGTGGCTGCACGAGCACGGACCGCGCGCCGACCAGCCGTTGGTGGAAGTCAATTGCCCGGCGCTGCCGGAATCGCTGGCGGAGTCCGAGCTTTTCGGCCACGAGCGCGGCGCCTTCACCGATGCGCGGTCGGCCCGCATCGGCCTGTTCGAGGCGGCCAACGGCGGAACGCTGTTTCTGGACGAGTTGGCGAGCCTGTCGCTGGCCGTGCAGGCGAAGGTGCTGACCGTCATCGAAGACGGCAAGATCCGCCGTTTGGGCGGCAACAAGTCCCTGCCGGTGGACGTGCGGGTAATCGCGGCGTCGAATCGCGACTTGAAGCAACTGGTTGCCGCCGGCCAGTTTCGGGAAGATTTGTATCACCGCCTCGATCTGTTTCGCCTGCATCTCCCACCGCTGCGAGCGCGCCCGGAGGACATCGTGCCGCTGGCTGAGACCTTGCTCAAACGCGTCTCGCGGCGACACCGCCTGCCGCCCCGGCCAATCAGCGAAGCCGGCCAGCGTCGGCTGCAACTCTGGCCCTGGCCGGGAAACGTCCGCGAACTGGCGCACGAAATCGAGCGGGCAATGGTCTTCGAGGAAGGGCCGCTCGCGTTCACGCACCTTGAACGTCTGACCGGGATCGAGACGGAACCGGGCTCCCCGCTGGCGAGCGAGTGGTTCAACGGACGATTCCAGTTCCCCGAAAACGGCTTCTCGCTCGAGGAGGCCATCGATCAGCTCGTTCAGCACGCCCTGGCCCAGGCCAACGGCAACGTCTCGGCCGCGGCCCGCTTCTTGGGCGTGAGCCGCGACGTCGTCCGCCACCGGCTCACCGGCCGGGAAGACGCTCGGAGTGGGGAATAATCCCCAGTTCGTCCTCTTGGACGGCGCCGAGGCTGGGGACTTATCCCCAGATTGATCTCCTGTTCGGTCCGTTGAAAATCGCCATTCCGAATTTCAACCTGTTTATCCAGAATACGTTGGGGTCGGCTCACGAAACCTGGCACGTTGCCTGCGAGACGATGACGGCGTTGAGCGACCGCATGAAAAGCCGCTCAGAAGCAAACCGAACAAGACCAATTATTATGAAGACGTTCAAATCACTGATGGGGGCGGCGGTGGCGACCGTGGCGCTGATGGCCACGCCGGCGTTCGCGGCAGATCCCGGCAATGGGCAGAACCCCGATCCACAGAAGCCCACGCATCCGGAGAAGCCGGCAAAGCCTGCGCTCCCGGACGACATCAAGAAACTCATCGAGCAATTCCGGGCCGACCACCAGGCCAAGGTTCAGGAATTCAAGAAACTCGCCCATCAAATGAGCGAAGCCACGGCGGCAGAGCGCGAGCAGTTGCGCGAGCAGATGCGCCAATTGCTCGCGGATCAGAAGCAGGAGCGTGAAAAGCTGCGCGAGCAGATCCGCGAGCGGCTCCAGGAGCTGGCTAAGAACCTCCCCAGCCGCAAGGATCTGATCGACGCGGCCAAGGAAAAGGCCAAGGGCCAACACGGCAAGGGAGACTAGTTTCCAAGGGGGGAAGACTTGGGGGTTCGACTGGTTGATAAGAGTTGGACGCAGGCGATTCGGAAACGGGTCGCCTGCGCTGTTTCCCGTGAAGCGCCGGTGGACTGCCTGGGCCACGGCGTGACCGGCACGAAGAGGTTCGTGGGGATTGGGTCCCGCATCAGTACCTGCTTGCACGAGGCGGCCGGCTTTGCCAGATAACGGGTCACCGAACCTCGAATGAGATCCGCCACCCGCCGCCAAGGTCTCCGCCCGCGTTGCACCGGCTTGGTCTGCTGTGTCCTGGCGGCGTGCGCCACCGGCCTGGCAGGCGAGACCGAAAGCGCTGGAAAAGACCTGGGCCCGGACGAAAAAGCTTTGGCCGCGTTGATCGAAGAAGCCGTGCCGTCGCCTTGGAGCACCGCGGCAAGCCTGCGCGCGGCGACCGGTTACCGCGACAACGTCCAGCTCAGCTCGGTCAATCCGGTCGCGGCGGCCTTTCTCAGTGGCGGCGGCGATTTCATGCTCAACCGGCTGCCCCTGGACGGAACGGGAGTGTCGATCTTCGCCTCGGCGGATTACACCCATTTCCTCGGCGCTCCCCAGACGGATCCCGAGAGCCTGGCGTTGGCGCGGGCGGAGGTGAAGCGCGACTTAGGCGCCGGTTGGACTGGCGGACTTGCCGGGCAGTACGTGTTCATGAACCAAGTCTTCGACGTGTCGGCCACCGAGGCCGAGTTGTCCACCGTCACCGCCAAGGGAAGCACGCTGACCTTGACGCCGTCGGCGGCGGTCAGCCTGGGACGAAACTGGAAACTGGAAGCCACGTTGGACGGGAGCCGACAGCTCTTCTCGGCGCCGTTGGACGATTACTGGGAACTTGGGCCGAATGTGAAGCTCGCCAAGACGCTGGCCGCCGGCAGCGATTGTTCGCTGGGCTACCGGTTCACGCGTCGCTGGTACGACGACCGGGCGCCCCTCGACGCGGACGGACTGGAACTGCCCGGCAATCTTGAATTCGACCTCCACGAACTGGAGTTCCGCTCCAAGTTCGCTTGGGGCGCCCAGCGCCGCTGGAGTTCGCAGCTTCGGCTCGGGCTTCGCTGGACCGAAGACAACGGCGGCGGCTACTTCGACAACCTCCGGCCCCTCGTCGGCGTCCGGGCGGGTTACCGTGCCGAACGTTGGAAAGTCTGGGCCGAGGTCCGCGGTTATGGGTACGATTATTCAATCCAGCGATCCGACGGTCCGGAGTCGGCGTTCCGCCGCAAGACCGATCTGGACGTGACGGTGCGCGGGGAGTACCGGCTCTGGCGAAAACTGGTCGCCTTCGCCCAGTACGACCGCGAATCCGCATTCGATAACGCGCCCAGCGCCGACTACGATGCGAACACCGTAACCGCGGGCGTGGAACTCGAATTATGAACCCGCTTGCGACCCAACGTCCGAATGGGCGCCGCTACGGCGGCTGGGCGATTGCGTCGGCGCTGACCGCCCTCGCGGCCGCCGTGCTGTGGGGGCGCCTCGAGCTCGGGACGCAGATGCGTGCGCAGATCCTCGGCCGCGACGCCGAGATCCTCAACGCCCTCGCGCTGCGCGCCCAAACTGAGGCGCGCCAGGCTGATCCTTTGTTCGACCTGGGCGAGCCGGCCGCCCAATACCAGGTGCTGCTGAACATCGCCAGCCTGACCAACATGATCGGGGCGCGGCTGTTCAGCTCGCAGGGAGGGTTCATCGCCGGCGTGCCCACCGAAGTGAAAGAGACCACCCTGGACGCGGTCGCGCTGGATCGGTTGCGGCAGCAGCAATCGCTCACCCGGTTCCATTCCGCCCAGCCCCGGCAAGCGTTGTTCCTGGTTCTGCCGGATCCGGCGCACCCAGCACCCGGCACGCTGTCGTGGGTCGAGATCGATGTGCCGCTGCACTTGCCGGGCCAGACCAAGCTGCTGGGGATTGCCCAGTTTCTACTGGAAGGGGTTACCGCCGAGCGTGAATTCGCCTTGCTGGACCGCCGCTTGAATCTGCAAGGCGGACTGGTGTTTGGCGTCGGCGCCGGACTGGTCATCGTTGGTTCGGCCTGGGCCTTCCGCCGGTTGGAGCGGGCCAATCGGCTGCTCGCCGCCCGCACCGCGGACCTGCAGCGCGCGAACCAGGAGCTCGCCAACGCCGCGAAAATCAACGCCCTCGGAGCCGTCACGGCTCACCTCATCCACAGTCTCAAAAACCCGGTGGCCGGGCTGCAATCGTTCGTGGCCGCGCGGCAGGAAGGCACTCTGGCGGGCGACGGCGAGGAATGGCGCGAAGCCCTGGCCGCCACCCGCCGGATGACCAGCTTGATTCAGCAAGTGGTCGAAGTGCTCCACGATCGGGAGGAGGCGGCCTCGTTCTCGGTGTCGCTGGCGGAACTCGGCGGGCAGGTCGCCGCGCATACGCGCACCCTCGCCGAAGGCCGGGGCGTGCGCGTGGAGTTGAGTTTCGAGGGCGAAGCCACCGTGGACAACCGCGAGGCGGGCCTGCTGCGCTTGATCCTCGCCAACCTGGTGCAAAACGCGGTCGAAGCCAGCCCGCCCAACGGCATGGTCACGCTGCGTCTGGCCGCCACACCGAGCGACTTGGTGGCGGAGGTGGGCGATCGCGGCAGCGGCATCCCCGAGCCGGTCCGCGCCCGCCTGTTCGAGCCGGTTCGTTCGTCCAAGGAAGGCGGCTCCGGCATCGGGCTGGCGATCAGCCGTCAACTGGCCAGCCATTTGGGGGTGGAGCTGACCTTGGTCTCCACTTCGCCCGCCGGCACTACTTTTCGCCTGCGCCTGCCTCGTACTCCAACGTTGACCTGAATTGATCCGATGAATAAACGGCATCCCATGCGTTGTTTGAAGCCAAACGCACACGCCCACGGCTGGGCTGCGGACTTTACCGGGCTGGCACTCGCCGGGTGTCTCCTGGCATCCGCCGCCACCGCGGTCGCCCAAGCCGCCCCGCTGCCCTGGCGTTGGTCCAATCCGTCGCCGCACGGCAACAACGTCTATGACCTGGCCTTCCACAACGGCCGTTACTGGGAGGTGACGGACCACGGTCAGATTTACGTCAGTTCGGACCGGGTCAACTGGACTTCGCTGGCCAGCGGCGTGGACTCCGCGCTGCGGGCAATCACCTTCTTTGGCGACCGGGCCGTCATCACCGGCGAGGCGGGCACGATTCTGCGCGAGTCCGCGACGGGTGCTTTCGAGGCGGCCGCGCTGGATTCGCCCACCGCGGATTGGCTCGAAGGGGTTGCGGCCTCGGATGCCGTGCTGGTGGCGGTGGGCGACAACGCCGCGATTTACCGGAGCACCGACGGCCTGGCCTGGCAGCGCGTCGCGAACCTCCCGTTCAGCGATTGGCTGCGGAGCGTCGCTTACGGCGGCGGCACGTTCGTGGCGGTGGGGGAGAACGGCTTGATCGGCACCAGCACGGACGGCCTGCAATGGGACAAGCGTTCGAGCGGAGTCACGGTGGCGTTGAACCGGGTCGCCTATTCCGGCGGCGTTTTCTTTGCCACCGGGGACGCAGGCAATTTGCTCTCCAGTGTGAGTCAAGGCACCAACTGGCAGAGCGAGCCGACTGGCGTGACGAACAGCCTGTACGGGTTCGCAGTGGGGAACGGGACGCGCCTGGTCGCCGGCAACAGCGCGCTTTTGCTGAAGGCGGCCGGGCAGAGCGCATGGAGCGACCAACTCGGCAGCGGCAGCCTGGTGCCGGCACCCGTCTGGTCGTACTACGCGGCGGTGTGGGACGGGGAACGGTTCGTGGTGGCCGGCCAAACGGGCCTGGCGGTGGAGTCCTTCACCACCAATTCGATCAAGAGCACGCTCTGGTTCGCCGAGGACGACTCGTCGCGGGACTGGCTTTGGGAGGTCCTCAACCTGCCCGACCAATCCATCGCGGTGGGCGATCGCGCAACCGTGCTGACCAGCCCGGACGGCATTGCCTGGCACAGCGAGTATGTGCCCGACGCGCTCACGAACGCGGTGTTTCTCGGGATCGGCGGGTCCACCAACCTGGTGGTCGCCGCCGGCAGCGACGGCAGCCTGATGTACAGCCCGCGCGCGCTCACCAACCTGGTCACCACAAATGAGGTCGGGACCTTCACCAATTGCGCGTGGACGACCAACTCGGTGACGGTGACCAACACGCTCGATTTGCTGGGCTTGGTTTGGACGCCGGTGGTGCCGTCGCCCACGGCCAACACGTTGCAGGGCGTTTGCGAGCGAGACGGCTTGGTGGTGGTGGTCGGCGATGCCGGGACCGTTTTGACCACCACCAACGGGGCGACCTGGACCACCCGCAGCATCGCCAGCCAGCCCAACCTCAGTTCGGTGGTCGCACTCGATTCGGGCTTCGTGGCCACCGGTGCCGCGGGCGCGATCTTTACCAGTCCCGATGCCGTGAACTGGTCCGCCCGCGATTCGGGCACCACCGACTGGGTTTACCGGGTCCGCCGGCTCAACGGTTTGCTCGTGGCGGTGGGCCAGAACGGTTTGATCCTGACCAGCCCGGACGGCGTGACTTGGTCGCGGGCCACCAGCGGCACGGACGCCTGGCTGACCGACGCCACCTTCGCGGACGGTCGCTATTTTGTGTGCGGCACGCAAGGCACGGTGCTCAGCAGCACGAACGCGGTGGATTGGGTGCCGCTGAGCCTCATCACCGGCAAATCGCTGTACGGCCTGGCGTCGCGGCCGGGGCAGTTGCTCGCGGTCGGCGTGGAAGACGTCATTTTGCGCGCTCTGCTGGTCGCCACCACGCCGGTCGCCATCACGGCGTACTCCCACGCCGACTGCGGCGCTCTGACTGCGGACCAGTTTTCGTTTCGGGGCTTGGTGGACCAGTCGTTCCGGCTCGAGTCCTCGGCGGACTTGGAATCCTGGCAATCGATCCGCTCGTTCACGCTGGGGAGTCCCGACCTCGATTTCTGGCTGCAACGCACGAACCTCGCCCCCGCCCAAGGCGAATTCTTCCGCACGGTGGCCGAACCGCAGTGACCGGCTGCTCCAGCCCGCTGCGGGCATTCGCCGCGTTGGGCGCCGGGCTGACGACCATGAAGATTCCGCGCGTTCCCCATCGGTGGAGCCTGAGTCCGCGGGCGGCGGTGGCAGTCCAGCGGCGGCTCGCCGCCCGAGTCGTCCAGGCGCCGCCAGCCAGGGAACTGCGGTTTGTCGCCGGTCTCGATGCCGCGTTCCCGCCTGATGGCCAACAATGTCTCGCCGCGGCGGTGCTGCTGGACCTGGCTTCGCTCGACGTGATCGAGCAAACGCTCGCCGCCCGCCCGCTGCGTTTCCCGTACGTGCCGGGCCTGCTCTCCTTCCGCGAAGCGCCGGCGTTGCTGGCCGCGCTGCGAAAGTTGCGCCACCGCCCGGACGTGTTGATGTGCGACGGCCAGGGCCTCGCGCATCCGCGGCGGTTTGGGATTGCCTGCCACCTGGGCGTGGTCTGTGACTTGCCGGCGATCGGCTGCGCCAAAAGCCGGCTGGTCGGCGACTCTGCGATGCCGGGAGTGGACAAAGGCAACCGCGAGCCGCTGACGATCGGCGAGGAGTGCGTCGGCGCCGTGCTGCGAACACGCGAGCGCACGAAACCGCTGTTCGTCAGCGTGGGGCATCGGATGGACCTCGATTCCGCGTGCGCATTGGTGCTGGCCGCCTGCGACAACCACCGGCTGCCCGAGCCGACCCGCCTGGCGGACCGACTCGTCAGCCAGGCCCGGCTGCGTTGGGCAAGCCCGCAGGGACGAACAAGTTGAATCGCCGGCAGCCGCCAGCCAAACCTGATCTGGCGCAGATCTGGTGCGCCCTCCCAGCCACGTTGCCGCGTCAGTTCACCGCGGAGGCGGTTCGCAACGACGACCGCGGATTGCAGTCAGGGCTGTCGAAATAGCCCGACACCCTCGCCGGAGTTTCGCTTTGGGCCAGGCAGGGCGTGAGCTGACTCTTCTTGCGCCGGCCTCAGCCGAAATGCTGCTTTACCGCCGCGGCAACCTCTTCCAGCCAGGCGCGACGTTGCTCGGGCGTGCTGACGATTACCGGACTGAAGTTGCGGCGGAAGACGGTCGGCACACCGCACAAACCAAAGACGACTTGGCGCCAATGCACCTCCAGCGGGTCACCGAAGAGCGCCTCCTCTTTTTCCTGCGGCGTGTTGGCCGTGTTGAAGACCAGGCCGACCCGCGCCTTGAGCAGGCCCACCGGCCTGGCACCGCCCTGACCGTCCGGCACAAAATTGTACGCCCGGCCAGCGCGCAGCACGCGGTCCACCCAGCCGCAAACGATCGCCGGCGGCCGGCTCCAATAGTTCGGGTGGACCACGATCAAACCATCGGCGGCGCCGACCTCCTCGACCTGCCGCGCAAGGGCCGGAGGCAACGCGGCGTCGCGGTTGACTTCGGCGGCAGTGAAGAGCGGATCGAAACCTTCCGCGTACAGGTCGTGAAACCACACCGCGTGGCCGAGCGCTTGGAGCGTGTCGGCCGCCGTGTCGGCGATGGCGTGGTTGAAACTGCCGGGCGTCGGATGGCCGAGGACGAGCGAGACGTTCATCGGTTGAATGCGGGCGAGTGCCGGGTAAGCCGACCCGACCAGCGCGTTCGCGCCCGCAGGACGGGTCCGAACGCACCGGACGTTCGCGGGCGTCTGCGCGGTTCAGCCGTGCACCGGCTTCACCCACTTGCTTTCCTGGCAGCCTTTGTACATCGCTTCCATCGCGGCGACGCGGGCGGCGGCCTCGTGCGGCGTGACGAGCGGTTGGCCGGTCTGCCCCTCGACGGCGTTGACAAACTGGTTCAGCGGCAGCGGCGGTGCCGCCGGCAGCTTGGTCCAAGGCTCCTTGCCATTGGCACCGTCCACCTTCCGGCTCAGGAAATAGAGCTGGTCGTTGAGGATCCAGGCCTGGCCTTCCGTGCCGGCGATCAGGAGTGTGATCGGATTGGCGATGTCCACCCAGCCGGCGGTGAGGGTGGCGTTGACTCCGTTTTCGAAACGGATCAGGCCCTGGCCCATTTCGTCGCAATCGCCATACCGGCCGGTGACGACCTTGATGTCCGCGGTGGCGGATTCCACGTCGCCCATCAACCACATCAGGATGTCCAGCGAGTGCGTGCCGAGGTCGCCGAACGCGCCCACGCCCGACTGCTTGGGGTCGGCCATCCAGCGCCAGTTGTTGGCGATGTCGTCCGGCTTGTCGTCGAACCAACCGCCAAGCGAGCCGCTGTGCACGTTCCAGGCGCTCAGGCGGGTGAGCTTGCCGAAAGCGCCGCTGGCGATCTGTTCCTTGAGGAAAAGGTGCTTCGGATCGGTGCGCATGAAGTAGCCGGTGGTGAACAGCCGGCCGGCCTTCTCGATCTCGGCCGCCATCGCGTAACTCTCCTTGCCGGTGATGCCGAGCGGTTTCTCGGCGAACAGGTGTTTCTTCGCCCTGGCCGCGCCGGCGATCAGTGCGGGATGGCGGTTGGTCTCCGAGCAGATCACCACGGCCTTCACCTCCGGGTCGTCCAACACGTCCTTGAGGTTCGTCGTGGCCTGGGCGCCGAGCTGGGCCGCGCGCTGGCCGGCACGCGTGGCATCATGGTCCCAGACCGTCTTCACGCGCACTTCGGGGCGGCGCTTGAGCAGGTCAATGAAGCTCGGCGTGTGGATGTGGGCGCAGCCCAGGAAGGCGAGCGTGAGCTGGGGCGCATCGGCGGCAAACAAGCGCGCGGGTGCGGCGGCCAGCGCGGCACCGGCGACGGCGGTGGTCTTCAGAAAATCACGACGGGGAAGTTGCGAATTCACGGTAATGTCTTTCGAGTTTGTTTCGATCGAGTCCAAGTCGGGCCCGCGACTGGCGGGCACCGCGGCGGACGTTAGCAAGCGGCGCACGGAACTCCAAGCCTCTCGCAAGTCTTTGGCGGTGTCCCGGCGGGCCGATGCCGCAGGAAACAAGGAGTGGGCAAGCAGGCCGCTGCCCGGTGGACCCGTCCGCACGCCTACGACTGCGGCACGCGGATCTTCAGATTGCGGAACCACACCTCGCCGCCGTGGTCTTGGAGCAGGAGGTGGCCGCGGAGTTTTTCACCGAAGCCGGCCAAGTTCTTAAACTTGCTCTTCGCCACCGCGGCCTTCACCTCCGCGCTGCCCAGCTCGTATGCGAGCGTTTTCTCGCCGTTCAGCCAGTGCTCGACGTGGTTGCCGCGGACCAGAATGCGCGATTCGTTGAACTGCCCGGCGGGGCGCAACTTGATCGACATCCGCGTCGGCAGCACGTCGTAGAAGCTCGCGGTGACGTGTTTGGTGGGCTGCTCCGAGGCTTCGGGATCGTTCGCGGTGACGAGTTGGTATTCATGGCCGAGGGCGCTGTTGCGGTTCTCGGTGATGAAATACTTCACGCCGCTGTTGCCGTCAGGCGCGAGCCGCCACTCGAAGCTCAATTCGAAGTCGTCGAAGCTGGCATCGGTGATGATGTCGCCGCCGCCGCCTTTGAGCGTGTGTTTGAGGCAACCGTCCTCGACCACCCACCCCTTGGTGGGAAAAGTCGCCTTCTTGAAGTTGCGCCAACCGGAGGTGGAGTGGCCGTCGAACAGCGGCTTCCAGCCGCCGGCCTTCTCGGCGTCAGTGAGCGTGTTGTCCGCGGCGCGCGTGGGCCCCGAGAAGGCGGAGACGGCCAGCAGGGCCAGGGTTAGGAAGCGTAGGCGGGTGTTCATGCGCCGGGGATGTAAACGGCGGGGCGACGCAGGGTCAAGTCTGGCGCCCGGCACCGCCGGTCCCTGGCAGCGCGGGCAGGTCCGCCAGCGCGGCACGGGATCCCTGACATTCAAAATCCCGAGGGGCATCGACGGGAACCGGGATTCCGCGGGCAGTGCCGGCTGTGTTGTGCCTCCTTACCGGGTTTCCAACGCCCGATCGGTTCGCCCCGGTTTCCGGGAATGCCGGCGCGCCAGCCGAAGGGGAGCGCCGGCCGCCGCCGCTCAGTTCGCCACGACGGCGATGACGATTTGATCCTGGTAATCTCCGGCCGCTGCGTCGGCCAGGTTGCCGATGGTGATATCGATCGGGAGGCGCTCGCCGTCCGCCGACGAGGAAAGCCCGGCGGGCAGACTGATCTGGCGCCGGGTGGCCAGGTTGAGCCGGGTGCCGTTCACGGTGCAGACGTAGGGCACCTGGTCGGTGGTCGGCGTGGGGATGGCCTTCAGCACGCCGTTGTTGAGGGAACTGAAGGTGAGGTTGCAGCCGGTGTTCCGGCGCACCAGCAGATCGCAACCCAGGCGCTGACCCTGGGTGAGGGTGCCGAAGTTGAGGTTCTGGCTGGTGCTGTCGCTGAAGCCCGAGCCGCGGGGCACGACCGCGAGGACGGCCTCCGGTATGACCACGGCGCTGAGGGTGATCGTGCGCGAGTTCATCGGATTGCCCGGGTCATTGTAGTTGCGGTAAACGCTGACCGTAATCGAGTCGGTATAGGTTCCCGGGAAAACGATCTGACCGGGCGGGATGCAGAAGAGGAAGGAGAGCGGAATGCCGGTGCCGGCCTGTGCGTGGCTGCGGCCTGAAATGACCTCGTTGGCGGTGGCGCTGGGGGGCGCTTTAAGGATGAAACTCCGGGCGTTGGCGGGGTAGAGCTGGTAGTTGAGGCGGTTGAGGCCGGAACTCAGTTGGCGATTGAAGTTGCCCGTGGTGGTGGAAGGCCCGGCGGTGACGGCGTAAGCCCGGCTGCCGTTCTCCGTCTTGGCGAGGGTGAAGTTGACCGTGTTCGGATACTCGGTACCCGAAAAGCAACGGTAGCCGCCGGGCCAGGCCACGTTGCCGATTTGCAGCGCGTATTGGGCGAGGGCGCCGTCGAGCGCCGTGCCGAGCAGGAGCAGGCGAAAAAGGAAATGGCGCATGGTTACTCCGTGGTGGGGATCCGAACGGGGCCGAGGTTGACGTCGATGTTCTTGTCCGTGGGGATGGCGAGGGTGAAAGGAGCCTCCGGATGGTTGTCCAGCGTTCCCTGGCAGGGGCCGGCGGGCAGCCCGTGCAGATAAGCCAGACCCTCGCGATCGGTGATGAACTCCACCGGGGCGCCGTTCGCCGCCGTCACCGTGCCCGTCTGCAGGGCCGCGGGTTTCCCGTCGGCCCACAGCAGCGTCAGCGTGACGTTGGCGGAGGAGGCGTGGCCCAGGCGAACGAGGGTGCCGCTGCGGTAGGTGGGCTGGAGCAGGAGGTCGCCCTCTTGCGGGTCGAACTCGGCGTCGGGCTGCCGGGGTTCGACCCGCACCGGGGTGTTGTAATACCCGGTCAACTCCGGCAGGACGGCCGGGCCGAGCCAGCTTTCCTGCGCGGCATACCGCCCGGCTTGGGGGTACACCCCCACCCCGCCCTCCGCGTGGAGACTGCCGGTGCTCTCGACCAGGGCGAAGGAGTCCACCACCGGTCGGGAAACCCCGAATGCTCCGCCCGCATAGACCAGCGCGGTGCCCCAACGCAAGCTGGTGCGGCCTTCGCCGGTGCTCTGGAAATCCTGGCTGAGCAGGAGTTCGGCCCGCCGGCCGAAGTAACGCCCGTTGCCATAAACGCCCTGGGCGTCCGCCGTGGTCTGCACCCCCAGCATGCCGCTGAAGCTTTCCACGTTGCCGGGGGGGGTGTATTGCAGCTCGGTGCGCGTGCTGTGAAGGGTGGTATCGTGGCGGGCATAGGCCTGGATGCCCCGGCCCAGATTGAGGGTGACAGAGAGAAAGCCGGCCCACGCCGCGGCCTGGGCCGGGCCCGCTTGATGTTGCAGCGTGAGGTCGGCGCTGAACTGCCGCCACCGGTACCCGCCGGTCACGCTGTAGGACCGCAGTTGGGTGGCGCCCCGCTGGAGTTGCTCGCCGTACGCCAGGCCGGCGCTGAAGTGCTCGCCGAGGCGCTGCGAATACCGCCCCTGCCAATCCCAGGTTTCGCCCCGCGAGGGAGGGGAAAAAGAGAACGGGTCGGCGAAGCCGTGGCGGTCGCTGGCATGGCGGACCGCGAGGCTCGCCA
Organism: bacterium; assembly: GCA_021823625.1. Taxonomy (GTDB): domain Bacteria; phylum Verrucomicrobiota; class Verrucomicrobiia; order Limisphaerales; family J093; genus DSVZ01. The sequence goes on along the minus strand of JAKANS010000007.1, from coordinate 22,514 downwards.
CGGCATTGGCGAAGACGCTGTCCGCCGGGGCGTAATACCGATACTGCAACCGTTCGGCGTGGCCCAGGCCCAGACCGCGGTTGCGCGTGAAGGCCGAATCCGCGGCGAACACGCCCACGGGCGTGTTGAGCACCACTTCGGCGCCGGCCTGCTGGGCGTCGGGCGTGGCCTGGCCGTTGAACCCGGCGGTGAGGGTGTCGGTGAACCCCCAACGATAGAAGGCGCTGGCGGCCGGGGCGGACTTGTATTCGTACGCGGGCGTGTCCGGTTGCGGGCGGCTCGGCAGGCCGACCGCGTAGTTGAATTCCGTTTCGCCGCCCTTGAGCAGGCCCGGATCGTAATAGAAGGTGGCGTTGATGTACTCCACGCGCCCCACCGGGTCGGTGAGGCGCAGGACCACGTCGTTGGCGCCGCCCGTCAGTGGAAAATCGCTGATCCGATGGGGCCCGGCCTTCAGTTGCCGGGTCTGGACCAGGTGCCCGTTGACGAGGATTTCCACCTGGGAATCTTCCTGGAGTTGGAAGGCGGTTTGCCCCAGCGGGCTGGTGACCCGGTAAGGCTGGAGCCGGTTCTCCCGGGACAGGGACAAGCCGGCCATCGGAATGAATCCCTGGAAGCCGGTCACGGGGTACTGGAGGTCGCCCAAGGTCCAGCGCCGGCGGTGCTCCGGCTGGTCCCACACCAGCCGCGTGTCGCGTTTCTCCCAGGGCTTGTCGGGCGCGGGATTGACCGCCGTCTCGTTTTCCAGCACCCAGCCGCGCAGATTGAAGGCGTTTTCGAACGCGACCTGGGGCTCGGCGAAACCCGACGTCGTGAAGCGGCGGCCCTCCCGGTAGTCCACGCCCCCGCGCACGTTCAGGTAAGCCGAGAACTCGCTCGGCGGCACGGGGCGGTTCGCCTGCACCGCCGGGGTGCCGATGAGGTGCCACGTTTCCGGCCGCCGTTCCGCCGGCGGAACGCTCAAATGCAGGGCCAGATTCGAAAAATCGAACCGCACGCGCACGCCGGCGGCCTCGAGTTGCGCGGGGCTGACCCAGACGCGGTTGGGGTCGGGCAGTTTCCCGAACCAGTCCGGGGCGAGCACCTCGGCCAACCGCCCACGCACCGGCCGAAGGTCCACCGCCACGAGGTCCGTGTCGCCGAGACGGGCGTTGACCTCGCCCAGATCCTGCCCGTTCAACGTGACGGGCAGGGGCAGGGTCTGCACCGCCGCCTCGGCCGGCGCCATCATCGACAGGAAAAACACAATCAAGACGCGCCAGACATGGCTCATTCGTGGGCGGTCAAGCGCGCCCGGTAGCTGGGTTCGCTGAAGTCGGCGGGCAACGTCAGGACAAACCGCCGCGTGTGCCCGGCCAGCACGTTTGCCCCGGCGAGGGGACGCAGGACCTCCGCGGCCACCTCCCGGCTTCGGCCGGCCGCGTCGGTGAGGGTCAGCGTCGGGTCCACGAGGTTTTGATGGGCCTGGCCCGAATTGACCACGGTCAGGAGCCAGGTGTGGGGGCCGGACCGGGTAAAGGCGGTGGCCTCGAGGGTGGGCCGGGCCTTCGGCGGCCGCACATAGACGGCGGCCACGTAGCGCAACTGGAACTTGATTTGGACCTTGTTCGTCTCCGGCGTGAAGTTGACCGGCAACTCCTCGGCGACCAGCCGGAACGCCCGCTCGCCCTCGGGATTGGACGGGCCGCGCCACACCACGCGCACCATCTGACTTTTGCCGGGGGCGATGGCCCCCTGCGGCGGAAACACGGTGAAGAGGCCGGCGGCCGGCGAATTCGTTTCCTTCCCGTCCGCGTCCAGATCCCAGGTGAGCACCCGGATTTCAAACGCCACCCGGTTGGAGGACTCGTTGGCCACCCGGAAAGTCTGCGCGACCCCCTTTCCCTTCGGAGCGAACGTCACGGACATGGGGACCAGCGTAAACGCGCCGGCGACCGTCGTGGCGAAACCCAGTCCCAGAATCAACCGCCACAGACAAGGAATACGCATGATTTTTGAACCTGAAAACCGCCGAGGGGCGGGTATGGGGTCAGACAAGTTCTTTTTTTAGAAGCTGCTTTTTCTCGGTCGCACCGATGAACGCAGAGCCGACCCGGACAATCAAGATTTTTGAGTGCCGGATTTTTGAGTGCCAAGGGCCGGTTCGCCGGTTCGCCAGGGCCGCGCTAAAGTCGGTTCGGTCCCTTCCCAATCCGAAACCCGAAGACCGAAAGCCGAAAGCAATCCGCAGTCCCGAATCCACAGCTTCCCCAGCGGAGCCGCCGCCCCGCGGATCGAGCCATTCTCGGATTTCGGATTTCGGATTTCGCGGCGGCCCGCGGTTCCCTCTCTTGGGGGAGAGGGTTAGGGTGAGGGCGAGCCCGGGTTCTCCCTGCCATCGGCCGGACTTAGCACCGCCCTGCCGATTCACCCCGCGGGTGAAACCCACCCGCGCCGGCAAACCCTTTCCCCTCGGCGTCCATCGGCCCCGACCCGGCTCCGGTGGCGCGCGGCGCTTCTTGGCCCGAAAGCCGACCCCGCTAGTTGGCGGCAATCGTCAGGGTCAACGTGTCGCTGTAGGTATCCGCGTTGACCCAAGTCGACGAAATCGTGACGGACAAGTTCTTGTTCACCCCACTCCCGCCTGTCTTCGCAGTGGCGCTGGTTACGGTCGCTTCTCCACCGCTCAGAGTTACGGCGGCACCGTCATACTCCATCGAGTAGTTCACCGTGTCGGTGTTGTCTCCCGTCCCATTCAGTTTGGCTTGAGCGCCGACAGCATTTTCGCTTTCGAGCGTGACGGTGTAGCCGGTCTTTTTATTACACTTTTCGTTCACGATGGCAATCACCGTATCCGTCACCCCGCTGGCGATGTCCAGAGTGTTGAATCCCGTTTGCGACGTCACTGTGATCGAGGTGCTCACGGCCACCGTTCCACTGGGGGTGATCGACCCCGTCGTAGCGGCCAGACTCGTCAGCCCGGTAGCGATCAGTGCGAGCGCGATGAGGTCATTTCTCAGGTTTTTCATGTGCTTTTCCGTTTTTTTGTTTCGTTTTTTGTTTCGTCTTGTCTTTTCCAATCGGAAAGACAGCCGTACTTGTAGCAGTTCCCCTCGAGGTGTGCAAGCGTTTTTATTACGAAATATTACTTACCTGGAATCCTGTAGGCCCGCTGCCCCCTCCGGGCGGTATGCCGCCGGGGGTGGGGGGTGAACCTGGAAACCGCCGAGGGACGCCGCTGAACGCAGATAAGGCCAAGACAGTCAGGATGTTGAGTGACAGGAGCCGGTTCGCCCAGGGCCGCGCTAAAGTCGGTACGGTCCCTTCCCAATCCGAAACCCGAAGACCGAATGCCGAAAGCGATCCGCAGTCCGCAGTCCCGAATCCACAGCGCCCCCCAGCGGAGCCGCCGCCCCGCGGATCGAGCCATTCTCGGAGCTCGGAACTCGGGTTTCGGATTTCGGGTTTCGGGGCGATCCGCGGGTTCCTCTCCTGGGGGAGAAGGTTAGGGTGAGGGCGAGTCCGGGTTCTGACTGCCATCGGCCGGACTTTAGTTTAGCGCCGCCCTGAAGTCCGAAACCCGAAACCCGAGCGGGCCCAACGCCCGGGCCAAACCCGGCCTTGCGGTTTGGCGGGCTTCTGGGGACTCTCCACGCCATTTGCGAGCGCCATGAACATCGGAGACATGCGGCAGGATTACACCCGCGACGAACTCCATCGCCGCGACTTGCAGCCGGACCCGTTCGCTCAATTCGCGGTCTGGTTTCGCGAGGCGTGCCAGAGCGGGATGATCGAGCCGAACGCAATGAGCCTGGCCACGGTGGGCGCGGACGGCCGCCCCACGCTGCGCACCGTGCTGCTCAAGAAATGGGATCCGTCCGGCTTCGTTTTCTTCACCAACCTCGAGAGCCGCAAAGCCCGGCAATTGAGCGAAAACGCGAGCGTCGCGCTGCTCTTTCCCTGGCTGGCGCTGCAACGCCAGGTCGCCATCGACGGCGCCGCGACGCGGATTCCGACCTCGGAAGTGGTGGCTTATTTCGTGACGCGACCGTTCGGCAGCCAGCTCGCGGCCTGGGCGTCGCCGCAAAGCAGCGTCATCACCACGCGCTCGTTGCTGGAGGCGAAGTGGGCGGAGATGAAGCGGAAGTTCCGCGAAGGCCAGGTGCCGCTGCCGTCGTTTTGGGGCGGGTACCGCGTGGTGCCGCGCGACTTCGAGTTCTGGCAGGGCCGCCGCAGCCGCCTGCACGACCGCTTCCGCTACACGCCCAAGCCGGAAGGCGGCTGGCAGATCGACCGGCTGGCGCCCTAGTCCGAGGCTCGGAACTCCTGATCCGCAGCACAGAATTTCGAGCGAAGTGGACAACGAACGAACCGGCGCCTGCACCCCGGCGACAACCTTTTGTTGCATAGGCAACAAAAGGTTGCAGGCAGTGTCCGCGCTGGGATTCGGCCGAATGCCACCGCGTCGGGAGTTTTGAGGCTTCGGCGCCAACCGAGAACCGCGGTCGAGTTCGGGGTGCTGGGCGGTCAGTCCGGAAGGCTTTGCGGCAACGTCCAGCCCGCATATTTCACACACCGCTCGAAATCCCAACGGGGTGGAGCGCCGGTTTGCAACCGGCTTCTGGCGTGCCCAAGCCGCAAAGCCGACTCCAAGTCGGCGCTCCGCCGGAAGTTTGTGAAATATCCGGGCCAGGTCCAGCCGCTTTTACGGCGCGCCCCACTGGGTGTTTTTCAGGAAGGTCAGCAGGTCCGCCAGTTCCTGCTTCGAGAACTGGTCGGCCAACCCGGACGGCATGACCGAGACGGTGCCCGGCCGCATTTCGGCGATGTCCTTCCTGGCCACCCGCGCCTTGGTGTCCGCGCCGGTGATGAGCGCCAACTCGTCGGTCGTGTCGTTGGCGACGCCCCCGCTGTATTCCTCGTTGTCCCTGATATCGACGATCACCGGTTCGAAGCTGCGCACAAAGCTCGCGCTCGGATAGACGACCGCTTCCAGCAAATCGCGCTCGGTCCGAATCTGGCCAATGCTCGTGAGGTCGGGACCGACCTTGCCGCCCCAATAACCCATCGCGTGGCAGGTTGAACACGCGGTCTTCTGGCGGTTGAACACCGCCTGCCCGCGGCGCACGTCGCCGCCAAGCGGCTTCAATTCGGCGAGCAGCGAATCCAGGTGCGCGGCCGGCTCGGCGGGATCGACGTTGCCAGGCGGTCGGGCGGTCAGATTTGGCTTTCCGCTCCGGCGGAGGCGCGCCTATCTTCGCGCCCCCGATCATGGCCACGGTAAAACCTTTCGCCGCGGTGCGGCCCCGACCCGACCTGGCAGCCCGCATCTGCGAACTGCCTTACGACGTGATGTCCGAAACGGAGGCGCGCCGGCGCGCCGCGGACAACCCGCTCAGCTTCCTGCGCGTCAGCCGGCCGGAAATCAACCGCCTGCCCGGGGCGAGTCCGCACGCGCCGGAGACGTACGCGCAGGCGCGGCTCGCGTGGGACAACCTGCGCGCGCAGGGCGCGCTCGCGGCCGATCCGCGTCCCGCTTTTTATCTTTATCGCCAGGTCATGGGTGACCACAGCCAGACCGGCATCGTGGGCGCGGCCAGTTGCCGGGAGTACCTCGACGGCGTGGTGCGCAAACACGAGTTGACGCGCCCCGACAAGGAAGACGACCGCGTGCGCCACATCGAAACGCTAAACGCGCAAACCGGCCCGGCGTTCCTGTTTTACCGGGCGGTGCCGGCCCTGGCGGCGTTCACCCGCGAGCGCACCGCAAAAGCACCGGACGTGGATTTCGTCGCGCCGGACGGGGTGCGGCATTCGAGCTGGGCGGTGGACGATGCGGAGGAGATCGCGTTTTGGGAGGCGCAGTTCGCGGCGCTGCCGCGACTCTACATCGCGGACGGGCACCACCGGTCCGCCGCCGCGGCGCGGGTTTTCCAGGCGCGGGGCGGGACCGGCGGCAGCGGCGGCTTTCTGAGCGTCATCTTCGCCCACGACACGCTGAAAATTCTGCCCTACCACCGCGTGTTGAAGGATCTGAACGGCCACTCGCCCGCGGCCCTGCTCGCGCGGTTGGGAAAAGGGTTTCAAATCGAAGACGGCGGGGCGGGGGCGCCGGCCGGCCGGCACGAGGTGGGCCTTTACCTGGCAGGGCGCTGGCGGCGGTTGCGGTTCTTGCCCGCGCTCACGCGGAGCGACGATCCGGCGGAGCAACTGGACGTCGCCTTGCTACAACGCCACGTGCTCGGCCCGGTCTTCGGCATCGACAACCCGCGGACCAGCGAGCGCATTGGATTCGTGGGCGGCATCCGGGGGCCGGGCGAACTGGAGCGGTTGGTGAACGGCGGCGATTACGCGTGCGCGCTGGCGCTGCACCCGACCGGCATCGAGGAATTGATGGCGATCGCCGACCGCGGCGGGCTCATGCCACCGAAGAGCACCTGGTTCGAGCCCAAGCTCCGCGACGCCATGTTCTGCCTGGCGATTTGAGACGTGGCCGCCCGCCGATTTCACAGACCGCAACGAGGCGGGCCGGATGGAGCGCCGGTCTGTGACCGGCTTGGGGCAGGTGGAGGCCGCCCGGCCAGCCGCAAGCCGGCGCTGCGCCCCAAGTTCGCGAGAGCGGCTCGAAGAGGTCACTGCGATTCGCGACCCAGGCGTCGTTGAGCCAAGGAAAAGAAAAGGGCGAGGCGCCGGGCCCCGCCCTTGAAAAGGGGGAGAAGCTGCCGCGTCAGGCGGCTTTGGCGGCGGGCGCCGGCGCCTTCCAAGTCCGTTTCGGCGCCTTGACGACCAGGCCTTTCTTGAGCGCACAAGTGGAGACGCGGATGTAGCGCACCTCGCCGTCCACGAGGGCCTTCACGCGCTGCAAGTTCGGCAGAAAGCGCCGCTTGGTGATCGCGGTGATGTGCGTGCCGATGCCGCCCAGCTTCTTGGGCTTGCCACTGCGCCAGATGATGCTGCCCTTCATCGGGCCTTTGCCCGTCAATTCACAACGTTTCGCCATAGGTCAACAATTGAACAAAGGGGCGCTTGTTAACATTCCGCGGAGAACAGTGCAAGCGCGCATTTCCAGAATGCGAGCGGCGATGCGGCTTGACCCGGATTCCTGCGCCGTGAATGATCGCGGCGTCGCCGTGATAAAAGCTTATCGCCATCAGCCTATGCGTTCTCTCCTTCTCGGCCTTGCCCTCGTCACCTGCCTGGCCGCCGCACCCGCCACCCGCGCCGCCGAAGCGCCGAAGATCCAGGTTCTCCTGATTACCGGAGACGACGTCGCCCCCGCCCACAATTGGGCCGCCGTGTCCGCCGCCACGCGCGCCATACTCGCAGGCTCCGGCAAATTCGACGTCAAGGTCTGTGAGGACGCCGGCATCCTCGACTCGGCCGCCAGCCTGAAACGTTACGACGCGATCTACCTGGCCATGTACAACGCCAAGACGCCGACGATTTCCGACCAGGCCAAGGCCAACCTGGCGGCCTTCGTCAAAGATGGCAAAGGCTTCGTGGTTTCGCACCTGGCCAGCGCCTCGTTCAAGGAATGGCCCGAATTCCGCGCTTTGTGCGGCCGCGTCTGGGTCATGGGCACTTCCGGGCACGGGCCGCGGAGCCCGTTCGCCGCGAAGGTGGTGGACCAGACCAGCCCGATCACGCAGGGCCTTGCCGATTTCGAGGCGGACGACGAGTTGTACGCCAAGCTTCAGGGCGACGCGCCGATCCACGTGCTCGTGCAGGCGGATTCGGATTGGAGCAAGAAGACCGAGCCGCTCGCGTTCACGCTCGATTATGGGCAAGGCCACGTCTTCCACCACACCTTTGGCCACGACGCGAAAGCCATGGCGAATCCGGCGGTGCACACCCTGGTGATTCGGGGCACCGAGTGGGCCGCCACCGGCAAAGTGCAGTGAACCCTCGGACCGATTTGGAGGCTTTCCCGGCTTGAATGGACTCATCCGGGGGGCCGTCAAAAAGCAGCATCATTCGCAAAACCTGACTATGACTCAGCAAACAAACTCCAACGGAACGGCGCCTTGGTCGCGTCGTAGCTTCCTCAAAACCTCCGCCGCGGTCGGCGCTGTGGCCGCGGTGAATTTCCCGTCCGTGCTCGCCCAGGCGAAGCCGGCCATGAACGCCATCATCATCGGCCTGGGCGGACGCGGCAGTGGCGCGGGAGAAGACTTCCGCCAAGCCGTCAAGGAAACGGGCGTCGAAGGCAAGATCGTAGCCGTGGCCGATATCTTCCCCGAGAAGGCCCGGGGCGGCACGGAGCACTTCGGCGTGCCGGAGGACAAGTGTTTCAGCGGTTTCGACGCCTACATGAAGGCGCTGGAAGTTCCAGGCGTGAATTACGTCATCATCGCTACCCCTCCCGGTTTCAAACCGCCTCAATTCAAGGCCGCCATCGAAGCTGGCAAAAACGTCTTCACCGAGAAACCGGTGGCGACCGATGGGCCGGGCGCCCGGATCATGTATGCCGCAGGCGAGCTGGCGAAGCAGAAGGGGTTGAAGGTAGCCGCCGGCACCCAACGCCGCCATCGACCGAGCTACATCGAAACTGTGAAACGGATTCAAGACGGCGCGGTCGGGGACATCGCTGCCCTGCGCGCCTATTGGGTGAACGGCGGTCCGATCTGGCACCGTGGCCTGCAAGGCAATACCACGCTCGAACAACAGATCCGCAACTGGTATCACTACATCTGGCTCTGTGGCGACCACATCTGCGAGCAGCATGTCCACAACATCGACGTTTGTAACTGGATCATGGGCAACCAGCACCCGGTGCGTTGCTGGGGCCAGGGCTCACGCCAGCAGTTGGGAGACAAGCCGGGTGAGATTTGGGACAATTTCGACGTCGAGTTCGAGTACGAGAACGGCGTGCGGATGTTCAGCTATTGCGGGCAGATCGTCCGCAAGTGGGCCTCCGTCAGCGAGCACGTCCAAGGATGCCTGGGAGTGGCGGACATGAATGATGGGCGGAACTTTATCCGGCCCAAAGGCGGCAGCGCGTGGCGGCCCACTGGCATCCAGAAGGATAACGGCTACGTGAACGAGCACGTGGATCTGATCAACGCCATCGTCAATAATACAGAATTGAACGAGACCAAGAACGTGACGGACAGCACGCTGACCGCCATCATGGGACGCGAGGCGGCCTACAGCGGCAGCGGGGTGGAATGGGATGCCGTGCTCAACTCCAGTTTCATGTACGGACCCGAACAGCTTTACCAAGATGCCAGCAAGATGCAGTTCGGCGACTTCCGCACGTTGAAACCGCCCATGCCCAGCTTGTTCGACATCTTCAAGAATCCGCCGATGGTGCCGGTAGCCTAACGCCGGAAACCTCTCACAAGGCGCGGGCCGCGAGGCTCGCGCCTTTTTGTTTGGTACCTCGCTGAATAGGAGAGGGCGAGGTCAAGCGAAGGCTGCCGCGGACGGCGGTTGGCATCCAGGCTTCAGCCGAAACTCAAAAGCGGCCGAAAACGGAACCCCTGGGGAGTTTTAGTTAAGGCTGCATCCTAAGTTCCGCGGTCGAACCGCAGTTACGCGCAGGTGTTCGTGCGCTCTTAGAACTGGCACAGGCATTGCTAAGCACACTCCCATGCAACCGGATGCACCCAGACGCCGGAAGTCAAACGCCGGCTTCACCCGTCTTGAACTGCTCACCCTCCTCGCCAGCTTGGTCGTGCTCGCCGTGGTGAGCCGCCCGGTCTGGGGCAATCCCAGCGCCACCGCGAGCCTGGTCTGCATGGACAACCTGAGACAACTGCAGACCGCGTGGTTGTTGTACACGGAGGACACGCAGGGCGAACTCCCTGGCAATTACCACGGCGGATATGTCCCCGGCGCAAACCCGAAAGCGCGCCCCTGGGTCACGGGTTGGTTGGATTGGGGCACTGCCAGCGATAACACCAACCGACTTTACCTCGCCAAGCCGTACGCTTCGCTGACGGCGTATCTCCAGACGGACTTCATGCACAGCACGTATAAATGTCCGGCCGACGATTACCTCAGTCCGGCGCAAACCGCCCGTGGCTGGACCGCGCGCGTCCGGTCTTATGCCATGAACTGCTTTTTGGGCGAGGGCAACCAGAACACCGGACCGCTAAACTCGGCGTATTTGATTTACCGAAAGCTCTCGGAATTCAGAAAAGCCAGTCCCCAGCAAGTGTTTGTGTTCCTCGAAGAACACCCGGACAGCATCAACGACGGGTTGTTTTGGGCGCCCAACTCGGATCGGAATTGGGTGGACCTACCCGGCTCCTTCCACAAAGGCGCCTGCTGGTTCACCTTTGCCGACGGTCATTTGGAGCAGCGGCGTTGGGTGAGCGCCGCCACGCTGCGTCCCGTCAACCTCCAGTACGCCAACAATACCTCCACCCAGCCCGGCGATCCCGACCTGACCTGGTTGTTGGAGCACGTCGGCGAGAAGAAGCGTTGAGTGCAGCGACGTTGGGAAACCTTTCGACTATGAAAGCCATTCGATTCATCCTGGCTACGATTCCGGCCCTCGCCGCCACTCTGGCCGTGGCAGACAATCCAACTCCCAGGTTGCTCGGCACATCCACGCCGGCTGCCGCGGCAGTCCCGGGCCCTGAACTCACTACCCTGAACGCGATTTCGGACGACGCTCGGTGGTTGCTGTTCACCTCCACCAGCGATCGGTGGGTCACCAACGACCTCAACGCCGCGGCGGACGTTTTCCTTTTCGACCGCACCGCCAGCCAATTCACGCTCGTCAGTGCCGCCTTGGGCGGACGTTCGGGAAATGGGGCGTCCCTCGCCGGTGGCATGTCAGCGGACGCCAGCCGGGTCGTTTTTCGAAGCCGCGCTTCCGACTTGGTGGCCACTGATACTTTCCGCGCCGACTGGGATGTTTTTGTCCGCGACCTTGCGACGGGTACAAACTGGCTCGTCAGTGTCAACGTCAGCAGTGAAAACGCGGTGTTCGATTCCGCCACGCCGGGATCGCCCACCCAGATTTCCACCGACGGGCGGTTTGTGATCTTTCGCAGTCCGCTTCCTGCTCGAACGCCGAGTCCGCTGCTGACGATTGAGAACGTCTGCCGTCGCGATCTCGCCGAGGCGCGCACCGAATGCCTCACCACCAATCTTCCCACCACGTTGAACGCGTGGTGGCGGCTGACCGGTTTCGCCGCCACGCCCGACGCCGAGAAACTGGTTGTGACCGCGAGCGCGGCTGCCGGCGTTTCGAACTTGGTGGCTTGGAAAGACCTGACCTCGGGCCAATGGGTGAATTGCACCGCGCAACTGCCGCCCGAGCTTGTCACCGGAGGGCGCCCGACCCACAGCGCCCCCGCCATCAGCGCCAACGGACGATTCGTCGCCTTTCGGAGTGAGGTGAGCCTCGCCGGCTCCACCAACCAGTTGTACGGCCTGACTCTGTACGACACCGATCAAGGCAAAGCCACCCTCTTGAGCCTGCGGACAAACGACACGTCGCGGCAGATTTTCCCCGCTTCAGCCTACAACGCCGTGCTCAGCGCCGATGGCCGGTACGTGGCCTATTCAGCGCCCTGGCCGGCCGGCGATCCTTCACCGACGACAACCCCCGCCGGCACGAACGGCCCGTCGCAGGTTTACCTCTATGATGCGCAGACCGAAACCACGCGCCTGGTCAGTGCCGCGCCGGACGGCGCCCCGGCCGACGCTGACGCAAGCAATGCCCTGATCGCCCCGGATGGCCGCGGCGTCGCTTTTCTAAGCGCCGCCCAAAACCTCGTCGCGGGCGCAACCAACCCAGCGCTGCGGGCCTACTGGTTCGACCGCGAAGCCGGCACGCTGCAACTCATCGCCGAACTGGGCGAAGTGTCCATCTCGGACACGTCAACAGTGCTCAGTCCGAATGGCGACTGGTTGGCGCTAAGCGCTCCGGACGACGCCGGAGCGACCACAATCCACTTGTTCGATACGCGGACGAAGACGGCCAGCACGCTCAGGCTGGTGCCCCAGATCGGCGAGTCGGTCTCGACGCGTGGTTGGATTGGCGTGCGACCGGAGGGCGTCAGCGCGGATGGTCGTTACGTGGCATTGACGGCTTTTCTATCCGCGCCGGCCGGCGATACGAATCACATGCAGGTGTACCTGATCGATACCCAGACCGGTTCGCGCCAACTCCTGAGCGGAGGTGTGGACGGCAACCTCGCCAACGGCCACCCGCGGACGCCTGCGCTGAGTGCCGGTGGCGAACAGGTGCTGTTCGTGAGCGCCGCCACCAATCTGGTAACCGGCGACACCAATGCCCTCGACGATGTTTTTCTCCAATCGATTGCCACCGAGCAACGCAGAGTCTTGCGCGCGGATCCAGTTCCGGCATCGGCCTCAGCCGTGGACGATGCCTGGCTCAGCCCGGACGGAAGCGCCGTCTTGGCCGGCTTCTACGCCAAGTCCCTCCCTTTCTACCGTTGGTACTTGGCGAATCCCAATACCGGGGCCTTCTCGGCCATTATTCCGGGGACGCTGCTGAACGCCCCGAGCTTTTCTCGGGACGGCAAACACGTCGCACTCAACCTGAGCGCAAAGACTCCCGAGACCGACGCCCGAGTTGAGATCCATGAACCGGCGGCCTGGCTGGCGGCTGGCGGCACTGCGGTCCCCGCCCTCTGGACCTCCTCGGCCCCGGCGCAAATGCCGGTGCTCAGCGCCGACGGGAGTCGGGTGGCCTTCTTCCACCCAACCACCTACCCAGGGCCAATCGGCACGAACACCCTGGTGGTGGCGGATTGGTTGCGAAACGAGGTCGTGCTGTCGAATTTGGTGCTGCGGGGAACACTCGCCCCTCCAGCCCTCAACAGCGATGGGCGCTTTGTAGTCTGGACTTCGCCGGGCAGTGGAAACAGCGCCCTGAACCAAGTCTGGCGTGCGGACGTGGACACTGGCACGGCCGCCTTGGTCAGCGTCGCAACCGACGGTGCCAGCGAGGCCGATGACAACTCGAAGTTCGCTTCGATCAGCGCCGATGGCCGCTACGTCGTGTTTGCCAGCCTCGCCGGCAACCTGCTGCCCGGCGTGGCCAAGGGCGTGAAGAACGTGTTCCTCCGCGACATGCAGACCGGTCAGATGCTGCTGCTCAGCCACACGCCGGGCGGAGAACCGGGTACTGGCTGGTCCACCCAGCCTTTCTTCAGCGCCGATGGCAACTGCCTGTTCTTCCTGAGTCATGCCCCGGATCTGGCGGCCGGCGATTACAACCAGGCGGTGGACCTCTTCAAGGTGGAAATCCTGTCTGGTGATTCCAACCCGCTGGCGGTGATCCGCCGCAACGTCACGAGCGGCCAGGTGGAATTGCTCTGGAACGCGCAACCCGGCAAACGGTACCGGATCGATTTCAAGGATGACCTGGGAATGGCCACGTGGCAGGCGTTGCCTGGGGCTTTCACGGGTGAAACGCCGGTGGCCGTGGACGCGCAAGGCAATCCGCACCGCTTCTTCCGCGTAGCCGAAGCGCCGTGAGCCGGAGCGCGGGTGTCCAACCCGCCTGGAACGCGCGCGCTTTTCGCTCCACCAAACGCCGTTGGCCCGCCCTCACTGTGCCGTGCCGACGAACTCCAATAGATCCGCCATGTCCTGCGGGGTGAGCCCGGCTTGAAGATCATCGGGCATGACCGATTTGCCGCGGCTTTGCATGGACGCAATGTTCGCGCGGAGAATCACCGTCTCCTTGCCGTAAGCCTGGCGAAGCGTGACGCTCGTGGCCGTTTCGTTGGCCACAATGCCCAGCAGGCTTTCGTCGTCCTTGGTCTCGATCTCGAACGCCAGGTATTGCGGCAACACCTCCCGACTCGGATCGACGATGCTCGTGAGCATTTTCTCCCTGCCGGCGTTGCGCACGCTCACCAAGTCCGGCCCCAGCGCGTAGCCTTCGCCGCCCAAACGATGGCAGGACGAGCACCGCTCAACGAAAAGGGTTTTGCCTCTCGCGGGGTCACCTTGCAGGGCCAACGCCGGCCGAAACGCATCGATGATCTGCTGACGCTCGGTGGTCACTTGTCCCGCCAACAACTTCACCGCCCGCTGGCGGATTCGGGCGTCACGATGGTTCATGAGAAAATCGATCTGCGTCGAGGTCAGGTCGGTCTTGCGGATGGCGCCGGTCTCGACCGCGGTCAACAATTCCGCCGCGCGCTCCGGTCGCGCCACGAGCACCGGCAGCACCGAGGCGCGCAACCGCGGCGTCAGCGAAGTCCAGCGGGCCGCCAGTTCGCGACCGACCACGGCGTCGTTGAACCGGCCCAACGTGCGGATCGCCGCCAACTGCACCGCTTGCGGCTGCGTCTGGTCGAGCAAACCGAACAGGCGCTCCCCGGATTCGGCGTAGCTGGTCAGCGCCAGCAACTCGACGGCTTGGACGCGCGTCGTTTCGGCCGCGGCGGCATCGCTCGCCAGGCTGTTCGCGCGGGCGAAGAGCGGCTGCAAATCCGCCGTGGCCAGCTTGCCGCGGGATCGCTGCAAACCCTCGCCCAGCGCGTGGACCAGCGTGAAGGCGACCGCCGGCTCCGCCTTCGCCACGAAGCCCAGCACGGCGGCGACTTCGTTGGTGCGGTTTCGCGCGCCCATGACCTCCACAAGCTGGCGGAGAAATTCATACTCGCCTTCGCCCGGCGCCGGACCGGTGCGGTACGGCGCGAACCAAGCCGTCACACGGTCGAACATCTCCACCGGTCCTTCCGCGAGCGAACTCAGCACCGCGGCGCGCGTCCACCGGTCCGCGGCGTCGCGCCGGGCGATGGTGGCCAGGGCGTCGAGGCGCCGCGGGTCGTGGGTTTCGCCGAGCGTGAACGCGAGTTGGTAGCGCACCTGGGGACTTGGGTCGTCCGCCAGCGCCAGCAGCTTTTCGGTCAACGTTGGCGCGGGCGCCGGCATGGCGAGAAACTTTTCCTTGAGTCGCACGGCGTGTTCGCGGACGCGGTCGTCGGCGTCGTTCAACGCCGTCAACAGATGCTCCGGCGCGAGCGCGCCCAACCCGGAAAGCACATACAGCGCGTGCATCCGGCCGAGCGGCGAATGCGATTCGCGAAGCAGCGTTTCTAACGCCGGCACGGCTGCTTTGTCCTGGCGCTCGTAAAGCAGGCGCGCCGCAGTCTCGCGATGCCAGGCGTTGCGCGATTCCAATGTTTTCACGAGCTCTGCGGTGCCGGCCTGGCCGAGCCGCGGGAGCTTCGGTTGTTTGAAGCCATCCGGCACGATGCGGTAAATCCGGCCGCGGTCGTTGCCGCTGTTCAGGTCCAGGAACTTCTTGATGCCGGGCGGCAGCGACCACGGGTGTTCGACGATCTCGCGGTACATGTCGATCACGTACAGCGCCCCGTCCGGCGCGTTCGCGCCTTGCACCGGCCGGAACCAGGTGTCGGTGGAGGTGAGGAACTCGGTGCGTCGCTCGTCGGCCGGTCGCTCGGCCCGCAACGCGACGCCGTCCGCGCGCACCTTTTTCCGGTGAACCAGGTTGCTGCCGCAATCGGCAATGAAGGCGTCGCCCACGAATTCTTCCGGCCAGGCGTCGCCGCGATAGATCGTGATGCCGGTGGCGCTGGTGAAATAACCGCTCGCCCTCCCACCGCCCTCGATGGGCCCCGGCACTGCGCCGGAGACGCGCCATTTGGTGCGCAAGACCCGCCACGGTTCCTCCGGGCTGGTGCGATAGACCTCCGCCGCCGGGCCGTCCACGGCGATGCTTTCCAGCGCGGGTGGCATGGTGAAGTACGGGTTGCGATCCGCGTAACGCGATTCGTACATGAACACGCGGATGTGGTCGCTGTTGTTGCACGTGTACCGCCGGCCACGGTCGTCGAAACACAAACCGTATTGTCCACCGTCCGCCTCGGTTTCGAGCACGTCCGTGCGGGGGTCGAAGGCGAAGTCGCGTCCGCGGACGTTCACCGGCGCGCGACCCGGCGTGAGCGGCGACGTGACCTCGCCGCCGTTGGGTGCCGTGCAGCCGTGGATGCGGTTGTCCAGGCCCCAGCGAAAACTGTTGAACATCGCCTGCATGTTGAGCTGGTTGGTCCGGTACGGCGCGTAGTCGATTGCAAAACCGGTAAGAACGCGCCGGCGCACGTCCGCTTTGCCGTCGCCGTCGGTGTCTTTCAAGTAGAACACATCCGGCGTCGCGCCCACGAAGATGCCGCCATTCCAGCAGCACAGGCCGGTCGGCCATGGAAGGTCGTCCGCGAACACAGTGCTCTTATCGAAGCGTCCGTCGCCGTCCGTGTCTTCGAGCATCTGCACGTGCCCCAGGTGCGGCTGGGCGTCGCGCAACTCCGAGTAATCGATCATTTCGACGACGAACATCCGGCCGTTTTCGTCGAAGCAGATTTCGATGGGATCGCGCACCAGCGGCTCGCTGGCGACCAGTTCGATCCGAAAGCCCGGCCGCACTTTGAAGGTCGGCAACACGTCCTGGACCGCGACGGGCGGGAAGCGCGGGAGGTCGTTGGCGACGGCCTCGGGACCGGCGGAGTCAGCGGCGCGCAGCGAGAGCGCCAGCAGGATGGCGCACGTTTCCCAGTAACGGCGTGCATGAGACATGCCGCTTCCCTACCCGGCGGCGGACCGTGAGGGAAGTACAAACCGCTGCGACCGGGGTTGCACGGCACGAAAAACCGCGTGGCTTTCGCGCGCCGTTCTGGCAGAAGAGCCACGGCATGAACGTGCGGGTGAAGATTTGCGGCATCACGCGACGCGAGGATGCACTGGCGGCGGTGGTCGCCGGCGCGGATGCGTTGGGCTTCCTGTTTTACGAGCGCAGTCCGCGCGCGGTGACCGTGACCCACGCGGCCGCAATTTGCCGCACATTACCGCCGTTCATCGCCAAGGTGGGCGTCTTCGTGGATGCGACGGAAGACTTCATCCGCGAAACGGCCAGGGAATGCCGGCTGGACACGCTGCAATTTCACGGTCGCGAGACGCCGGAATTTTGCGGCCGGTTCGCGCTGCCGGTGATCAAGGGGTTCCGCATCAGCGGGCCGGAATCGTTGGCCGGGCTCCGCGACTACGCCACCGCGGCGTGGTTGCTGGACAGCTTCGTGCCGGGCCAATTGGGCGGGACGGGCGCGCGTTTCAATTGGGCGCTGGCGGCCCAGACCGCGCAGTACGGCCGGCCGATCCTGCTCGCCGGCGGGCTCACGCCGGAAAACGTGGTGGAGGCCATCCGGCAGGCGCGGCCGTACGCGGTGGATGTTTCAAGCGGCGTGGAATCGGCTCCCGGCCGGAAAGACCCGGCGAAGATCGGCGCGTTCGTGAGCGCGGCGAAAAAGGCGATCCAGCCGCCGAGCGTTTGAGCCACGACCACGAGGCGCGAGCGCTTCAACGCCTGGCCGTGGAGGGTGCTTCGCCGGCGTTCGCGCGCGTGAGATCGTTTTGGCGCAGCCGCGCCCAGATTTCGTCCCGGCGCCGGTCCAGCGCATCGAGGGTGCTGACGGCCGTGCGCAACGCGTCGGAGAGGTTCGCTTGCGCGAGCCCGGGCAAGGTTGGCTGCAGTCCCGCGCGCCCGCGCTGTTCGAGGTACGCCTGCAGCGTGTTGGCGTACTCGGCGGCGAGCGGTTTGACCTCCGGCGGCAACGCACCCGCCAACGCCCGCAGTTGCCGGATGCGCTCCGAGAGCACGGGCGGTTGCCCGGCGAAATCCCATTCGGTGACCACGGTCTGAAGCGTCAGCGTGCGCCGGATCAGCGGGGCGTCGCGAGTCTCCTGGACCTCGACGGTGATTTGGATCAAATCCGCGAGCCAGCGCAGGGCCGCCTCGGGCGACAGGGTGAAACCTTTCGCCGTAACGGTGACCCGTTGGGTGGTGAGCGCCCACCATTTTTCGACGTCGAGCATCCCGGAGAACTGGGATCGGAAGGCGCTAAGGAAAGCGGTCTGCCAGTTCAGGTGCCGGGGCAGTTGTTCGAGCATCGCGACGAGTGCCTGCCGGCCGCCGGGCAGGCGCTGGAGCGAAGCGAAGAAAACCTGGCAGCACATCCGGTAATGTTCGAGCGCGGCACCCGAGAGTTGTGCATTGGACGGCAGGCTGAGTTCCTCGAAGGAAAGGATCGGGCGGGACGTGAAGCGGTCGAGGAACTCGCGGCTTTCGCGGGCCAACTGACGATCGCTGGCCGTGCCTTGCAGCAGGCCCAGCGCGTTGCCGTACTTGCCGGTGACCGTGTTCGGCTTCGCGAGCGGGTCGGGGCCGACGCGGGAAAGGATTTCGCCGGTCAAGCCCTCGACGAGCCAGAACGGAATCTCCGGCGCGTTCGGGCCGGGCGTGCGGCCGGCCAGTTCGCTCAACAGCGCGTGCACGAGGCCGCGAACCAGGGCGGTGCCTTCGATTTCCTGGGGCAACCGCAGCGAGTACTGCCAGCCGTCGGTGAACCGCACCGCCGCCGCCGTCGGGAACAGAACGGGCCGGATCCGGGGCGTGATGTTCAGTTGGATCTTGCCGCGCCAGCGATCGGGCAGGCCCAGTTCAGCGAGCAAAGACGCCTTGATGCGCTCGCCGGAAACCGCCAGCGGGTCCGGCTGGAGCCAGATCAATTTGCTGGTGCTCGCCGGCGACACCACGGCCAGGCTCGGCGCGGTGGGATGCAGACTGTGAACGATGAACTGGCCCGACCGGCTGTACACCGTCACCCAATCGCTCGCGCCCGGCAACGCCGCCAACCCCGGCAAACACCACCCCACCACCGCGGAGAGCCACCCCGCCCACGCAGCCAGACCGAACCGCATGCCGCCGGTAAGGCGCACGGCAGGTTACTCCTTGGCCGGCTTGGCGCCCCCGCCGCCCGCCGAACCGCCGCCGCCGGCGGGTTTCGCCTCCGGCTTGGTGCCGGTGTCCTTCTTGGGGGCGGCGTTGTCCGACTCCTGTTTCGCGGACTGCTTGTAGCCCTCGCTGCGGTAGTCGGTGATGTAAAAGCCGCTGCCCTTGAAAATGAGGCCGGCGCCCCCGCTCATCTGACGCTTGACCTTGCCTTTGGCCCAGGGTTTGCGGGCGCAACGATCCTTCGGGCACGTCGCCAGCGGGTCGTCCTTCATGGACTGGACGAGCTCGAATTCGTGTCCGCACTTGGCGCAAACGTATTGGTACGTCGGCATAGTTATGATTCCAACCGAGCCGTGGATTTAGCACGGCCCACGGCTTTTGCAACCGTGGAAGTCCACGGCGAAGCGTTTTCCCGGAACGGGTGCGACCCACCGCGGGCACCCGATCCGGCGCTTTGCCGGGTGGCGTCCTGCTTTGGTGGGGGCGGTTCTGCCGCACCCGCCCGCCGCCGCCGCGGCGCGGCCACCAATCTCAACCGATAAGCTGCAATTGAATCTCCCGCCAAACACGCCAAACACGCGAAAACAAACCGGCCGTGAAGGTCGGCGATGAAACGCCGGCTTCACCCAACGGGTGTGAACGATGACCGCAGCGGAGACAGCGGTTCGATACTTTGGTTTTTTTGCATGTTTCGCGTGTTTTGCGTGTTTCGCGGGCAAGTTCCCAGCGACGGAACCAGGTCAACTGCGACTTCGAGATTGAAATCGGGACATGGCCCTTTGCCGCTGTTCCCTGACCGCGAGTGGCGCTAACTTGTTGGCGGTCCGGTGAAACGCATTTCCCGCAAAACGCTTCTGCCCGCCGCGATGGCCCTGGTGCTCATCGCCGGCCTGGCCGTCGCCTGGTGGCCCGACCCTGGCCCGCGCTACCACGGCCATTCGCTGCGGCATTGGCTGGTGGCACTGGCCAACGACGACTACCGCGTCCGCCTGCCGGCCGAGGCGGCGCTTAAAACCATCGGCCCGGAAGCGGTGCCCGAACTGACCCGCGCGGTGCACGGGGAGGACAGCCGCATCCGCGAGACGTGGTGGCGGTTGCGGCGGCGCTTTTGGCCGAAAAGCGCGGCTCCGATCCGCGCCGAGGATCTGGCCGCCGCGGCCGCCGGTGAACTCGCGCGGCTCGGCCCGCAAGCGGCACCTGCCGCGCCCGCGCTGGCCCGGCGAATCTGGCTCGACCCCGCTGCCCAGGCCTTGCGCGGCATCGGCCCGCCCGCGATCCCCGCGATTGCCGGGGTGCTTGAAGCCCCGGACTGGCGCACACTCAACGGCGTGGCCAGCCTCCTCAGCGACAACGCGGAGAAGGCCTTCGGTTCCGCGCGGACGAACCTGGTTCCGCCGCTGCTCGGACTGCTCGCGCACTCCGATGTCCACCAACGCGAGAACGTGCTGCGCGCGTTGCCGGCGGTCGGTCGGGACGATCCACGGGTCGTGGCCGCGGTGGCCGCGCGCCTGCGCTCTCCGGTGGACGCCGAGCGACGTTTTGCCGCCAAAGCGTTGGCCTCGTTGGGGACGGCGGCGCGCGCGGCGGCGCCCGATTTGCTCGCGCTGGCGAAGTCCGACCGGCCCGGTGAACGTTTGGAAGCCACGCGGGCGCTTCGCCAACTCGGCCTGGAAACGAACGCGACGGTCGCGATCCTCTGCGAGTTGCTCTCGGAGCCGGAACGCCGCTGGGAGGCCGCCGCCACGCTGGGCGAAATGGGCCCCGCGGCGAGCGCCGCCATCCCGCGTTTGTTGACCATGCTGGAGACCGAACAGAGCCACCGGCCTTCGCGCACGCCGAGCATGGCGGCGCTGGCATTGGGCAAAATGGGACCGGCGGCCGTGCCCGGTCTGGTACCATTTCTCACCAACGTCGAATCGGACGTGCGTGTGAACGCGGCCGTGGCGCTGACCGGCTTGGGCGCCGCCGGCGCACCCGCCGTGCCAGGTCTCACACTCATGCTCCGCGCTGACGATCCGGAGGAACAGTTGACGGCCGCCAACGCCCTCGCCGCCATCGGCCCGGGAGCCGCCGCCGCGATGCCAGAACTCACCCGACTGGCCCACACCGCGACGATTCAAGACGTGGTGGTCGGCCACGCGCGGTCGGCGGCCCGAGATGCGCGGGAGCGCATTCGCGGCCGCCCCAGCGGTTTGCCCACTGAGGTCACGGCCGGCGATTGAGCGGGCCGCCCGGCGAACTGTCTCCTTTCCAACGAACGGGTAACCATGAACGTCAAACAAAACGCCTCCCGCAAAAGCCGCCTTCGCTGGCTCGCTCTGGCCGCGGCCGGCGTACTGGTGGTTTTGCTCCTTCTCGTCCTGCAAGACCGCCTGCGCTGGCCGGCCGAACCGAGCTACCAGGGCCGGTCCCTCGCTTCCTGGATGGCTGAGCCGGATGATCCGTCGCACGTCCGCGAGACGGCTATTGCCGCGATGGGCACGAACGCGGTGCCGGCGCTGATCGCCCATTTGCAGGCGCGCGATTCCATTTTGGGCCGAATGGCGATGGCGGCGGAACGAATTTTGCCACGCCGACTCTGGGTGCTTTCCATGCAGTGGGCGCGCCCGCGCACGGCGATCGACCGACGTTGGCAAGCCGCGCGCGCGCTGGGCACGCTTGGCCCCGCGGCCGAGCGCGCGATTCCGGCTCTGGCGCACTCCGTCGGCGATCGGGATCCCCGCATGGTCGAGGCGGCGGTTGACGCCTTGCGCCGCATCGGCCCAACCGCGCTGCCGACCTTGATGGCCGCGATCAAGACGACGAACGAACTCGCTTACGGCTACGTGTGCACGGCTCTGGCTAAACTCGGTCCTGCGGCGGTGCCGGCTGTGGGTGGCCTGGTGGCCGCGCTGCCGGACGTTCCGCTTCATCGCCGCGCGCACCTAATCCAAGCACTGGCCAGCATGGGACCGTCGGTGATTCCCGCGCTGGCGACGCTTCTGCAGAGTCCAAAGCTGGAAACACGTGAGACGGGCGTCGCCGCTCTGAAAAGCAGCGCAGCGAGGGATTACTCGGCGCTGAAGGAGGTGATCGCGCTGCTGAAGAATCCCGATCCCGTCATCCGCGCCGGCGCCGCTCAAGTGCTGGCGGGACCGACGGTGTGGAGTCGCCAGACCGTGGCGGCCATCGTTGGAACCTTGCGGGACCCGGAGGAATCTGTCCGGCTGGCCGCCGTGGAGGCGCTGGCCAGCACCAGCGATTGGACCGATCACGCCACGAACGCCCTGCCCGCTTTGCGGGCCCTCGCGGTTTCCGACTCGCCGAAGGTGCGCGCCTCCGCGGTCGCCACGCAAGCGCGTATCGAAGCCCTCTCGCCTCCCGCAATCGAGTGAACCTCCCCCAGCGGCCTCCCGCGCCGGCAAATCCGCTTGCGGCAAGGCGACTGGAAGCCATAGTACCCCGCAGTTGCCGTCGCCAATCGCGGTGGCCGGCGACGAGTGGAAGGGTGGCTGAGTGGTTAAAGGCACCTGACTCGAAATCAGGCGTAGTCGCAAGGCTACCGTGGGTTCGAATCCCACCCCTTCCGCCACTTTTTGACAGTTCTTTCGTAGAAGGTAGGCAACACAGGGTGATTTCGATTTCCCCCTTGCCGACGACGATCCGATCTGTAATCGCTTCTCTTCGGCGGACAACTTTTCCCCAAGCGAGTTGACTCAAATTAAAGGTTACCGGGGCGGGGCGTTGGACGGGGCGTCCGACGATGCGTTGACTCAGATTCGTGGTGGCGCAAGCCCCGCCCCTGAGC
>JAKANS010000146.1 GCA_021823625.1 bacterium | reverse complement strand
GCTTCTTCGACGATTTCAGTGGAATCAGTAGCACGGCACCCGGAGTTTCCCGGCAACGAAGTAGAGCATGGCCAGCAAGTTCTTGGTGGTTCGACAGCCCCGGGCTTTGCGCTTGGTGGCTGAGAAGAGACTGTTCAGCCCTTCCAGATAAGCCGTCGGGAGCCCTGCCTGCCAGTGACCGAGAATCCCCCCCAGGTGACGTTCCACCATCTGCGCCACTTTCACCCGCGGCTGGAGCAACTCGGGGCCCTTCTGGGCCGCCGTCTCTTGGACCCAACCGCACCGGATCTTGCAGTCACGCCGGGCCTGGCGCCCGTCTCGCAGTGCGTAGAGGGCTTGAAGAATCGGCCGCATCGGGTACGCCGTCACCGTCCGCAGATGCTTCCAGTCCGGCCGGTCCAGACGTTCCCGGTCCGTGTGGTTCTTCGGGTTCTTGCGGAAGATCCACTGGCTCTTGGCCAGCGCACGCTGCTTCTCCGCGCTCTCCTGCGCCGCCAGTCGCCGCATCGCTTCCCCCCCCCTCGCTGGTCGCCTGCACCACCTGGAACTTGTCGAACACCCGCGACGCGCTCCCGAAGTTCTCCCGTGCCCCCTTCTGGCAGGCCGGACTCATGTCGATCGCCCCCTGCGTCACCGCCTGCGGATGCCCGTTGTGGGCAACCAATTCCGGCGCCAACAGTTCCCAGACGCCAGCGTCTTGGCCTTCGGCTCCCAAGCGCACACGCTTCTCCATCAAATCGGCGAACACCGTAATGTAGTTGTGCCCCTGCTTCCGGTTCATTTCGTCCGCCCCCCCCACCCCTTCCGACCAGTCCGCCGGCGCGTGCAGCACCCGCCCCATCCGTTGATCGGTCTCGCCCAGAATCGCCCCGGCCTTCTTCACGGGCATCGCCCGCATCCGCGTCAGTGCGAACGCCTCAAACTCCTTGGTGAAGGGCTTCCCTCGTCCTTCCCACGGCGGGGTGACCCGGTACCCCGGGCCGTCCTCTTGCCGCTTCCCCCGCGGCAGGGCCGTGACGATCACGCACTCCTTGTTGAACCCGTTCAAGTGTCGCCACCCCATCGGCTCCCCGTGGTCGTAGCACGTCACCCGCTGACCGCCCTGACGCGCCAACTCTCGCCCAGTCCCAACAATTGAGGAAACGTCTCTTCGGGTGTCGCCATAAGGGCCCCCCACCTCACCTCACCCCGTCACTCCATGCCACTGAAATCGTCGAGGAACCAGAAAAGGATGGACAGAAATAGGTTCTTCATGGCGCTAGCGTGTGCCTCGGCGGCTCTTGGGGCGAGCAAAAACCGCCCCCCCGACCACTCCGCCTTATTCCACCAGACCTGCGCGTCAACACCTAGTTCACGCTGAAGCCGAACCGCGGGGTCAGCGGCCAATAGACCGCCAGTAGTCGCCCCAGGATGGCGCTCTCGGACAATTCGCCAAAGGCGCGGCTGTCGTAGCTGCTCACCGTGTTGTCACCCATCACCATGATCTGGCCAGCCCCGACGTGGCGCACGGTGCTCCCGTTTGGGAATAGCGGCGCCAGGAAGCCGCGCTTCATCCGCAGCCGCTGGGCCGTCCGATCATTGATATGGCCGGAGTACTCGCCGTCCACGGGCGGACCGCGAAAGCTGTACACTTCATCGAAGTGCGGCGTGGCCGAGTCGAGCCGGACGCCGTTGATCCGCAGGTGGCGATCATCGCCGATCTGAACCGTGTCGCCGTCCAAGGCCACGAGGCGCTTCAGGTAGTATTCGTTGTCGTGCAGCTTGGAGATGTCCTGGGCGCGAAAAACCACGATCTCGCCGCGCTGCGGACGATGGAAATTGATGCTGAACCGGTCGATGAGGACATGGTCGCCGGTGGTAATCGCCAGCTTCACCAAATCATCGCCCGGCTGGTAAACGTGGTCTGGATTCAGACCGGCGAGATACAGAAAGACGTATTCGGGCGGCAACCCGAAGGGGTTGGGCAATTCCAAGCCCGGCAACCGGACGGAATACCATTCCGGACCGATTTGGAACCGCTGCTCCCGCAGCCCCGGCAGCCAGCCCAACCAGGACGGGACTGGTTGCGGAGGCTCGACCTTCACGAACTTGCCCGCCGCCCGCGCGACGAGGTGGTAGTACGACCGGCCGTAAAGCGCATGTTCCCAGACCTGTCGCCACCACGGTGGAATCGCCCCGTCGGGCTGGGCCAGCAGGTTCGTGATCGTGACGCCGAACAGCGTGGGCTGCATCGAGGCGGTGGGCACCTGCATTGGCTGCGCGAAGAAGGTTCGCAAGACCATGACCACGACGATGGCGGTCAGCGCCATCTCCGTGTAGTCCTTGAGCCGGTTATGCCGCGGATCCTCCAGCCAGGAATAGGCGTGGGTGCGCAATTCCTCCCGCGCGGCCCCCACCACGACGGGTGCTTCGCCGCTCGCGATTGCCAAGCGCAACCGCGCCAGATCCGCCAGAATCGCGGTCGCCCCCTCGTCCGCGATCAAGTCACGCTGGCGTCTCAGTTGGGTGCGGGTGCGGCGGTACTCATCCAACGCGCCGCGGTAGGTCCGCGAGCTTAGCCAGCGCCAGATGATGATCGTCCATTTCACCGAAAGACCGGTCCGAACCGACTCGTAAACGGCCAGAACACGAACAAGGCCCGGCCGACGACCTGCTCGCGCGGAATGTCGCCCCAGAAGCGGCCATCTAGGCTATTCATCGTGTTGTCGCCCAAAGGCAAGTAGTAATTGTGGCGAACCACAAACTCGCTGTTGCCATCCAGGAACAAGGGCGCGTAACCGCGGCCGGAATACTCGGCCATGACTTTATTGTTAACATGCCCCGAACAGACGCTGTCCCGCGGCGGGCCGGTAAAACTGTAAACCTTCTCGAACCCTGGGTCGCTGGTGTCCAACCGCCGACCGTTGATGCGAACATGACGGTCGTCGCCGATGCGGACGGTTTCATCGCTGAGCCCGACGAGCCGTTTGATATAGTGCGTGTCCGCCACCACACGCGAATTGGCGACCCGCAGCTTGCGCTCGATGTCCACAGTGTGGAAGACGATGATGTCGCCGCGCCGCGGCCGCATGAAGTTGTAACTCAGCCGGTCCACGAACAGGCGGTCACCGCTGGAGACTTTGAGTTTCAGCACGGTGTCGCCTTTGTGGAAGGACTGGCCCGGGTGGACCGTGAGGTGACTCGGCAGGTTGTCGGGTGGCCAAAAGAAGGTATAGGTGTCCGTGCCCACCGAAAGCCGTTGCGACTTGACGAAGCCGAAGGTTGTGGCCACCGGCTCGTTCATCAGAACTCCGTCGTCGCCGGCGATCCATTCATGGTAATCGATGCCGCGGAACCAATCCACGAACCGCTGCAGCCGCCCCGGGATGGCGGTGTCCAGGTTCGTGATCACGTTCCCGTAAAGCGTCGGCTGGGCGGAGCCGGACGGAATCTTCATCGGCTGGAGGAAGAAGCTGAAGATGCTCAAGATCAGCACGCCGCTGACCATGAACTCCTTGATGTTTTCGCGCGTGCCGGCGTTGGGGTACGGCTGGAGCCATTGCGTCGCGGATTTCTCCAGCGTGGCCATGGCCGGCTTCAATTCAGCCGCGCGGAGGCCCCCCTTCAAAGCGGCGTCGAAGTCGCGCAGTGCACCGCTGACCTCGCTCCGCGCCTTCTCCGCCAGGACATCGCGCTGCGAATTCAGAATGTACCAAACCTGTTTGCGTAGTTCGGCGGCGTGCCGGTAGCTCCGCGATACGAACCATCGCCAGTTCATGGATTGAACACGATTGCTCCCCTGCCTCACCGAAAGACCGGCCCGAACCGATGCGTGAACGGCCAGAACACGAAGAGCGCCCGGCCGACCACGTGCTCGCGCGGAAAGTCGCCCCAGCCGCGGCCGTCCCAGCTATTCATCGTGTTGTCGCCAAACGCGAGGTAGTAGTTGTGCCGCACCACGAACTCGCTGTTGCCGTCCGGAAACAACGGCGCAAAGCCGCGGCCGGCGTACTCGATCGCGAGCTTGTTGTTGAGATGCCCGGAATAGACGCTGTCCCGCGGCGGGCCAGTGAAGCTATAGACCTTTTCGAAACCGAGGTCGTTCGTGTCCAGCCGCCGGCCGTTGATGAACACGTGACGGTCGTCGGCGATGCGCACGGTTTCGTCGCTGAGCCCGACGAGCCGCTTGATGTAATGCGTGTCCGGCACCACGTTCGCGTGGGCGACCCGCAGCTTGCGCTCGATGTCCACGGTATGAAAGACGATGATGTCGCCGCGCCGCGGCCGCATGAAGTTGTAACTCAGCCGGTCCACGAAAAGGCGGTCGCCGCTGCAAATCTTGAGCTTCAGGACCGTATTGCCTTTGTGAAAGCTCTGGCCCGGTCGGATGGTGAGGTGACTCGGCAGGTTGTCGGGAGGCCAGAAAAAGGTGTAGGTGTCCGTGCCCACCGAGAGCCGCTGTGTCTTGACGAAACCGAAGGTCGTTGCGACCGGCTCGATCATCAGCACGCCGTCGTCGCCGGCGATCCATTCGTGGTAGTCGATGCCGCGGAACCAGTCCACGAACCGCTGCAGCCGTCCCGGGATGGCGCCGTCCACGTTGGTGACCACGTTCCCGTAAAGCGTCGGCTGGGCGGAGCCGGAAGGGATCTTCATCGGCTGGATGAAGAAGCTGAAGATGCTCAAGATCAGCACGCCGCTGACCATGAACTCCTTGAGGTTTTCGCGGGTGCCGGCGCTGGGGTACGGCTGGAGCCATTGCGTCGCGGATTTCTCCAGCGTGGCCATGGCCGATTTCAGGCCAGCCGTGTTGGTGCCCGTCTTCAGGACGGCATCGAAGTCGCGCAACGCGTCGCTGACCTCGTCCCGCGCCTTTTCCGCGAGGAGGTCGCGTTGTGAGTTTAGAATGTACCAAACCTGTTTGCGCAGCTCGGCGGCGTGCCGATAGCTGCGGAATACGAACCATTTCCAGTTCATGGGTTGAACACGATGACTCCCCTGCCCGGCCGCGCGCTACGCCTTCAGCACCTCGATGAACGCCTCTTGCGGGATGTCCACCGAGCCGATCGACTTCATGCGCTTCTTTCCTTCTTTCTGCTTTTCGAGCAGTTTGCGTTTTCGCGAAATGTCGCCACCGTAGCATTTGGCGGTCACGTCCTTACGGAACGCGCTGACGGTTTCGCGCGCGACGATTTTGCCGCCGATGGCGCCCTGGATGGCCACCGCAAACTGCTGCCGCGGGATCACTTCCTTGAGCTTCGCCGCCAGCGCGCGGCCCCGCCCCTCCGCCTTGTCGCGATGCACGATGCAGGAGAAGGCATCCACCGGCTCGCCGTTCACCAGCATCTCCAGCTTGACCATGTCGGATACCTGGTAACCGGCGTGCGTGTAGTCCATCGACCCGTAACCGCGGGTGAGGCTTTTGATGCGGTCGTGGAAATCGATGAGGATCTCGCTCAGCGGCGTCATGGCCGTCAACATCACCCGCCGCGGATCCAGCGTCTCCGTGTGCTCCAGCACGCCGCGTTTCTCGGAGATCAACGCCATCATGTCGCCGATGTATTCGTTCGGACAAATGATGAAGGCTTTGACCATCGGCTCCTCGATCCGTTCGATGAAGGTGGCCTCGGGCAGGAACGTGGGATTGTCCACTTCCTTAACCGTGCCGTCGCGCAAGGTTACGCGGTACACCACGCTCGGATAGGTGGCGATGATGTCCATTCCGTAATGTCGCCGCAGCCGTTCCTGCACAATCTCCAGGTGGAGCAGGCCCAGGAACCCGCAGCGAAAGCCAAAGCCCAGCGCCACCGAACTTTCCGCCTGATAGATAAACGCCGAGTCGTTCAACTGGAGCTTCGACAGGTTCACCTTCAGGTGCTCGTAGTCGGCGGTGTTGATCGGGTACAGGCCGCTGAACACCATCGGGTGCACCTCCTGAAAACCCGGCAGCGGCGCCGAAGGATTCTTGGCGTCGGTGAACGTGTCACCCATCTTGACCTCTTTCGGGGTCTTGATGTTGGCCGTGACGTAACCGGTCTCGCCCACGCTTAGCCGCTCGCGCTCGTAGGGTTTGGGATTGAAGCTGCCGACTTCCTTGACTTCGTATGTTCGGCCGGTGTGGAGCAGCTTGACGTGCATGCCCGGTGCCAGCTCGCCGTTAAAGATCCGCACGTGGGTCACCACGCCCTTGTAAGTGTCGAAGTAGGAATCGAAGCACAGCGCTTGCAGCGACGCGGCTCCGGTCGGCTTTGGCGGTGGGATGCGCGCCACGATCGCCTCCAGGATTTCATCGATGCCGATGCCTTCCTTGGCACTGGCCGGGATGGCGGTTTCCGCGGGGATGGCCAGAATATCTTCGAGCTGCGTCCGGGCCTGGGCCACGTCGGCGTGCGGCAGATCGATCTTGTTGATCACCGGGATGATCGTCAGGTTCTGCTTCATCGCCAGGTGGACGTTCGCGACCGTCTGGGCCTCGACGCCTTGCGCTGCATCCACGATCAGCACGGCGCCTTCGCACGCGCTCAAGCTGCGCGAAACCTCGTACGAGAAATCCACGTGGCCCGGGGTGTCGATCAGGTTCAACTCGTACGTTTCGCCGTTCTTCGCCAGGTAACGCATCGTCACGGGGTGAGCCTTGATGGTGATCCCACGCTCGCGCTCGAGGTCCATCGAATCGAGCAACTGGGCCTGCATATCCCGGTCCAAAATCGTGCCCGTGCGATTCAAGAGCCGGTCGCTCAACGTCGTCTTGCCGTGGTCGATGTGGGCAATGATGCTGAAATTGCGTATGTGTGCCAAGTCCATCGGTCGCGGATGTGCTGGTGACAGCTTTTGCCCGCGTCAGCACAAAATAGCCGCCGCCGCCGCCGTGGAAAGGCGAAAGTGAACGTGAAAATGTCCAGGCGTTACGCACACGGGCGCGCAACTCGGGTGCGGGCGCTTGAAAGAAACCTGCCGCGGACGTAGCCTGCCGGAAAAGTCGGCCATGCAAGAAACGCTTCGACGATGAAACTGGAACAAATTCGTGCGGCCTTCGGCAACGGACGAGAGCCCATACTCATCGTGAGCGAGTCTGGACACCAGTATGTGCTGGAAGCAGACAGGTGGTTGCCCAGCCCGGACGGCTCAACCATCGCCGTCTGGACGGAGGGCGCTTTCGCGATTCTCGACTTGAGTCGGGTGACCGAGATCGTTAAGCCCGCCAAGCGCTGACCTCTCGGCGTGCGCTCATGGGAATCGCTGGTGCCCAATGAAACGTTCGCGTCTTGAGTGTCGTATTCTGTTACTCGGAGTTCGCGCCCGAGTTCGGTGCCCCCGGCGGTCGTGCCCACTTCAAGCCCACTCCCCTGCCCCGCTCCACGCCCTGCCAATACGCCGCCTTCACCGCTTCGTACATGCCCGGCAGCCCACGCGCGTCGCAGTCACGATCGACTTCGATCCAGTCGGTAGGCTCCGGTGGCTTTGACACGGACAGGAACCGCGGGCCCCATTCGCGAATCGCCTTCGTCACCGGCCGGTCCGTGCCGTCGGGGTTGATGATTCCGTAATCGCTGCGCTCGTTCAACCGGTAGCCGCCGGGATACCACCAGAAGAAAACACCGTCGCTGCCGGACTCGGTGAGCATCCGGTAAAAGTCGGCGTAATAACGGCCGCCAAAGTCCAGCTTCTGCGGGCTGGGCGCCATGAGTTTCGCATCCCAGCAGGTGAAGCCCATTTCGGCCCAGACCACCGGTTTGGCCGGATCGCACAAGCGCGCGTAGGCCACCGTGAAATCGCCGGGCCGGACCTGGGCCCAATCGCCGATGCGCCCATAGGCTTCCGGTTCCCAGATGTCCACCGCGTCGCGCAAACCGTAGAAGTCGTACGGGAGCAATCCTTCCTGGTTGAACGTGGGATCGCCCGCGAACTGCATCCGGAAACTGACCGGGTGATGCGGGTCGATCGAGCGAACCAGCCGCCGCGCCTCGGCGTACTTTTCGCCGAGCAATTCATCGAGGAACTGACGATAATCCGCTACCGTTTTGCGCCACGGACCATCGGTCGTGAGCCAGCGCGCAGGCGGCACGGGCAGCGATTCGGATTTCGGATTTCGGATTTCGGATTTCACGTCCTCGCCCCAAACCTTGCCAGCGGCTTCCACCGAGCCGTAACGCTTCAGCACCCAAGCATTCCACGCCTTCGCGTAATTCTTCTCCTGGTAGGTGTGGTCGTAGTGGCTCGGCTCCCAGGCCAGGTCGTAGGCCAACACGGTGTCGTTCTCGGCGAGCCGGTAGTGTTCGATGAGTTCCTTCATCTCCGGCCAGCGAAATTCCATGGGCGTGCCAGGCCGCAGCGACAGATTGACCTTCAAACCAAGCCGCTCGCAGCGGAACAGAAAGTCCAGCAGGTGCTGGGCGTCCAGATCGCGATGGTAAACGAACATGCTGACCGCGTTCAGGCCCATCGCCTGGACCCGGCGCAGGTCGCGCTCGATCGCCTCCGGATCGTAGGCGCCGCGTCCGAGCCAGAACTCAAAGTATTCGTTCGCCACACCGATCCCCGACGACGGCATGTAGTTCACGCCATGCGCCCGCCACGGTTTGCCGTCGAGCCGGAATCCGCCGTTTGTCGCGGCGATGAATTGCGGCGCGACCTTCGGCTCCCAGCGGTTCAGTTCGTGGTAGAACTCGTCCAGCACGCGGCCGTCCTGCAAGAGCTGGCATGCGACGACACACCCGCCGGCGGGCCAGTCGGTGGGATTCCAGGTTGTCGTCACGCTTTCGCTCGCGCCGGCCGCCACCGTCAACGGTTGCTGGTGCCGGTAACGGACGGTGTCGTCCCGCTGATCGACCACCGTGAGCATCACTTCCAGATTCGTTACCGCCGCCTGGCCGAAGTTCACCACCCGCGCGCCAAGTGGCACAGCCTGGCCGGGAAACACCGTGAAGAATTCCGCGCCGCCTTCGGCCAGAAAAATGCCCCGCCGCTGACGGCGGAGGATTTGGCGCAACCAGCGCTGCGCCTCGGGCCGGTCGTAAAAGGCCGGCTTCGACGGGGTGAACAGCGCCCACACACCGCCCGCGAATGGCTTGGCGAGGTGAGCAACCAAGACACCTGCTGCCCCGCGATAGTCGCCGGTGGCGGCATCCCGGGCTGCCAGCAGCGGCTGCCAACGCCACGGGCGGTCTTGCTTCCAGCCCACGCCGCGCGGTCGCGGGTGCAGGCCAAGCAGACCCGCGGCTTCGATGTCAGGCGCCGCGTTCGTCGTGCCCGGCTTGGCCAACGGTTCGCGGATCAACGCCTGCCATTCGCGCGGCTGGACGACTGTCTCCGTCTGGATCGGGAAACACTGGTAGTCCGGCGAAAACGACTCCAGCCGCGGAATGCGCGGATCGACCGGGGGCGCTTCGTCGCCAAACGGATTCGGCGCGGTGCCGAGATCGGCGAACCAATACTCGTGCCGGCCGAGTTCGAGCGAGTTGTGCGAAAGGGCCAGGCCCACCGTGAAACGCGCCACGCGGCTCACGTTCAATCGGTCCCCCGCCCCGCCCCGGCCGTTGCGTGGCTCCCACGCCTTGAACGCCTCCGGTGTCAGCGCGTAGCTCTGCCAGTGGGTGGCGAGGTCCACCGACGCGATCCAGCGCGAGCCGTCCGCCTCCACCCACTCGAGCGCGAGCTGCGTGGTGCGGGGGCCGCCTTTGGCGCGAAAGCAGGTCAACGTCTGGCCGGGCGGGAACTTCGCGAGCAGCGACGGCGGCTCGACGATGTCCCAACTCGTCAGTTTCCCGACCGTCACGTGCAGCGCGTTCGCGCCCGCGTCCGAAACGATTTCGCGCGTCGCCGGCGACCTCGGGTCATTGGTGTGGCGTTTCCACTGCGCGAGGTCGGCGTGGGCCAGGTCAAGCAGTGGCGTCTGCGGTCGGACGGCGTTCAGCGTGCGTTCGTATTCCGCCTGCGACACCCACCGGCCCGCCAGGCGAAATCGCGGTTCCGCCCAGCCCGGCAACCCCAGCGCCAGCAAATCGCCGCCTTGCTTGAGAAAACCTTCGATGGCGGGGATGGATTCGATCGGTAAAAGGCGCGCGTTCGGCAGCGCGAGGAGGTCAAAGCGGTTGGCCTGCAGCGTGGCGGCGTTGGTGAGCGCGAGACTGTCGAGCGACTCAACCGCGTAGCCGGCGGCCTTCACCTGCGCGGCGATGCGCGCGGCGAATGCCGGGTCGCCGCCCGGCACGTCCGCGGTCCAGACCGCGGCGCGCGGAACGTTCGCCGCGGCCAAGGTGGAAATTGCCAACCCGCAAAGCAGCGCGACCACAGTGGGTGCGGCTCGGTGACGTGTCTTTGACATGCGGGCAGACTAGGCCGCCTGACTCAGCGAGCAATGCCGTCTTGCGCTCGCGAAGCCAATTGGGTTTCCACGCCCACGCGGTTTGTCGCGTTCGCCTCAGCCGCCGGCGAAGACCGGCCGAAAGCCGGCTTCGGCGAGGATCGCGGCGACTTCCATGCGCTTGTCACCCTGGATTTCGATCCAGCCTTCCTTCACCGTGCCGCCGGTGCCGCAGGCGCGCTGCATCGCCTTCGCCAGTTGCTCCTTTTCTGGCAAGCCTATGCCCACAAATCCGCTCACCACCGTCACCGTCTTGCCACCGCGGCCTTTGGTTTGGCGCACGATATCGACGCGTCCGCGGTGCTTGCGTGGTTTCGCGATTTCGGGCGGCGGGAGGTCGGCTGGCTCGGCCGCGGGCTGATCCGGCGCTGGTGGCAAGCCGTCGCTGTTCAAACCCGCGAACGGGTTGTGTCCAAAGGTGCTCGCTCCGCCGTCCGTGGAAATGCGCTGTTTACCGCTCATAAACAAACCGGGTTGAAGCTGGATGCGCCTGCGACCGCGCTGACGCCCAATTCCCGGCCGCCAGCGGCAATCAACTCACTGGGTCACGTCCACGCCGCCCACGATTTCCCGCACGTCCTGAAGGCCCTTTCGTTGCATGAACTCGCGGATGCCGGCGATCACTTGCAGCGCGGTCTGCGGCTCGTAGAAGTTCGCGGTTCCCACGGCCACTGCCGTCGCACCGGCCAGGATGAACTCGATGGCGTCCGCCGCGGTCTGGATACCGCGATTGTGAGAGACTATTGTTTTCACCGAAGAATGCTCAGTTTCCAAACAGGGCCACTACCCGGCGAGGTGCGTTAACTCGGCGAGGGGAAGAAAAGCCTTTTCAACCAGGTCACCAACACGTCCACCTGCGCCACGTGGGGATCGAGAAACTTAGCTGTGATGGCCGTTCCCAGCGGTCTGCCTGGCTCTTTCTGCCATGCGAGCCACGTGTGAATGATGGCCTTCGGCTCGTCGAACTGGCTGAAAAGCAGCTCGCCTTCTGGGATGGTGGCGACACTGGATTCCGCGTGTTCGAAGAGCTTGCTGCCTGACGGCACTAGGAAGCGCAAAAAGTCTTCCAGGATGCCATTGGTCTGGTTGTCTGGCATAATCCAAACACCCACCCGTGGCAGCAGACTGTCGGACGGCGGGGCGAGGATCGTGCCTGAAGGGGCCGGATAGGCGGGAATATTCAGATACCCCGTTTTGGTCAACCGGTCGTGAAAGGACTGCCAGCGGGCCGCAAGGTCGGTATCGGCATCTATGACTACACCGAGTGCCTCAACGTCACTTTCTTTGAGCCGGACCGGGAAATTAGCCAGCAGGCGGAGAACGTCGCCCTGTGGCTTGACTCCGTCGAGTTTGCCAACGCCGCGTTCGCCGCAGATGTGTTTCAGGACATGCTCATCGTCGCTGCCCTCCACCAAGAGAATCTTTTTGCCCGCCATATCAACGCACCTCAATCTTGTCGCGCGCGGCCACCTCCAATTCTTCCTTGCGGAACAGCGTCGGGATGACGGATTCCCCTTTTCTGGACAAGCGGATGAGCACCCCTTCCTCCGGGTCGGCTACGGCGGCCCTCTGGAAGGCATCAACAGCATCCCAGCTATGCGAAGTAGCGAAGATCTGGACGTTGAGCAAGCTGGAGAGGCGGAAGATACCCCGCCAAACGTCCAACTGGACGGTGTGGTGCATTCCATTCTCGAACTCGTCGATGAGCAGCAGTCCATCTTTGGCGTTCACGAGGGAAAGCACGATACCGAAAAGGCGGTTGAGTCCGTCGCCAAAAGAACGTAGTGGCACAGGGCGCTGGAACGCGCTGGAGCGCACGATAGCAGTGCGCATCTGCCGCGGCCCGTCGCCACCCACCATCGAAACCGCCATGATTTCGGGCGCGATGATTTTCAATGCCTCCACGACATCCTTTTCACGGTCGGAGAGGGCAATCTTGTCCCAAAGCGGTCCCAGATTGGCCGTGCGTTCGCCCCCGTAGGGACTGACAAACACGCAAGGGAGATTGGGTTCTTCAGACAGTTCGCCACGGAAGATGCGGCCACGAGCAAAGCGCTTGAGGTAATCTAGTGGAAGAACCTTCCGAACGGAGCCGGACTCCATGATCAAGGCGGGCATGAGTTCGGTCTCGGGAAAAAGCTGGGCTTGCTGCGGAACAAGACGCCTGGAGCCGTCCGGGTCACGCTGCTCGGAAAACAAACCCACGGAGACGGTCAGGCGCATGGACCGCTTACCGCCATTAGCCGCAAGGACAATTGGCTCCTTGGTTTCTGAAATCTGAGGGAAACCCGTGAAGAGGTTGCCCAGTTGGGAAAGGCTTTCCGCATCAACGGTTCTTCCCAACTCCTCGGCCTCGCCGATGTCTTCCTCGCGGTAGCGCAGGATGCTGGAAAGGACGGACGGCGAAGCATCGGAGGCGAGGATGCGCAAGGCTTCGAGGATGGACGACTTGCCGGTATTGTTCCGGCCGGTAATCAAATTGACCCTCCCCAAGTCTTTCAGCTTGAGCTGTCGAAGCGACCGGAATCGCTCGATGGTCAGAGTAGAAATTTGCACTTTCATTTCATCAATTTCGTTGGAGCTGAGGATACCCCGAAAATCGCCGCCGCCTGAAGCTGATTCTGGAGAGCGGAGAAACCCTCTCGGTGGCTGTGAGAGGTTGGCGTCATCGCTCACCTGCCAGCAGGCACCCAACTATCTTGCGCACGTCTGCTATGCCATTCCGCACCAAGAACTCGCGGATGCCGGCGATCACTTGCAGCGCGGTCTGCGGCTCGTAGAAGTTCGCGGTTCCCACGGCCACTGCCGTCGCACCGGCCAGGATGAACTCGATGGCGTCCGCCGCGGTCTGGATGCCGCCCATGCCGATGATCGGAATCTTCACTGCCTTCGCGGCCTCCCAGACGAGTTTGATCGCGATGGGTTTGATGCACGGCCCCGTCAGGCCGCCGGTGATGTTCGCCAGCTTGGGCCGGCGCGTCTCGATGTCGATCGCCATCGCCGGATAGCTGTTCATGATCGAAAGCGCGTCGCTGCCCGCGTCTTCCGCCGCTTTGGCGTAAGGCGCGATGCTCACCACGTTGGGACTCAGCTTGGTGATCAAGGGCAGTGTCGTGGCCTGCCGGCAGGCGGTCACCACCTGGCTGAGCAACTTGACATCCGTCCCGAACTGGGCGCCGCCTTCCTTGATGTTCGGACAAGAGACGTTGAGTTCGAGCGCACCCACGTCGCCGAGCGCATCGAAACGGCGCGCCACTTCGGCGTACTCCTCGACCGTGGTGCCCCAGACGTTGATGAGGGTGGGCACCTTCAGGGCTTTCAGAAACGGCCAGTATTTTCTGATGAACCCGTCCACGCCGGGCCCCTGGAGGCCAATGGCATTCAACATGCCGCTGGTGACTTCAGCGGTGCGGGGTGTCGCATTGCCGCGCACCGGGTGCAGGCGGATGCCTTTGACCGTGACCGCCCCGAGTTGATTGAGGTCGAGCAGTTGGGCGTATTCGATGCCATAACCGAACGTGCCCGAGGCGACCATGACCGGGTTTTGCAGCGTCAGCCTGCCGATTTGGACAGACAAGTTCACGGGCGCTCCTCCTGCGGGTTACCGACCTCAGTCGCTTCCGACTTCCGACTTCCGACTTCTGACTTCACTTCTCCACCTCCCACGCGACTTGCCGCGAGTCGAACACCGGTCCCTCCGTGCAGGTGCGCTGGTATTCCCAACCGTCGCCGGCCTTGACGGGGATGACGCACGTCAAGCACACGCCGACGCCGCAGCACATGTGTTCGTCCATCGAAAGCTCCGCCGGCAACTGGAATTCATCCGCGATCTTGCCAACCGCCTTGAGCATGGGCGTGGGACCGCAGGCAAAGAGCTTTTTTCCGTCCGTGCCGCGTCGGAGTTCTGCCAGCAATGGCTGAGTGACCAGACCCATTTCGCCGTGGCTGCCGTCCTCGGTGGCGACGCGCACCTGCCAGCCGAGCGCGCGAAACTCGTCCTCGCAGAGGATGTCCACGCGCCGCCGGCCGCCGACGAAGACGATGCCCCGTTGCGGCGAACGCTGCGCCAACAGGTACATTGCAGCCATGCCGTAACCGCCGGCGACGAGCAGCGGCGTTTCCGCGCCGGGTTGCGGGACGGTGAAGCCACGCCCGAGCGGTCCGATCACGCTGAGTTCTTCGCCGGGCGGCATCCGCGACAGCACTTCGGTGCCTTGACCAACGGCCTTGTACAGGATGGAAAAAGTGTCGCCTGCAACCTGGAAAATGCTGAATGGACGCCGCAATAATGTGGCCTTCATTGGCAGCACGCGGACATGGGCGAACTGTCCCGGCTGCACCAGTGGCGCGACTCGCGGCGCGCGCACCACCAACCGGAAATACAGGTCGCTGTCCCGGTCGTTGGCTAGGATCTGAACCGTTTCTTCAAGCATCGGCGGGAGCAGAATCGTCGGGGCCGGCGAGGCCGTCAATTCCCCGACCAACATTCGTTGTTCGGTGTGCCGGCGCTCGCCGGTTCAAAAGCCCTTGAGCCGGTGGCAGCGACGGCCGGCGGAGGCGGTCAAGATCACCAAGGCTGACCGGCTCCCTTGGAGCGCCCAAGGCACGCTTTCAAAACCCGCCTGGGGCAACCCCGGGACGTCACGACGTCAACGTGTGGCTGAGCGAGTTGCCGCAGGTCGCGGTCAACCATGTAGGGCTTGCGCTCAGCTGAATTCAATCGCGGGGCGTTCCGGTCATGGGCACAAAGCGGACTCCCAGCACAGCCTGGCGTCGTACTTCTCCACCGCGCTTTTCCAGGAGGTACAACTGCTGCTCGCCGAGCGGTCCTACGGGGATGATCATCCGTCCGCCTTCCTTGAGTTGCTCGACCAACGGTTTGGGCACGTGGTCGGGCGCGCAGGTCACGATGATGGCGTCGAACGGCGCGGCTTCCGACCACCCTTGATAGCCGTCTCCGGCGCGGACCTTGACGTTCCGATAACCCAGTCGTTCGAGGTCGATTAG
>JAKANS010000145.1 GCA_021823625.1 bacterium | reverse complement strand
GCGCTGCGGTAGATGTCCGGTAACCCCAGCCGCCTTTGATACGCCTTGGCCGGGCGCAGACTCTTCGGGTCGATCCTGGCCCGCCGGGCTTGCGCTAACCCGACTTCCGCTACTGGGGCTCTGGGGAGGGTGGGCAGGATGATTTTGTTGGGGTTTTGAGGTGCCGAGGGGCAAAGGTCGCCACTACATCGGACCGGATTCAGCGGGCTTTGGGCTGTCCGATGCGAGGAGGCGGTTGCGGGGGCAGTGCCAAGTTCAGACGCGCCAGCGGCAACGCCGCATCCCGGTCCGGTTCGGTGCGGCGCACCAAGAGCAGTTCCCGGCCGTCGGTGGTGGGCACGCGCACGGCCAGCAGTTGCAGCGTGGCCAGTTTCTCAAACACGACGCGCGGCATCAGGCCGCCGGCCAGCGCCTTGAGGCGTTGCCGCAAGGTGAGGCTCAGG
This sequence comes from bacterium, assembly GCA_021823625.1. Lineage (GTDB taxonomy): Bacteria > Verrucomicrobiota > Verrucomicrobiia > Limisphaerales > J093 > DSVZ01. The sequence continues at coordinate 14,922 of JAKANS010000145.1, read as the reverse complement.
CAATACGCCAGGAACGCCACGAAGAGGTGGGCTTCGATCCGCCCGGCTTTGTGATGGTAAATGGGCCGCAAGCCCAGATCGCCTTTCAGGGTGCGGAAGGCTTCTTCCACGAAGACCAATTGCAGGTAGCAGCGCCAGAGCAGTTCGGGGTTGTCGGCGCTCAGGTTGGTGCGTAACCGATACCGGCCTTCGCGGCGACGCACTGCGCGCAGCCTGGCGCGGTCGAGGCTGAAGGTGAGTTTGCCTTCCGCATCCACGTCGGCTTTGACCAGTCCGGCCACGGGGCGGCCGGCACGATCCCGCGCGCCGCCGAGTTTTTCCAGGCGCGGGTCGCGGGGGAGGTCTTGCTGCTGGATTTCACCCAGGCGTTGCCAGAGGGCCTTGAGTTTGCGCCGGCGCATGGCGCGCTCCTTGTGGGCGCGGGCGCCGCTCTCGGCCAGCACATAGACTTCGCCCGCCTGCGGCAGGAGTTTGACGCGCAGGTGCGGTCGCACTTCCTGCCAGGGTTTTTCGGCCAGTTCCTTTTCCAGTTTCGTCAAGCGGCCCTTGGGCGTGCCGACCAGGTAGCTGACCTTCGCCTCGTTCTGCCGCAGTTCTTCCAACACGGCTTCGGTGGGAATGCCCCGGTCCATCCCCCAGATGCGTTCGGCCTGGCCGTAACGTTTTTGAATCGGTTCGAGCATCTGGCGCAGCGTGGTCTTGTCGGCGGTGTGGCCGGGGAACATCGCGTAGGCCAGTGGCAGGCCTTCGGGCGTGACCACCAGCGCGACGATGACTGGCACGCAGTCCGAGCGCTTGTCCCGGCTATAACCGAAGCGGCGGGGATCTTTCTCATCCGCCGGGACGTCGCATTCGAAATAGGTGCTGGTCAGGTCGTAGAGGAGCACGTCGAACTGCGCGCCGAAGAGATCGCGCCAGCGGGAGCGCAGATGGGCGAAGAGCGCGTCCTTATGTTCGAGCAGGCCGTCGAGGCCGCGATAAAGCGGGTCGTCCTGCGCGTGGCGTTCGTCCACGCCGAGCAGATCGGCCAGCGCGGTGGTGCCGAACCAGTGGCGGTGCAGGCGCCATTCGCTGCCGGGCGAGAGCAACCGATAGAGCGTGAGCAAACGGAGCACTTTCTCCCAGTCGGTGCCTTCGCGGCTGTACCCGAGGCGCGGGGCGAAGAAGGTGTCGAGGCGGAGGTCGCGCCAGCGCTGATCGCCCAGCCAGCACGCGCCCCAGGTGCGGGGGCGGGAGAGTTGGAGTTGGGAAAGCTCCACCTGCCCGGCGGGTGTCTCCGTCGCGGGCGGCGTGCGGTCGGCGGGAAAGAGCGCGCACTGGCGAGTCTGGCCCTGCTGTGCATCGAAGACTTCGATGCACTTCTGCCAGGCGGCGCGTTGGGGGTCGTTGATCTCGCCCAGATAGAGGACGTGGCGCTGCACGACCGAGCGTCCGAGGCGGCGGCTCTCGACGACGGACCAGGAACGATGCGCCTTGCCGTCCTTTTTGCGCGTGCTGCACTTGAGAAACATGACGGCCAGGGTAGCCGTAACGGCCCCGGAAGGAAGCGGGAGGGTCGCCACGACACGCGCTTGGGGACATCCCCATTCCAAAACCCCAGCAAAACGGCCCCGCCACACCCGCCCAACCCTCAAAAATACCCGAAACTCACCTCCAGCAGCGGAAGTCGGGCTAACCAACAAATCGCCCCAAAGCCCTATCCACGTTTTCGAAGGAAGATCACTTTCCCCAGCCACTCGTCGAGGTGAAGGGCTCGGCAGACGTGGACGCGGCGGTGAACCGCCTGAACGGCCGGCTGGCGGTGAACCTGGTCAACACGGCGGGCCCGCACGCCGACCTTCGATTCCATCCCCGTCGTGGGACCGCTTGAGATCACGATCCGTACGGCGAAGTCACCGGCGCGCGTGACGATCGAACCAGGCGGTCAGCCCGTGGCCTTCGAGTTCCGCGACGGCGTCACCCACCTGACTTTGCCGCGGCTGGAGATTCATTCGGTCCTGGTCGTGGATTGACCGGACCTCGGCTAACCGCTGAAGGAATCCGCTACGCCGGGCAGTTGTCAGGCGATGCCCGCGGGTCTGGCGCGGTCACCGCGAGTTGCGGCGTCGAGCGTTGCTGAGCAGAACTACCAGCATCCAGCCGGCACCGATGAGGAACAGCGCGGCGATGACCCACGCCAGAAACTTCCAGAACGCGGCCTGCTTTTCCAGGCGGTGGGTTTGCTCCTGCTGAGCCGCGTGCAGCGCCTCGAATTCCTTTTCGAGCGCCCCGCTCAGGGCGGCTTCGTCACGGAGCGCGAACACTTGCCAGGCGTTTTGGGGGGCGCCGAAGACGGGCGGCAGTTTCTTCAACTGGCCAGGGGTTGCGGCCTTGAATCCAACCGCCTGCCAGCAAGCGGCGCCACGCCCGCGCAGCCACAGGCGCGCGACGGTTTGGCTTCGCGCGAGCGCCAGCACATGCTCCCAAAGCGCGGGCCAGCCCTCCGCTTTTTGGCCAGCCGACGCGAACGCCAGGCTGTGTATCAACGCCTGCTGGCCCGCCGACACGAAACCCACCGTGCCCATCACCACCCCGTCCGGCCGGGCGACGACGTGGAACTCGGTGATGCGTTTTTCCAGCTCATAACCGGGCAACCGTTCGAGCTGCCAGAGACCGCGGAGGACGGCGAGATCGTCCACGTTGGCGCGGCGAGCGGTGTAATGGCCCGGTGACATCTTCCTGACAGTATCCAACGCGAGTTGCCCGGTAAAGCCCGGATGGCGCGCGATCAAGTACCTCACCAACTGGCGCGTGGCGATTGGGAAACTTGGGAAAACTCGGCTTGCCTTCGCGGGCCGGACGTAGAAAGTTCCGCGGCTTAATTATGGCACACGTCAAGTTGCACATTCCCGGACCGGTCGAGGTCAGCGAGAAAACCTTCCGCGCGTTCTGCCAGCCGATGATTGGCCACCGCGGGCAGGGATTCAAAGACCTGTACGCCGCCATGCAGCCCAAGCTCCAGGCATTGCTGTACACGAAGCAGTTGGTCTTTCTGTCCACGTCGTCGGCCTGGGGCGTGATGGAAGGCGCGATCCGCAATCTGGTCGCGAAAAAGGTGCTCAACTGCATGTGCGGCGCGTTTTCGGACAAGTGGTTCGACGTGTCCAAGCGTTGCGGCAAGGACGCCGAAGCGCTCCAAGTGCCGTGGGGATCGCCCATCCGGGCCGCGCAAATCGACGCGAAGCTCGCCACCGGCCAGTTCGATGCGCTCACGGTCATCCACAACGAAACCAGCACGGGCGTGATGAGCCCGCTGGCCGAGATCGCCGCGCTGAAGGCGAAGTACGCGGACGTGATGTTCATCGTGGATTGCGTCAGCTCGCTCACCGCGGTGAAGGTGGAGTTCGACGCGCTGGGCATCGACGTGGTGCTCGCCGGCACGCAGAAGGCCTTCGCGCTGCCGCCGGGGCTGACGGTTTTCGCGTGCTCGCCCGCGGCGTTGAAGAAGGCCGAGTCGGCCAAGGACCGCGGATATTACTTCGACCTGCTGGAGTTCCAGAAGAACGCCGAACAAAGCATGACGCCCAGCACGCCGAGCATCGGCCATGTGTATGCCCTGGCGTCGAAGCTCGAAGACATCTTCGCCGAAGGGCTCGACGCGCGGTACGCGCGGCATGCCCGGCTGTCGAAAATAACGCGCGATTGGGCGGCGAAGCACGGCTTTACCACGTTCCCGGACGCGGGCTTCGAGTCGCAGACGCTCACCTGCGTGAACAACGGCGCCAAGCCTGGCGGCCGCGTCGTGGACGTGCCCAAGCTGCAAAAACTCGTGAAGGACCGCGGCTTCCTGATCGACGGCGGCTACGGCAAGATCAAGGGCACGACCTTCCGCGTGTCGAACATGGGCGACGAAACCGAGGCGACCATGAACGCCTTGTACGCGGCGATGGACGAGGCGATGAAACAACTCTAGCCGTGCCTTCGTTTCGCCTGCGCGAACTGCTCGCCGTGCCTGGCTGGGTGCTGGGCGCGGCGCTTTTGTTGGCGGCGCTCCCCGGGCACGCGATCATTTTTTACGCCACCGACGATCCCACGCACAACACCACGCCCCCAACCGGCGTGTACACCAACAGCGGCTGGCAATGGCAGGGATACTGGCGCGGTTTCACCGGCACGCCCATCGCCACGAACTGGTTTCTCACGGCCAAACACGTCGGCGGCAGCGTGGGCGAGGAGTTCCAGTTTGCAGGCACCAACTATCGCACCACTGCGGTCTTCAACGACAGCCAAAGCGACCTCGCCTTGTGGCGCGTGTGCGGCCAGTTCGACTCGTTCGCGCCGCTGTACTCCACCGCCAACGAAGCCGGCCGGATTTGCGTGGTGTTGGGGCGCGGTTATTCGCGCGGCTCACCGGTGGTGGTGACCAACGGCGAATCCGCGGTTGTGCAAGGCTGGCACTGGGGCGGCAACGCCGGCCTGCTGCGCTGGGGCGTCAACCAGATCAGCGGTTACGAGGACTACGGCACCAATACCGCGGCGCTCCTCCGCGGAACCTTCGACGCGAGCGCCCAGACCGAAGAAGCGACGCTCGCCAGCGGCGATTCGGGCGGCGGGGTGTTCATTCAAAGCGGTGGTAAATGGGAGTTGGCCGGCATCGCCTTTGCCGTGGATGGCCCGTTCCGGTTCAGCGTGGCCGGAGCCGATTTCAGCGCCGCGCTGTTCGACAAAGGCGGCTTGTACGAAGAAATGAACACCGGCTGGCAACTCGTCCCGCCGAGCGCGCAAAGGCAACCGGCGGCGTTCTACGCGTCGCGTGTCTCGGCGCGGCTCGCGTGGATTCAGGCGACCTTGGCGGCGAATCCGGAGCCCGCCTTTTCGCCGCAGATTCTGGCCGCACCCGTTGTCGGCGGGCCTTACGGCGTCGTGACCGCCGCGGTGGACCCGGCCACGCGCACGATCCGGTTGGTCATCCCCACCGCACCGGCCTTTTATCAACTCTCCGGCTGTCGTGCCGCGCGGATCACCGGCATCGCCGTGGCGGGCGGCGAACTGGTGGTGAACTACGAGTGACCGGGGGCCGGCACGCGGAATGTTGGCGGAGGCGGCACACGAGGCCGTTGATCCCCGCCCTCGCTGGACCTAGCCTCCCGCGATGACTTCGCGCGAGCGCATCCTGGCCGCTCTGAACCGCCAGCCCGTCGATCGGCTGCCGATCGACTTAGGTGGCACCCGCCAGTCCGGCATTGCGGCCATCGCTTACCACAAGCTGCGCCGGCGCCTGGGCCTGCCCGACAGACGCGTCCGCGTGTTCGACTTGTTTCAAATGCTCGCCGAGGTCGAGCAAGACGTGGCCGACCGGTTCGGCGCGGATTGCGTCGGGCTGTACCGGCCCGAAGTCGCCTTCGGCATTCGTAACGAAGGCTGGAAGCCGTGGACGCTTTTCGACGGCACGCCGGTGGAGGTGCCCGGCGCTTTCGAACCGGAGACGCTCCCGAACGGCGACCTCGCAATCCGCCGCGGTGGCGAGCTCGTGGGCCTGATGCCGCGCGACGGGTTTTACTTCGACCGCCTGGAGAAGTATCCGGGCGCGATACATCCCGATTTGGACACCTGGGAGCCGCCGCGCCTGAGCGCGGCGACGTTGGAGCACTACCGCGCCCAAGCGGAGGCCCTCTTCACCGGCACAGACAAAGCGATCATCGCGCCGCTCGGGCCGCCGTACGAGTTGTTCAATGGCCTCGGCCAGGGCGGCTTCGCGCAATGGATGATTACCTTCGCGACCGAACCGGACTACGTGCGCGGCTTGTACGCCAAACTGGTGGATGCCTGGCTGACGAACCTGCAAGCGTTCTGGGTTGCCGCGGGCGAGCGCGTGCAGGTACTGCAAATCGCGGACGACTTCGGCACCCAGCGCGCGCCGTTCCTTTCCGTGCGCATGTTTCGCGACCTGGTGCTGCCGGCTTACCGGCGCGGGCTGGATTGGGTCCATGCCCACACGCCGTGGAAAGTGATGCTGCACTCGGACGGCGCGCTGTTTCCCCTCTTGCCGTCGATTATCGAGATGGGCGTGGACATCCTCAATCCGGTCCAGACGACCGCCGCGGGCATGGCGGCGGATCGCCTGCAGGCGGCCTTCGGCGGGCAACTGGTCTTCTGGGGTGGCGCGTGCGATCCCCAAACCACGCTCGCCTTCGGCCCCCCCGCCGAAGTGGCCCGCGAAACCCGGCAGAACGTGGAAATCCTGGCCGGTGGCGGCGGCTACGTGTTCGCCCCGGTGCATAACATCCAGGCCACCGTGCCGCCGGAGAATATTCTGGCGATGTTCGAGGCGGCGCTCGATTTCAGGTTCTGACGGGAGCCGTGCCACGCCCCAAACGACCGAGCCAAGCTCCCGTCACTACCGATGGTGGGCTTGCCGGCTCAGGTCCGAGCCAGTGTAATCCGGGCGTAGGCGGCTGGGGGCAAGGTGGGTGGTTATACAATACCCTTTTGGACTGATGGTTACGCCGGAAGCGCCAACGCCAAACCGACCCGCGGGGCGGGAGAGGCCTGGAAATGATTCAGAAAAGCACGGTGCGGATGCCGTTACCGGCGGCGAGGTGTCTCGCCAAGATCGTTCACCCCGGGGAAAATGCGATCGAAAAAAAATGTTGACACACCCCTTGCGCTTTGAGAAGTTGCCGGCACACACGGAAACAACATACGGTAAATATGAGAACAAAAACACTGTTGGTCACGGCTGCACTCGGTGCAGCGGGGGTCGCATCTGCCGTTGCGCAGGTGTACTCCGTCAACGCCGTCGGCTACGTCAACCTGACGGTCAAGCCCGGCTTCAACACGATCGCCAACCCGCTCGATGCAGGTGCCGGCAACAATACCGCCAGCAAGATTCTGGCGGGGGTTCCCGATGGCACGACCGTTTACAAGTATGCCGGCGGGACTTACACGATCGATGCGTATTCGGATCTGTTCGGCTGGGATAACCCCGATTTGGGCCTCGCTCCGGGCGAAGGCTTCTGGCTGCAGATTCCCGCGGGGGCCGATGTGACCCTGACCTTCGTGGGCGAAGTCCCGCAGGGGGCGGCTTCCAACATGGATCTGCCCGCCGGGTTCGCGTTGGTGGCTTCCAAGGTTCCGCAGGCTGGCAAACTGGCCACCGACCTGAAGTACCCGGCTGCCGATGGCGATACGATTTACACGTATGCCAATCCGGGTGGCTATACGATCTCCGGCTTCACCGAACTCTTCGGTTGGGATCCCGCGGAACCGAGCGTCGCGGTGGGTCAGGCGTTCTGGTCGCAGAAATCGGCGGCCGGCACGTGGACCCGCAATTTCAGTGTGAACCAGTAACTAACCAGGAGAACAAACGAACAGACAGCCAATACTATGAAAAGACTACTACTCGCCAGTGCGTTCGTCGCGGCTGCCGCGACGGCGATGGCGCAAGGGACGGTTAAATTCAGCAACTTCTCCACGGTGGACGGCATCAATTCCCCCGTCTTCGCGCCCGGTGGGGTGAAACTCGGCTCGGCCTATTTGGGCCAGTTGTATGCGGGTCCGACAGAGGGCAGTCTGGCTCCGGTTGGTTCAGCAGCGATCGCCTTCAAGGACGCCGCCGGTGTCGGAACGGGTTACATCATCGGTGGCACTGCCACCCTTGGTAATGTGGGCGTAGGCGCCACGGCCTTCATTCAGTTGCGCGCTTGGGAAGCGGCCGGTGGCACGAGCTACGAAGCCGCCCAAGCTGCTGGCAAGTTGTTCGGCAGTTCGGCAACGATCTCGGTCGTTACTGGTGGCCAGCCTCCTAGTGGTCCGCCTCTGGTTCCTGCTCCGCTGACGGGTCTGGCCAGCTTCACGCTGGTTCCGGAACCCTCGACGCTCGCGCTGGGCGTGCTGGGTGCCGCTGCCCTGCTGCTCCGCCGTCGCCGCTAATCCAAATTCGATTCACGCAAGCGCCGTCCGCAAGGGCGGCGCTTTTTTTTTGCCGGCTTCGGATTGACACCGCAGCGTCCGGCCGCTAGACAAACCCCGTCTGATCGGCGCGTTCGTCTATCGGTTAGGACACGGCCCTCTCAAGGCTGAAAGATGGGTTCGATTCCCATACGCGCTACCATCCGGCAGGTCCGCCGGGCGGGGCTCCGGTTTAGACCGCAAGGCACGTGCAACCATTCCAGATCATCTTCAATCCGATCAGCGCTGCGGAACTGTCGCGGATGCCCAAAGAGCTCCAGTTGCAGATTCTGGGGGAGTTTCGCGGCGTTCCCTCCGAGGTTCTCAGCAACGAGTTGGACCGGTTCGGAAAACTCCGGCGGGCCGGGAAAACGCTGCACCGTTTCCGCATCGGTGACTTTCGGGTGTACTTCGAGCGCCACGATCTGGGCCTCGTCGTGCATCGGATTCTGCACCGGAACACACTGAAGGATTTCCAGTTCCGCTCGAACCTGCCGATGGGGGAGGACGAAGCCCTGCAAGACAACCCGCAGTTCTGGGAATTGATCGAAGCTGCCAAGCGCCCTGCGGCGTAGCCTGACGACCGGCCGAATTCAGGAGGTGGTTTTCGATCAGCCGACGCTGGTCTGGCCCCCCAGCGTTGGGCCGAATGAGGGGTCTTCCCGCTCACTTGGTGGCCGGTTCTTCGCCCAGTTCCACGTTCCAGTAAGCGAGATCCAGGAAGTGCTTCCAACTGTCGTGGTGAGGCACCTCGAAGGTCACCTGAACGAAAGGCCGCCACTTGGGCCGCTTGGGTTTTCGCACCAAGTGCATTCCGGCCTCGGTCGGCGTGCGGTTCGCCTTCTTCGTGTTGCAGGCGATGCATGAACAAACGATGTTCTCCCACGAAGTCGGTCCGCCGCGGTCGCGCGGGATCACGTGGTCGAGGTTCAGGTCTTTGCGCTCGAACATCCGCCCGCAGTACTGGCAGAGGTTCTTGTCGCGCTCGAAAATGTTGTGGCGGGTGAACTTGACCTCTTTCTTCGGCAACCGGTCAAAGACCAGGAGGAGGATCACGCGCGGCACGCGGATGCGGAACGAAACGGTGGCGATCGATTCGGGATGCGGCTGGGCTTGGGAGAGGTCGCGCCATTCGCGAAAGCCGAAGGTGCGGAAGGAACCATCGCCCGAAGTGAGCACCACCTGCGCGTGCCCCTCGAACACCAGCGTGAGCGCCCGCCGCACCGAGCAAACGTTCACGGCCTGCCACAGCCGGTTGAGCACCAGCACTTGTTGGTTCAGGAACGCATTCATGCCAGCCGCCACTCGCGAACGACACTATCACGAGCCACGAAAAAGTGTCAATTAGCGGCCCGTCGGGGTAACGGCCCGTCGGGGTAATGTCTTGATTTCAAACTGGTGGCTGCGCCGCTGCGTCGGCGAAAGGCGGTGCGGCCGCACCGCTGCCGTCAAATCACGGCACTACCTCCGCCGGGGCAGCCGGCCGGCGATTCCCCAAACGCATTGCCAAACGCCGAAGGTCGCGCGTAGCATTGCGCCATGAAGCAATTGGGATTGTTGCTGCTGTGCGCGGTCTTGCTCCGGCCAGTCTCCCTCCTGGCTCAGGGGCCGGATGACCGGTTCCTGCGCATCTACGCGCTGATCCAACAGGGCGATTCGCTCCAGACCGACGGCCGGAACGCGGACGCCCAAGGGCGCTACCGCGAAGCCCTGTCCATGTTGCTTCAGTTCAAGAAAGACTTTCCGCATTGGAACGACTCGATCGTTGAATTCCGCAAGTCTTACCTGGAAGAGCGGGTCGGCAGCCAGGCAGCCTCCCCCCCAGCCACCGCCACCGCGCCCGCCACGCCCGCCACGGATCCTCAGTTGGTGGCGATCCAGGAAGAGATGAACCAGATCAAAGCCGAGCGTGACCGGCTTCAGGCCAAGCTGCGCGAAGCGCTCTCCGCCCAACCCGCAGGCGTGGATCCGCGCGAGCTGGTCCAGGCAACCGAGCGTTTGTCCGCCTTGGAGAAGACCAACGCCACGCTGCGTGAAGAACTGGTCATGCGCGATCAAAAGCTCGCCTCCGCGCCCGATCCGGTCCGCCTGGCGGAGGCGCAAAAAGCGCTCGACGACGCCCGCCAGAGCCTGGCCCGCCAGACCCAGGCAGTGACGGCGCTGGCGCTGGAAAACGACAACTTGCGGAAGCAATTGCAGCAAGCCACCGACCGCGCGGCCGTCAAGCCGGCGCCGGAGGAATCCAAAACCTCGAAGAAGGCGGAGCAGCAACTCGCCGCCGCCAACAAGCAATTGGCCGAACTCGGCGGTCGCGCGAAGAAACTGGAGCAGGAACTGGCCGCCGAGCGCTCGCGCACCCAGGCGCTCCAGGCCGAGAAGGACACGTTCGAAAAGCAGGTAGCCGAATTGAAGGCCCAACTCGCCGCAGCCGCCAAAGCGCCCGCGCCGAGCGTCAAAGCCACGGAATCGCCGGCGACCAAGCCGGCGGAGCCGAAGCCCCCCACCGCCAAGGAAGAGAAGGCGATGGCCAAATACCAGCGCGAAAAAGACAAGCTCAAGATTCAGCAGCTTGAGCGTGAACGCGACGATTTGAACAGGCGCCTCCGCGTCCTAAGCCGTCAGTTGGACGACCTGCGACGTCAGACCGGCGCGACGAACACGTCATCGGGCACGGACCAGTTGACCATCCTGCGCGCACGGCTGGAGGCTTACGAAGCGCGGGCGGTGCCTTACACGGCCGCGGAACTGGCTTTGTTAAAACCCACCGCGCCGGCGACGCCGTTCTCCGAAGAGGCCGTCTCGAAACGCCCGCTGCGCCAGGTTCCGGCGGGGGCGGCCACGCTGTTGGCGGATGCCGAGCGGGCGCTGCGCAGCCGACGCTTCGACGAAGCCGAGCGCAAGGTCCAGCAGGCCCTGCAGCTCGACGAACGCAACGTGGACATGCTGAATTACCTGGCGGCGACGCAAATCGAACAGAGCCGCCTCGACGAGGCTGAAGGCACGTTGAAGCGGGCGCTGGCCGTGGACCCGAACAGCCCGGACGCCCTCTCCTTGATGGGCCTGCTGCGGTTTCGTCAGAGCAAGTACGACGAAGCCTTCACGCTGCTCAGCCAGGCGGCGCAGTTGAACCCGGACAACGCGACCACGCAGAACTATCTGGGCGTGACGCTGAACCAGCTCGGACAGCGCAAGCCGGCGGAGACGGCGTTGCGCCGCGCGATCGCCCTGGATCCCAACTACGGCGAAGCGCACGCCAACCTCGCCCGGGTGTACGCGGTGCAAAAGCCGCCGTTCCTCGAACTCGCGCGCTGGCATTACGAGAAGGCGCTCAGCCTCGGCCAGGCCAAGGATGCGGAGATGGAGAAACTGCTCTCCACCGCCGAAAAAGCCCCGGCCACGCCGGGCAAGTGAGGGTTACGCGCCAGCGCTTCCCCGCCTCCCATGTTGGGCCAAAGGATCGAGGAAATGGTGGTGCCCACGCGCGGACGCGGTTTCGTGGAGATTACCGGCCGGGTTCAGGAACTCGTCACGAGCACCGGCTGGCACGCGGGTGTGGTGACGCTGCACTTGCGACACACCTCGGCCTCGCTGCTCATCCAGGAGAACGCCGACCCGGAAGTGCGCCGCGACTTGGAGCGTTTTTTCGGCCGGCTCGTGCCGGATGGCGACGCGCTGTTCCGGCACACGTGCGAAGGCGACGACGATATGCCCGCGCACGTGCGGACCGCTTTGACGACGGTAAACTTGAGCGTGCCCTTCGCCGACGGGCGCCTGGCCCTGGGTACCTGGCAGGGCATTTACGTCTGGGAACACCGCCAGGCTTCGCATCGCAGGTCGGTGACCGTGCATGTGCTCGGCGAATGAACGCAACTGAAAGTCCGACCGGATCCGGCCAGCAGACTTTTCCCGAAAGCGATGCAGTGCGCGGCAAACATGAACGATCGCCGGTTCGCCGGATTCTGAAAGAGGTTCTATGATTCGATGCTCCAACTCCAACCGGTCGGCCCGCGCGCGCCGGGTTCTTCTATGCTTCGCGCTCATTGGCCTGGCACCGTTGCCTGGCCGGGCAGACGACAACACCAACCGCTTCGGCTTCACGGGGCCAGAGATTTTCCCGATCGACAACCTCATCAGCCACCTGCGCAGCGCCGACCTCGACGGTGACGGCCTGCAGGATTTGATCGTGGTGAACAACGCGCGCTCGAAGATCAACCTTCTGTTCAACCAGACCGGCCACACCAACACCACCGAAGCGCCGACGATCAAGCGCCAGCTCAACGAACTGCCGCCCGACGCGCGCTTCCGCATCGAGTCCATCGCCTCGGAAAAACGGATTTCGTCGCTCGTCGTGGCGGATTTGAACGGTGATGATCGGCCGGACCTGGCCTATTTCGGCGAACCGAAGGAACTGGTCGTCCAGTACCGCGAAGGCACCGCCGCGTGGAGCACGCCGAAACGCTGGCCGCTCGATGACGGCCTGCTGAACATGAACGCGCTCACCGAAGGCGACCTCAACGGCGACGGCCGCACCGACCTCGTGCTGGTGGGCGAGTCGGCGTTGTACTTCCTCGCACAAAAGCCGGACCACACCCTCGCCGAACCGGAGAAGATTCCGTACAGCGGCGCGGTCAAGGCGGCGCAGGTTTTGGACATCGACGGCGACGGCCGGCAGGACTTGCTGTTGGTGAACTGGGACCAGGCGAGCCCGTTCCGGTTTCGCCTGCAAAACGCCGCGGGCCAACTCGGGCCGGAAATTCACTTCGACTTCCCGGCCATCCGGTCCTACTGGTGCGACGACCTCGACGGCGACAAGAAGACCGAGGTGGTTACCATCGCCCAGAAATCCGGCCGTGCGCAGATTTCGAACTTCCTGCTCAAGCCCGCGGAGCCGCTCGCCGGCACGTTCCTGCAAGGCCAGTTCCAGCTCCAACCGCTCGCGAAGACCAGCAAGAACCGGCGCGGCATCGTCTGGGCCGACATCAACGCCGATGGCGCCATGGACCTCCTGGTGGCGGACCCGGACGGTGGCCAGGTGACGTTGTTTCTTCAACAAAAAGACGGCTCGCTCGGCGCGCCGCGCACGTTCCCCGCATTGACGGGTGTGGCCGAGCTCGCGGTGGCGGACTGGGATGGCGACGGCCGGCCGGAGGTTTTCATGCTCAGCGTGGACGAGCGTCAGGTGGGTGTGACGCGCTTCGAAGAAGGTGGCCGGCTGCCGTTTCCCACCACTCTCAACCTGGAAGGCCGCCCGCTGACGATGGCCGTGGGGGCGCTGCGGTCCGGCGAAAAACCGACGCTGGCGGTGATTGTGGACCAGGATGGCAAACGCGATCTCGTCCTCCGCCACGCGGACGGCACCGATCGCCGCCAGAAGCTCAGCGAGAATTTCAAATCCACGCCCAGCGCGCTGGCCCTCCACGACATCGACCAGGACGGTCTTGCCGATCTCATCGTGCTGGTGCCTTACGAGAAGATCAAAGTGCTGCGCCAGGTGGACGATCAACCCTTCGAGGAATTGGACGTGGCGCCCCCCGGTGGCAGCGCCGAGCAACCGTGGTTGAGCGTTGCGGACGTGGACGCCGACGGCAAAGCGGAATTGCTGCTCGCGCAAAAGAACTTCCTGCGCGCGGTGGTACTGGCAGCCGAAGCGCCGCCCGCCGGCTCCACCAACAAAGCGACCTGGAATTTCCAGGTGAAGGAACAGATCAATGGCGAATCCAGCAGTTCGCGCATCATCGGCGCCACCGCCGTGCCCAACGGCACGAACCAGGTCGCCAGCCTGTTCCTGCTCGATGCCGACCGCAAGCGGCTCTCGCTTTGCGAGCGCGACGCCGCGGGCGTCTGGAAGGCGGTTCGCAGCGTGCCGTTGCCCATGACGGATTTCACCGGCCTGCAAGCCATCGCCCTGGGCGGAACGAATTTGAACGCCGTCGCCTTCATCGGCCTGGGTGGTGTGGCGTGGCTCCCGCTCTTCGGCCAGGTGTGGGACTTCAAGGAACTCGACGATTACGAGACGCCCATCCGCGACGGTTTCCTCCACGACGTGGTGTCCGGCGACCTGAACCACGACGGACGCAAAGATCTGGTCTTCCTCGAGACGGCCAAAAACTACCTCGACATCGTCACCTTCGAACCGCCGCGCCGGTTGGTGCCGGCGAATCGCTGGCAGGTTTTCGAGGAACGCACCTTCCGCGGCCGCATGGGCACGATGCCGGAACCGCGCGAGGCGCTGATTGCCGACTTCACCGGCGACGGCAAGAACGACCTCGTGGTGCTCGTCCACGATCGCATCCTGCTTTACCCGCAGGAATAGGCGCGGATGGTTCTCCCGCTTGCCGTCAAGGCATCCGCGATTTGCGGCGGGCTGGGGGGACAGCCCACCCTGCCGGGCATCGGTGGGGCGACGCTCCTGCGGAGCCCTGACTCTTGTCTTCTGCGTCGGCTCGACCGGAGTCTCGCCCCACCCTGGAATTGCCACGGAGTCGCGGAGACGCCGAGGTCCAATGAGGAACTCAAGAACTCAGGAACTGCGGTCTGGGCTTTCCGGCTTTCCTGCGTTCCTCATTCAAACTCCGGCCTCGGTGTCTTGGATTGCAGGGCTGGACGGAGTCTCGCCCCACCCTGGAATTGCCACGGAGTCGCGGAGACGCAGGGATCCAATGAGGAACTCAGGAATTCAGGAACTCAGGAACTGCGGATTGGGCTTTCCGGCTTTCCTGACTTCCTCATTCAAGCTCCGGGCCTCGGTGTCTCAGCGCCTGTTTGAAAACTCTCGAACGGCATTGGTCGCTCAGGCCCGGCGGCGGAGTTGAAGGCGAAGCCTGGCCAGGTGAACCCAGGCCTCCGCACGCGATTCGGTACGCGCGTCGTCCCGGACCAGACGCCGGGGGCGCATCCGCCCGCCCAACGCCCGCTCGCCCACCCGACGCCGCGGCAGCACGCCGCCGCCGCGGACCTCGTCCGAGCGCTGGACCACCGCAACTTCCAGACGGG
>JAKANS010000144.1 GCA_021823625.1 bacterium | reverse complement strand
CGGGCTGACGGACACCGGCCGCAGTTCGACAAACCCGTCCAGAGCGGCCCCGGCATTCTCGCGCGTCAGCCCGTCCAATTGCACCCGGGATTGACCGCGGACCTCCTTGTACGCCGGCATGACTTTGCCAAGCGCCCGCCGTTTTTCCACCACTTCAACCGTGTCCCCGATGTTGACTTTCAAGCGCTCCATGTCCTCGGGCCCCACCCGCGCCAGGGCGCGGCCCACGTCTTTCCCAAGGGCTTCGGTGACTTTGAGCTTGATCCCGACGGGCGGCCGTTCCGGCGGGCTGGGTCGCTTGGGCATAGGTCACTTATAGCACACTTGATTTCGACCACACCGTTGTTACAGGTCACCTTCATCTTGCCCCGTGGGTAAACCCCGGGGAGCAGGATCTCCTTGCGGTAGCGCTTGTCTCCGCGGGTGGCCGTGAGGGTCAACACATCCCCCTCGCCCCCCGAAGCACATCCTTCACGCCAATCCCGGGCATCTCGCATACGATGAGGACGCGTCGCCTTCTTCAAAAAGATCCACCAGCGGCTCACGCACTTCCTGGGCGACGGTCTTGCCCGTGGTCCGATCGGTCCGAAGGTTGCCAAACGGCTCGACCTTGGGCGTTTCACCGCCCAAGCCGACTTTGACGGTGAAGCCGTAAATGCCCTTCATTGCCTGGCCCGAGCCTTGGATTTCGCCCGTGCGCCGGAGTTCCTCGCCGGTTTGGGCCAACTCACTCAACTTGCCGACCAGGCCAGTCAAACCGCTGAGGATCCCGCCCAGGCCGGTTTCCGCCCGCGGCTCCTGATCATCTTGGGGATTGGGTTTTCGTTTCATGGTGTTTCTGGGTTACCGACGATGCAGTACTTCTTGATCTTGGATTGAATCGTTTTGTAGTCGATCCGCAGCATCCGGGCGGTGGCGGCCTTGTTGCCGGCCGTGCGTTTTGAGCGCGTTGCGCAACATCGCGCACTCCGCGAAGGCCGTGCTCCGCGAGACCGCTTCCTTCATGGAAGCGGTCTCCGCCGCGACCGGATCGAGTTGGGCGGCTGGGGACACGGGGAGCTTCCGGCGGCCATCACTCAGGAAGTCCAGATGTTCTGCTCTGAGTTCGGTGTCGGCCAATAAGACGGCCCGGCGGATGGTTGAACGAAGTTCCCGAACGTTTCCTGGCCACGCATAAGTTTGAAGCGCCTCGGCGGTCGCTCCGGACATGTCCTTCACGCGCTTGCCCAAATCCTGGTTGGCAAGTCCGATGAACCGCATGGCCAGATGAAGAATGTCCTCAGTTCGCTCCCGGAGCGCCGGAATCCGGAGCGAGAACTCGCACAACCGATAGAACAGGTCAGAGCGGAACCGCCCGGTCCGAACCTCCGCCGCGATATCCACGCCGCAGGCCAACCACGACCCGGACATCGACGGCGATGGCCGTGGTGCCGCCCAAGCGGGTGAAGCTTCGCTCTTGCAGGGCATGCAACAGCTTGGCCTGGGAACTCCGGGGCGTGTTCAGGATCTCGTCCAGGAACAGGGTCCCCCCGTGCGCCAGTTCCAGTTTGCCCGGCTTCCGGCTGATCGCCCCGGTGAAGGCCCCCTTCTTGTGGCCCAAGAGTTCGCCCTCGAACAGCGCTTCCGGCACCGCGCCGCAATCCACCGGCACAAAAGTCCGCTTGGCCCGCGGGCTGAGGCGGTGAATGGTCTGGGCCACCAACTCTTTGCCCGACCCCGTCTCGCCGGTAATGACCACGTTGAGGGGCGATTGGGCCACTTGGTACAGATTGGCGATGAGGCGGCCAATGGCTTTGCTGGTTCCCATGAGTCGGCAGAGACCCGTCGGATCCGTGCCCGGATCACCCGTATCCGGCGGGGCGGAGGTGTTGGCATTCCGACCGATGACATTCTGGACCAGGGCCTGGTGCAGCACACGCAGGATGTCCTCATGCGCAAACGGTTTGACCACGTAATCGTTGGCGCCAGCCCGTATCGCCTGCACGGCGCTGGCGATCCCGCTGTGGCCCGTGACGATCACCACCGGAATCGTCTGGTCCACCGCTTTGATCTGTCGGAGCAACTCCAATCCGTCGATGTCCGGCAGTTTCAAATCCGGCAACAGGGCCCCGGGACGTTCCGTGCGGACCAACTTGAGCGCCCCGCTCCCGTCGTGAGCGACCCGTGGAATCATGCCGTCCTGTCGCACCAGGGCGGCGAACAGGCTGCAAGCATCGATTTCATCGTCCACGATGAGAATGTTGTGCGTCAGGTCGCTCATGGAAGCGTCTCCGGCAGGCTCAGCAAAGGCGGGGCCGGTTGGATCAAGCGAATATCTTTCGCCAGCCACTGGTTCAAGGAGTGCAGCATCCCCAGGAAGACCATGCCCGTTTCCCCGGGCTGTAACGTTTGATCGATGCGCCGGGCAATCGCCTGATCGCGTTGTTCGAGCAGGGCGTGGCTCAAACGCTTCTACTCGGCTGCCCAAGCAGCGGCCACGGGCTTGTGGCGGGCCTCCAGCATTTGTTTGATGAGCCGGTAATCCCGTACCAACAACTCCGCCGACTCGGTCCCCATCAGTGTGGCATCTCGCTCCATCACTCGCAGGAGCAGTTGGTGATTGCGGCTCCCCGCGCGCGCTAAATCGGTCGTAATCTCCACTTCCCGGCCGCAGACGGGCAGCCCATCCTGGTACAGACGTACCCTTGGATATGGCAGCACCCAAGCCGTCGATCGACCTTTCAATCTGCCCCCAGAGATCCTCCTTGAGATTCACCCGGCGCTGCCAGCCTTCGAGCCCGCCCCTTTGGGATGGTCATCGCCTTGACCTCGTCCCGGAGCGCTTCCAAGTCAACCTCGTCATGAACGATCACGATGCGAATCAAGACCCGTGGGTTCACACCTGTGTCAGCCGATGTTGGCGGCTGTGCATTTGAGCCCAACGCATTGACAGAATAGTCCACGAGAAACAATCCACAGTCCAGGACCCTGGGGCAGCCCCGCCGAAGGATGGCATGAACACCTAATCGAATAGGTTTGCACAATGGTTGGTGCGTGTCATTCGACATGCAAGACCTAATTCAAGATTTGTCGGCCGCAGTTCCCAAACGGGAAGAGATGTTAGAACAAAACCGGACAGTTCAGGGCGGGGTGCGGGCAGCGAGGATGAGGGGGCCGCGATCTGGGGTTTTGGGGTGGGGCGGGTAGGCTGGGGCAAAGAATTTGCGGTGGGGGTGATGGACGAGGGGGACGGTCCGAAGGAAACTCGAAATCCGAATCCTGCTTGCCTTTCCCAGCACGCCCCCCCAACCGAGCACGCCGATCGCGGATGGCGCGATGTTACAGGGGCATCCCAGAGTTGTCCGCGTACCGGACCCGTGTTTTTCGGAGCGCTGGCTTCCAGCCGGCTTGAGACGCAACTCGTTCCCGCGAGACTGGCTGAGACGCTAAGCCGGCTAGAAGCCGGCGCTCCGGCGGCAACTTCGAGAGGCGCCGCCATGTCGCTGCCTCCGGCTGCGACGTTTGACCTTCCCCGCGTCCTTCCTTAGAATGCGGGCCGTTTCGCTGAAGGCCGATTGTTCGTCTATGAAGATCATTGTTTGCGACCCCGTTTCTCCGAAAGGCATCGCTTTGCTGCGGCGACGTCCCGAGTTTGAGGTGCAGGTGCTGGACAAGCGCCTGGCCGAGGTCGATTTGCTGCCCGTGGTGGCCGACGCCGTGGCGTTGGTCGTGCGCTCCGAGACCAAGATCACCCGCAAGGTGATGGAGACGGCACCGAAGCTCCGCGTGGTGGGTCGCGCTGGCGTGGGCGTGGACAATGTGGACGTGGACGCTGCCACCGAACGCGGCGTGGTGGTGATGAACACCCCCGGCGGGAACACCATCACCACGGCCGAACTTACGTTTGCCATGCTGCTGAGTCTGGCGCGCAAGGTGCCGCAGGCGCACGGCACGATGGTCGCCGGCAGATGGGACCGGAAGGCGTTCCAAGGTGTCGAACTGGCCGGCAAGACGCTGGGCGTTTTGGGCATGGGCCGCATCGGTGGTGAAGTGGCCAAACGGGCAACGGCGTTCGGAATGCGCGTGATCGCCTACGATCCGTTCCTGAACGAAGCGCGGGCGCGGGCGATGGGGGTGGAGGTGGTCAGCGACGTGGACGTGCTCTACCGGGAGGCCGATTTCATCACCGTGCACATGCCCGCGACGGAGCAAACCCGGGGGATGTTGAACGCCGCGGCGTTCGCGAAGATGAAGCCCGGCGTGCGCCTCGTGAATTGCGCCCGCGGCGAAATCGTGGCCGACCCGGACCTGCTGGCGGCGCTGGATTCGGGCAAGGTGGCGGCGGCGGCGCTGGACGTGTTCGTCACCGAGCCGCTGGCGGTGGATCACCCTTTCCGCAAACACCCGGCCGTCACGCTGACGCCGCACCTCGGCGCCAGCACGGCAGAGGCGCAGGAAAAGTGCGGCATCGAAGTCGCCGAGGTCATCACGAACTACCTGCTCACCGGCGAGGTCCGGAACGCGGTGAACCTGCCGCACATCGACGCCAAGACCTACGAGCAGGTGCGGCCGTACCTTGCTTTGGGCGGCAAGCTGGGCCGGTTCCTTGGCCAGCTCGCCCCGGCACAGGTGGACCGCATCTACGTTACTTACGGTGGCAAAGCGAGGGAGTTGCCCAACACCGATCCGGTCACGCGCGCGATCCTCGAGGGTTTCCTGAGCCGCGCGGGCATGGAACACCTCAACAACGTCAACGTCCGGAGCGTGGCTTCGACGCTCGGCATCTCGGTCGAGGAAAAGCGCTCGGACGAGCCGGTCACGTTCAATGAGTGGCTGCACGTCCAGGTGTTCAGCGGCGGCGAAAAGGCGGTATCCGCAGGTGGCACGTTCTTCGGTTCGCCGGACAACCCGCGCATCGTCCGCGTGTTCAGTATGCCCACCGAGATTATCCCGTCGGGCGTGGTGTTCATGATGAATAACAAAGACCGGCCCGGCATGGTCGGGCACGTGGGCACGCTGATGGGCCGGCACAACGTCAACATCGCGAGCATGAGCCTGAGCCGCGACGTCGAAGGCGGGCAGGCGTTCACGGTGTTGAACCTGGACAGCGTGCCACCGGCCGAAGTGATGGACCAACTGCGCCGCGACCCCGACATCAGCAATCTCCACGTGGTAACGCTCTGATCCGATGCAAATCCGAATCTTCCGCCTCGCCTTGGTCGCCTTTGCGCTCGCCGGTCTTCTTGGCAACGCGCCGCGGATTTCCGCCGCCACCAGTGTGCCGTTGTTCGACGACCCGGTCATCGCCAAAGGCAAGGGCTTTGAAATCCACCAGTCCGAGCTCGACGATTCCGTCACGGCGCTGAAGGCCACGCTGGCCTCGCAGAACCAGGGCATCGCGCCCCAGGAAGAGCCCGCGCTGCGCGCCAGCCTGTTGGATCGGATGGTGCTGACGCGGATTCTCGTCCAGCGCGCGACCGACGAGGACAAGGCGAAGGCCAAGGAACTGGCCGACAAGTTCATTGCCGACACCAAAAAAAAGGCGCCGTCCGAGGAGTCCTATCGGCGCCAGTTGATCGCCACCGGCCTCAAGCCGGAGGTCTTCGAGGCGCGCGCCTTGGAGCAGGCCACCGTGGAAAAAGTGGTCGAGCGCGAGGTCAAGTCGAAGCTCTCCGTCACGGACCAGCAGATTCGCGACCTGTACGAGCAGGGCATCGACCTGAAAGCCCGCGAGGTGGAGGCGACGATCAAGAAACTCGAGGCCGCGGGGAACCAGGACACCGCGTTTTACCGGGACGGCACGAATCGGCTGGCTCAAATCGAGAAGGCCAACCTCGCGCGCCTCGACCGGCCCGAGCTGATCAAGGCCCAGGTCATCCTCCTTTACACGATCGACCCGGTAACCCACGCCAAGCTCTCCGAGGAAGCGGCGAAGGCCAAACTGGCGGTCGCGGCGGCGGCGGTCAAACGGCTGCGCGACGGGGAGGATTTCACCAAACTGGCCCGCCAAATCTCCGAAGACCCGGACGTGAGCAAGACCGGCGGCGAGTACACCGTCGCGGCGAACACCAGCATGGCGCCCGAACTGCTTGACGCGCTCTTCAAGCTCCCGGTGAACACGGTGAGCGAACCGATCCCGACCCGCTTCGGCGTCTATGTCGCGCGGGTCAAAGAGCGCACCCCAGCAGGCAAGGTGCCATTCGTCGAAGTCCAGAACGACCTCCGCGAATTTCTGCTGACCCAACTGGTCGAGCAGCAGATGCCCGCCTACGCCGAGCGACTCAAGAAGGAATACAACGTCGAGATGCCTGCGACCGAGTCGGCCAAGTAGGTGGCGGATGCGCCGGCTACAAACCGGCCGCTCGAATCGCCTCGCTGAGCGAATCCAACAGCAGGCCCGGGGCGATTCCCAGAATCAGAACTCCCGCCGCCGCCAGTCCGATCGCCAGCGCCTCCGGCCAGCGAAGCTTCCAGCGCATCTCCGTCCCGTTGGGCGCGACCATGTACGCCTGCTTCAGGACTTTCAGATAGTAGTAAAGCGCCACCGGGCTGAGCGCCAAACCCACGACCGCAAGCCAGAGCAGATCAAGGTTTGTGGCGTCCACCTTCAGCGCCGCGGCGAAGACGTAGAACTTCGCGGGGAAGCCGGCGAAAGGCGGCAGGCCTGCCAGTGAGAGCATCATGACCAGCAGACACGCCGCCAGCCAGGGCGAGCGCCTAGCCAGCCCCGCCAGCCCAGTGCAACCCGAAGCGCTCACTGGAGCGCCGGCTTGCAGCCGGCTTTGCGCCTGAGCCGGACTCGGGGCCACATGTTGTATCTCAAGCCGGCTGCAAGCCGGCGCCCCGGAACTCGCGGGTTCCGGAGCGACGAAATCTTCAGGATGCACCTCCGTCAGCCCCGCGATGCCATCGCCTTCGCCCAGGCGCTCGGCGACCGCAGCGACGCCGAAGGCCCCCACCGTGGTCAGGCCGTAAGTCGCGGCATAGAACAGCAGCGCCGCGTAAGCCTCGGCGCGGTTCGCCGCACCGGCCAGCGCCAGTACGCCCAGCAGCATGGTGCCCGCGTGGGCGATGGCGGAGTACGCGAGGAGTCGTTTCAGGCTGTGCTGGGCCAGCGCGGCGAGATTGCCCAGCAGCATCGAGGCTAACGCCAGCACGGCCAACACGGGCATCCAGCCTGCGCCGAAGTGGCCCAACGCAGCGCGACCGGCGTTCTCCGGCAGGGCGAGCGTCAGTACTTTTCCCAGCAGGAAGAAGCTGGCGACCTTCGACCCGGAAGCGATCAAGGCGGCGGCGGGCGTGGGGGCGCCTTGGTAGGCATCGGGCGCCCAGAGGTGGAACGGCACGGCGGCGACCTTGAAACCGAAGCCGACGATGACCATGAGCATCGCCGCCGCTAGCAAAGGATCGAAACCTCTACCGCGCACGCTTGCTGCGATGCCGGCCAGATTGGTCGTTCCGGCGATGCCGTACAACAGGCTGAAACCGTAGAGCGCGAACGCGGCCGCCAGCGCCCCGAAGAAGAAGTACTTCAGCGCCGCTTCGGCGGAACGCGGGCTGGCCTTGTTCAATGCCGCCAGCGAGTACAGCGACAGGCTGGTGAGTTCGAGCGACAGAAAGACCATCAAGACGTCCGTCGCGCTGACCATGAACATCAGGCCCGTCGTGGCCAGCAGGAGCAGCGCGAAATACTCGCCGACGTGTTCAGTGAAATCCGTTTCCACCGACAGGATGGCCGTCAGGCCGGTAAGGGCCAACACCACCACCTTGGTCCATTGCGTGAGTGGGTCGGTGGCGAACATGCCGCCCATGGCCGTGCCGTAGGCGTGCAGGTTCAGCAGTCCCAACCCGGCGGCAAACGCGCCCAAGGTGGCGATGGCGGCGCCGAGGAGGCGTCGGGTCCGTCGGCCTTGCTCGCGCATGACGCCGACATCGACGAACAATGCCCCCAGCGCGGCCAGCACGACCAAGGCCTCGGGTGCGGCGAGTTTAAGCAGATGGAGATAGCCGGTCCCGTTCACAGCCCGCCTCCTTGCTGCCACACCGCGACCAGCGGTTTCACGCTGGGCAGGATGTAGTCGAGCAGCAGTTGCGGTCGCAGGCCGATCACGATGGTCGTCGCCAACAGCAGCGCGGCGCCGAGCCGTTCGGGCCACGAGATCGGCTCCAGCGCCGGCGGTTCGGCAATGGCCGCTGGCGCGTTACCATTCGGGAGCGCGTCCGTTTTCGTAGCCGCAAAGAAAGCTTTCTGAATCGCGCGCAGCAGGTAGGCCACGCCGATCACAATGCCGATACCGGTCACAATTGCCGCCGCTGGGAACGCCTGCCATGCGCCGATCAACACCGAGATTTCCGCCACGAACCCGCTGAAGCCCGGCAGGCCCATCGACGCCATGCTCGCAAGCACGAACGTCACCGCCGCAAAGGGCAGGACGCGGCTCAAGCGCATTCCTTCCAGGGCTTCAAGATCCCGCGTGTGCGCCCGGTCATAGACCATGCGGCCGACCACGCCGAACAGCAGTCCGGCGATGATCCCGTGCGAGAACATCTGCAACACCGCGCCGCTCAGACCGAGTTCGTTCAGCGTGACCAGGCCGAGGAGCACAAAGCCCATGTGGCTCACGCTCGAATAGCCGATCACGAACTTGAAGTCCTTCTGCACCATCGCCGCCAAAGCTCCATAAACGATGCCGATGACCGCCAGCACGGCAATCGGGTCCTGCCACGCCTTCACCCCTTCGGGAAACATCGCCACTGCCACGCGCAGCGCACCGTAGGCCCCGAGTTTCATCACCACGCCGGCGAGGAGCATCGAGGCGGCCGTGGGCGCGGCGACGTGGCCGGTGGGCGCCCAGGTGTGGAGCGGCCACAAGCCGGCCAGCACCGCGAAGCCAACGAAGATCAGCGGAAACACCCAGTGTTGGAAATTCGCCGGGAAAGCCACCTTTGCCAATGCCGAGAGGTCGAACGTGGCGAGGCCGGTCTGGCGCGCGGCAACCACATAAACCGCCAGCAGACCGATGAAGACCAGCGCGCTGCCGATGAACGAATAAAGCGCCAGTTTCATCGCGCCGTACTCGCGCCGGGTCGAGCCCCAGATGGCGATCAGGAAATACTTTGGAATGATCGCGACCTCGTAAAAAAAGAAGAGCAGGAAGGCATCGAAGCTCAGGAACACGCCGTACACGCCGCCAATCAAGGCGAGGTAAAGCGCGAAGAACTCCCGCGGCCGGTCCGTGACGTTCCACGAAAACAAGACTCCGGCGACCGCGGCAATGGCGGTGAGCAGCACGAGCGGCAGGTTGATGCCGTCCACGGCCAGGAAGTACTCCGCGCCGAGGGCGGGAATCCACTTCACACGAGTGAGCGTGAGCAACGCCTGTCCCGGATGGTACGCCGCCGCGCCGCCAAAAGCGCAGACCGCGCCGGCGAGCGTGACCGCGAGTGCCGCCACGCGCGCTGCCTGCGCGTGGCGCGCGGGCACCAGCAGCATCGCCGCTGCGCCGAGGAATGAGAGGTAGATCGTCCAGGGCAGCATGGTCAAAACGCTCTCAGCGATTTGGCAAACTGGCTTACTGTTGCATTGGTGAAGCTCAGCAAGGCATGCGGGTACAGCCCGATCAAGAACATCAGGGCCATCGCCGGCGCCACCACCAGACGCTCGCGCCAGGTGAGGTCAGGCAGCGCGGTCCAACGTGGATTCAGCGGGCCGTGAAAAACCCGTTGCATCAGCGTGAGCAGGAAGATCGCGGTCAGCAACAACCCGCCGGCGGAAAGCACGGTCGAACACGTCGCCGGCGAAAAAGAACCTTTGAAGATCAGGAACTCGCCGACGAAGCCGTTCAACCCCGGCAGGCCCAGCGACGAGAACAGCGCGATGCCCATCAGGCCGCAGAACACCGGCGCGACCTGGCGCACGCCCCCGAAATCGTTGAGTCCGCGCAAGCCGCCGCTGCGTCTTTCGAGCCAGCCCACGAAGCAGAACAACGTCGCCGCGGTGAGTCCG
Source organism: bacterium (assembly GCA_021823625.1). GTDB lineage: Bacteria > Verrucomicrobiota > Verrucomicrobiia > Limisphaerales > J093 > DSVZ01. The sequence goes on along the minus strand of JAKANS010000144.1, from coordinate 5,390 downwards.
TGGTTGAACATTTGCAGCAGCACCCCGCTGAGCGCGGCGGCCTGTTCGGTGGCCAGACGCGGACTGGGTTCGGCCACGCGCGCAACCGCGAACACGCCCAGCAGGCAGTAGCCGAGATGGTTGATTGACGAGTAGGCGAGCATCCGCTTGAGGTCGCGTTGAGCGAATGCGGCCGCGGCTGAGAACAGGATCGTCAGCACGGTCAACGTCAGCAGTGGCGTTTCCAGCGCGCGGATTTGGGCGGGAAAAATCGGCAGCAGAATGCGGAGGAAGCCGTACACGCCCATCTTCGACATCGCGCCGGTGAGGAGCATCGTCACGGCGGTCGGCGCCTCGGCGTAGGTGGCGGGCAGCCAGGTGTGAAACGGCATCAGCGGCACCTTGACCGCCAACCCCAGCAACACGCCCAGGAAAATCAGCGTGGCGACGCGGCTGCTCGCGACGGTGTGTCCGCCCCATTCAAGGTTGAGCGACGCCGCGAGCTGACCGGAGCGGCTTAAGTCGGCGAGTTCGAGAAAGTCGAACTTGCCGACTGCGAGGAACAGCGCCAGGAAGGCCAGCAACATCGCGACGCTGCCGACCATCGTGTAGATGAAAAACTGCGTCGCCGCCGCGCTGCTTTCCGGCCCGCCCCACAACTTGATCAGGAAAAAGGCGGGGATCAGGCTCAGTTCCCAAAACAGGAACCAGTGGAAAAAGTTCAGGGCCGTGAAGGTGCCAACCAGCCCGGCCTCGAGGAAGAGCATCAGTCCGAAGTAAAGCGGCGCGCGGCGGTTGACGCGGGCGGAGGCGAGCATTGCCATCGGCACCAGCAGCGTCGTCAGCTCCACCATGAGCAAACCGAGGCCATCCACGCCGAGGTGATAATTGACTGCCAGCGTGGGAATCCAGGCGTGCCGCTCGACGAACTGAAGATTTCCCGAGGTGCGGTCAAATTGCGTTCCAAGCAAGATCGCCAGGAGCAGCGTCAGGCTGGCAAACAGCAGTCCCAGCCGGGGGGCGAACGCGGCGCGACGTTCACCGAGGCTCACGACGATCAATCCGCCCAGCGATGGGACCAGCGTGAGCAGCGTGAGCCACGGCAGGCTGTTCACCGGCAACCTCCCCAAAGCAGCAGCACCAGCAGACACGCAAAGGCGGTGCCGATGCCGCGCAAATAGTTTTGCAGCTTGCCGTCGGAGAGGCCGGCCGCAAACGCACCGTCGCGCCGAAGGCGCCGGCAGGCCGCATCGAAGCCCAGGTTGACCACGTACTCGTCAAAGAACCGGCTGGCCCAGGACAAACCCTGGGTGAGGAAATGGACGGCCAACACCAGCCCGCCCCACAGCCACGCATCGAGCAAGTCGCTGAAGCGTGCCCATGCCGCGTGCGCGCGGATCACCGTGGCCGCGTAGAATTCGTCCACGAAGAATTTCTGCCGCAGCCAGCGGAAAGCGGCTGGGAACGACATCTGTAGCGGATCGGGCGTGCCTGCGTCGGTGATCGGACGCTGGCCGTACCATCGCCAGGCCAGGCCGATGCCGGCCGTCACCACCGCGGTCGAAATGGCCATGAGCCAGAGCGTTTCTTTGGTGAGCAATTTCGCCAGCTCGACTCCTCCGCTTCCGCCGTGATCGGCGCCCAAGTACGTTTGCAGCCACGGCCAGGCGGGCGTTCCCAGGAAGCCCAAGACGATCGCGCTCACGGCCAAAATCGCGAGCGGCACCGTCATGACCAACGGGCTTTCATGGGGCTCGCCGGATGCCGGATGCCGGATGCCGGATGCGGCGGCGGGGGGCGTGGAAGCGGCGCGACGTTGGCCGAAGAACACGTACACCATTTGCCGTGTCATGTAGAAGGCCGTCAGCAGCGCGCCGAACAGGCCGAGGTAAAAAGGGATTCGCGACCCCGCCCAGCCGTGCGCCGCGTGGAGGATTTCGTCCTTGCTCCAAAAGCCGGAGAACAACAGCGGCACGCCGGAAAGCGCCATCATGCCCACGGCATACGTCGCGAACGTGACCGGCATGGGACGCCGCAGACCGCCCATCCGGCGAATGTCCTGCTCGTCGTGGCAACCGTGAATGACCGAGCCGGCCCCCAGAAAGAGCAGCGCCTTGAAGCACGCGTGCGTGAGCAGGTGGAACATCCCCACCGCCACGCCGCCCACGCCCAAACCGAGGAACATGTAGCCGAGTTGGGACACGGTGGAGTAAGCGAGAATGCGTTTGATGTCCGTTTGCGCGACCGCAATCAGCGCGGCGAACACCGCGGTGATGGCCCCGACCCAGGTGATGGCCAGCGTGGCGTCCGGTGGTGGCGTACCCGCAAGCGGAATTCCTCCCGCCAGCGACGGCCAGTCCGGCTTCATCAGCGGGAACACTCGCGCCACGAGGAACACGCCGGCTGCCACCATCGTCGCCGCGTGGATCAGCGCGCTGACCGGGGTCGGACCTTCCATCGCGTCCGGCAGCCAGACGTGGAGCGGCAACTGTCCCGACTTGCCGATGGCCCCGCCAAAGATCAACAGGCTGATGCCCACCAACGTCCCCCAGCCAACCAGCGACGGCCCGGCGATGCGCGCCAGCGCGGCATTTTCGAGACAGCCCTCGCCGGCGTCGTAAAACAGCAGCGTGCCGCCGGCCGAGTACAGCCAGAGCATTCCCAGGAACAGCGCCACGTCCCCGATACGGGTGGTAATGAACGCCTTTTTGGCGGCAGCGGCGGCCTCCGGTTTGTGAAACCAAAAGCCGATCAACAAATAGGACGCGAGGCCGACGAGTTCCCAACAAACGAACAGCAGCAGCAGGCTGTTCGCGATCACCAAGCCCAGCATCGCGCCGGCGAACAGGGCCAGAAAGCAGAAGAACCGCGTGAAGTTGGCGTCGTGGGCCATGTAGCCGACGCTGTAGATGAAGATCAGCAGCCCGACAAAACTGACCATTACCAGCATGACGGCGGCGAGCGGATCGAGCACCCAGCCCAGCCGGAGCGCCTGATCGCCGAACTGGAACCAGGTGAAGTTAACCCGCTCGCGAAAAGTGCCAGTGCCCGCATGGCCAAGCGTGGCGACGAAGGCCGCGCAGGATAAGGCGAGGCTCACTGCCAGCGCGCTGATCGCCAGCCTGGCGGCAAAGGCGCGCTGCCGGCGCGGAGTCAACGCCAGCACGCCCGCGGCCAGGAAGGGCAGGGCGGGGATCAGCCAGAGTTGGTGGACGATCCAGTTCATCCCTTCAGTTCGTCGAACTCGTCCAGCTTGGTGCTGTGCCGGTGCCGGTAAATCGTGACGATCAGCGCCAGGCCGACCGCGGTTTCCGCCGCCGCCACGGCGATCGAGAAAAGGACGAAAACGATGCCGGTGCCCGAATCCGCGGGGTGTCCGCCGTAGCGCCAGAAGGCGATGAAGTTCAAGTTCGCCGCGGTCAGCATCAACTCAATGCCCGCCAGGACCAGGATCGCGTTCCGGCGGGTCAGCGCCCCGGCCAGACCGATGCCGAACAGCAGCGCCGCGACGATGAGGTAACGCTCCAGCGGGCTCATGGTTTGGGGGGCGGCGTTGATGGTTTCGGCTCGCGCAGGCCCAGTACCGCCGCGCCGATCAGCGCAGCCGTGAGCAGCAGGCCCACCACTTCGAGCGGCAGGACGTACGTGCTCATCAATTGTTCGCCCAGCTCGCGCGTCGAGGGCGCAGCGGCGACAATACGCGAAGACTCGGTCGGCAAAAGCCCGCTGCCGGCGACGCTGGTTACGATGGCGCCCACGACCAGGCCCGCGATGCCGAGGCCCACCAACCACGGCTGGAACGCCAATGGCTCGCCCGTGACCCCGGCGCTGCGCGTGAGCAGCGTGGCGAACACGATGAGGATCGCGATGGCGCCGACATAGACCATCACCTGCGCGAAGCTGACGAATTCCGCGCCCAACAACAGGAAGAGTGCCGCTACGCCGAAGAACGTCACCACCAGGCACAGCGCGCAGTGGATGAGGTTCCGCAGGCTCATCGCCGCGACGGCGGCGGCGAGGGTCAAACCGGCGGCGATGAGGAAGGCGGCGTCCACGGCGGTTCAGTCGGCAAAGCGGTAGGTTCGCGGCGCGAGATGGCGCGCGCCCAGGAGCCGGTACGGGATGAGAATGACGGCGGCGTCCAGCGCCCACCGCCAGAGGCCCGCGCCGGTAAAGTTCCAGCCAGCGCTCAGGTGCCACGCCGCGGCCGCGACCACGGTCACAAGCGTCATTGGAAACATGAACTTCCAGGCGAAGTTCATGAGTTGATCCGCCCGCAGGCGCGGCATGGTGCCGCGCAGCCAGATGAACCCGACGATGCAGGCCAGGAGCTTGAGCCCGAACCAAACATAAGACGGCATCCAGGCCAGCCAGGAGAACGGCTCGCGCCACCCGCCCAGGAACAGCGTGATGCCCACGCCGCTGATGGCGAACAGGCTCAGGTATTCGCCCAGGTAGAATAACGCGTACTTGAACCCCGAGTACTCGACCATGTGCCCGGCGATGATCTCCGACTCGCCTTCCGGCAAATCGAACGGCGAGCGGGCGGTCTTGGCCGTGGCCGCGATCATGAACAGGCCGAACCCGGCGAGCCCCCACGGCGTGAAGACATGCCAGCGCGCCAGTCCACCCCAATCATAACCGGCCTGGCTGTCCACAATCGCCGGTAGCGACAGCGACCCCGCCACCAGCACCACGCCGAGCGCGGCAAAGACCAGCGGGATTTCGTAGCTGATCAACTGGGCGATGGCGCGCATCGCCCCCAGCAGCGAGTATTTGTTGTGGCTGCCCCAGCCGGCCATGAACACGGCCAGCTCGGTCGCCGACCCGACCGCGAGGAAGAACAGCAACCCGGCCTCCAAATCGGTCGCCACCATGTTTCGCCCCACCGGGATGACCGCGTAGGCGAGCAGCACGGGGACCACCTTCATGATCGGCGCGAGAAAGTGAACGAGCTGATCCGCGGAGCGCGGGACGATGTCCTCCTTCGTGAGCATTTTGAGGCCGTCCGCAATCGGTTGGAATAGGCCGTATGGGCCGACGCGGTTGGGTCCCAGCCGATTTTGGATGCGGGCCAGGCCCTTGCGCTCGAGCCAGGTGGTGAACGCGAACAACCCGGCGAACACTCCGACAATCGCCGCCGCGGAAAGGAACGCGGAGAGCAGCGGCTGGAGGTCGGCAGGAAACCGATCCACGAGCCACTGCTTCAAAAGGACGAATGCCTGGTCGAGCGTCTCAGCCATGAACGCGCGCGGATGCTACGGGAAGCGGGTTCAAGCTGCCAACGCCACTTTTTCGGCGGTGGCCTTTGTTGGTGCAGCCGGGCCGGCGGCAGGTGGCTTGGGTTTGGCCTTGGCCTGGGCCTTGGCGGCTTCGGCAGCCAGGCGCGCGTCGGTCTCGGCGGCTTCGGC
>JAKANS010000143.1 GCA_021823625.1 bacterium | reverse complement strand
CTTTTACAACCCCCCGGCGCTTTCACAGCGCCTTGGGCCATCAATCACCTCTGGAATTTGAAAACCAGTTCCGTTAAACCCTAACAAGCGCTCCGCTCCCGGTGCCCACGTTTTCGAAGAAAGATCACCCTCACGCAACCACAAGGCGGGACGTTCCTGGCGGGAGTCCCGTTGACGTTGTCCGTGGAAGCGAAGGGCGCCCAACTGTCTTACCAGTGGTTCAAGAACGATGTGTCCATTACGGGCGCGACCGGTGCCACGCTGGACTTTCCGCAATTAGCGGCCGGCGACGCCGGTGCCTACCATGTGGTGGTCACCAACCCGGCCGGCCAGGCGGCGAGTGACATGGTTCAAGTCACGCTGGGCGATCTGCCGTCGAAGTTGAAGCAGTACCAGGCCGCGGTCGAGGCCGAGTCGAGTCTCGTGTCGCTCTACTCGTTCGACGGCCTGACCGCCAAGGACACGGAGCAAGCCCACCACGGCGCCTTGCAGGGCGGCGCCCGGTTTGGCGACGGCATCGGCGGCGGCGCCGGCAAGGCGCTGCTGCTCGATGGTGCCGGCTGGGTAAACCTCGATCAGGTCAAAGCCTTCGACTTTTTGGACGGCAGCGGCACCGTGGAGGCGTGGATCCGCGCGGACTGGACCGCCTCGCCCGGCTACAATCCTGCGTGCGATCTTCGCCGACCGCAATGGCAACCCGGTGAACTGGAGTGTGCACATGGAAGCAGGCAAAACTGCCGGCGGCCTGTGGAACGGTTCCACCTACCAACCGCTTCCGCTCGCTGGCACTGGCACCCGCTGGCATCACCTCGCGGCGGTCTTTGACCGGAGCGGCGGGAACGGCACGTTCACGCTGTATTGGGACGGTAGCCCGGTGAGCACCACCTTGCAGGGCCTCGGTCCCGCACCCGAGTCGCCCACGGAACTGGGTTCCTCTTCGCCTGATGGTCAGGAGCTGTGGATCGGCGCGCTCGACGAAGTCGCGTTTTACGGCAACGCGCTTCCGGCGTCGGCGATCCTGAGCCACTACCAGGCCTTGCTTGGCGGACCGGCCGAACCACCAACGCTTCAGTTCTCGCTCACGGGCAAGCAACTCACGCTGAGCTGGCCGGCCGACGCGGTGGGCTTCACGCTCGAATCGGCCGACGCCTTGCCGGCGACAACTTGGAACGCGGTTCCGGGCGTGGTCAACAACCAGGTCACCATCGACGTGTCGGCCGGAACGCGGTTCTACCGTCTGCGCAGCCCGTAGCCCGGATGGTTCACTGGCGCTTGAACCCGAAAACCGAAGTTGGGGAGCACACCCGCCCTCGGGTGTGGCTGGACACCTGCCTGTGCGCTGCACGCAGACAGGCGCGTCGCGTCCAGCGCCTTGGGCACCCGCAGTCCCGACGGTGGCCGCCCGGCTTCTGCCCAGAACCGTTTTCGGCGAGGGCGCCGAAAACCGCACGCGGGTCGCGTGCGCTCCCCAACTCAACTTCGGTTTTCGGATTGAATGACCGTCAGCCCGTAGCCCCCGTGAATTGATGCTCCTATTCCGAGGGAAAGAACGCGCCGACTGACGTCGGCGGCCACGGACCGTTTGGTTCGCCGCGCGAAGAACCCTTTCCTTGGCTGCGCGCGGCGCTAACCTCGGCGCACGTTCATGGCCGGTTTGGTTCCCCAGCACACGCTCGAACAGATTCGCGCGGCGAGTGACATCGTCGAGGTGATCGGTTCGTACCTGCCGCTGAAGCGTGCGGGCGCGAACTTCGTGGCCGTCTGCCCGTTCCACAAAGAGAAGACGCCCAGCTTCAACGTCAATCCCCAGCGCCAGATCTTCCATTGCTTCGGCTGCCACAAGGGCGGCGACGTGTTCACGTTCGTCAAGGACTACGAGAATATCTCGTTCATGGAGGCGGTGCGGCGGCTGGCCGAGCGGGCGCACATTCCGCTCGAATTCGAGCAGACCCCCGGCCAGGAAAAGGTCCGGTACCTCAAGGAAACGTTGCTCCAAATCCACGAGCAGATTTGCCAGCGCTGGCAGGCGGCGCTGGCCAACGACGCCGCGGGCCAGATCGCGCGCGATTACCTCCTCAAGCGCGGCGTCTCCGCCGAAGCCGTGAAGCTCTTCCGCCTCGGTTACGCGCCGGATTTGTGGGACGACACGGTCAACTGGGCGAAGTCCAAAGGCCATGACCTCGCCACCGTCGAGCAGGCCGGCCTGATCATCCGCAAGGAAGGCGAGGGCGGCGCGCCCGCGCGCTACTACGATCGCTTCCGCGGCCGGCTGATGTTCCCGATTTGCGACGAGCAGGGCCGGGTCATCGGCTTCAGCGGGCGCGTCTTGAGCGGCGACGAAAAGACCGCGAAGTACGTCAACTCGCCCGAGACGCCGCTCTTTCACAAAGGCAAGGTCATCTTCGGCCTCGACAAATCCAAGCGCGCGCTGCTGGACGCCGGTTTCGCCATCGTTTGCGAAGGCCAGCTCGACTTGATCGCGTGTTTCATGGCCGGCGTGCAAAACATCGTGGCGCCGCAAGGCACGGCGTTGACCGGCGACCATTGCCGCATCCTCAAACGCTACGTGCCGGAGGTGGTGCTGTGCTTCGATTCCGACGCGGCCGGCCAGAACGCCACCACCCGCGCGCTGGACGACTTGCTCGCGTCCGGCCTCGCCATCCGCGTGGCCACCGTCCCGGCCCCGCACGACCCGGACAGCTTCATCAAAGAGCGCGGCGGCGATGCCTTCCGCCAGTTGATCGAGCACGCACCCGGTTTTTTCGATTACTTCCTCGAACGGCTTTGCCGCGTAAACGACCTCCGCTCCGACCGCGGTCGCGCGGCCGTCGTGCGCGGGTTGGGCGAAGCGGTGATGAAGACCGGCGACGCCGTGCTGCTGGACACTTGCGCGCGCAAGGCCGCCGGACTGCTGGGCGTGGGCGTGGAGGCGGTCAAGGCGGAGTTCAAGAAAGCGGCGCGTGAAGTCGGGCCGCGGTCGGACGCGGAAGCGGAACCGGCGCTCACCGAACCGGCCGCGCCGCCGTCGGCTCACGAGTTCTGGCTGCTGCGGCTGGTGTTGCAGGACGAGGACCTGGTCGAGTGGGTGATCGGCCACCTCGACCTCGCGTGGGTGGAACATCCGGTGGTTCGGCGCATCCTCGAGGCGCGCTTCGCCGGGTTCCGCAACAACGACTGGGTCGGCGTCGCGGCGATGCTGGGCGAGGTCAACGAGGAAGCGGTCACCCGCCTGGTGACGGAGGCCGTGTCGGAAGAACCCAAGCTCGAAGAGCGCGTGCGGATCGTCATGGACGCCGTGCGGCGCGTGCGCGACCGGCATTTCGAGCGCGAGCTGGCAGAACTGACCCGGCGCATCGCCGATCCGGCCACCCCCGCGGCCGACCGCGTGGCGGCCATCCAGCGCCAGGTGGAATTGCGACGGGCCAAGGCCGAGCAGCTCAGGCCGAGGTCGCTGCCGCTGGCGTGAGCGGCGGAAATTCACTCCGGGGTGGGGCGAGGCTCCTGCCGAGCCCTGCCTGAGGCGGCACACCCAACGAACTGCAAACCGCCTTCATTGAAAGCGTACCTGCGATCACCATGGGAATCTGCGGCATTCTCTTGAAAGTCGGGGCTCGGCCGGAGCCTCGCCCCACCGGGGATTGCATCGTTACGCCTGAGACAGGCTGGTACGCTCACGCGGCCGGTGCCGCTGGCCCGGCCGGTTTTCGCCCACCCAGGCGCAGGCTCAAGCCACCCAAGGTGGTGAACACGCCGGCCGCCATGAGCGAGACATCGAGCGGCTGACTGGCGCGGCGGGAGATCGTGGCAGGCTCGGCCGGCTCCACGATCTCGACCACGGCGGTGGGCGGAATATTAGCGTCCACCCGTTCCTGCAAGGTGCGCAGGTACAGCGCGTCGCGGATGCGTTGTTCGTTGTCTAGGTCGCGTTTGGCATAGGAGAAATCGCGCGCCTTCTTGGTTTCTTCAGCCACCTTCTTCCGGCCTTCCTCCACCGATCTCTGAACTTCGTCGTAGCGCGCCTTTAGGGCGATCACCTGCTTCTCCAAGCCGGTCAACATTCCCTGAAGGCGGAAGTGAATCTGGTTTTCGACCTCATTTTTCAAGGCAATGGTTCGCTTCACCTCGGGGTACTCATCGGCGTAATCCTGGCGCAGCTTCGCCAATGTCTGGTCCACCGTCGCCAAATCCTTCAACAGCCCCGGCAGAATCTCCTCGCCCTGCACGGCTGTTAGAATGGCCCGCTGCATCGTTTTCTCATCCAGCTTCCGCAATTCATCCAGCTTGGTCTTGTAAAGGATGTACTCCGAGCGGGTATAGGTGAGCTGTTGTGCCAGGCTACTCACCATCTCTCGCTCCAACGAAGTCTGGTAGGTCAGGCTGTCGCTCGCCGATTCCTCGATGCCAAGTTCGGTGCGCAACTTGTCCACTTTGGTTTGGAGATCCCGAACCTTCTCTGTCTGGTTGGTCAAGTTCTCTTGCAGAACACGAATGCCGGGGTAGGTCTCCTGCAGGCGATCCGTAATGCGCCCTTGCCGGTAGTACTCGGCAAGCGTATTCGCGATTTCAGCCGCATCGATAGGGTCGCGATCGGAGACGCAGATTTCGATCAAGCTGGTGTTGGGAAGCTGGCGCAAAACAAGGCGCCTGCTTAGCAGTTCCGCCACCTCACCCCAAGCCAACCGGTTGCCGGTCGAATCCAAGCCCCACTTCCTTGTTTGACCTACGCGATTGACCACTGCCCTGAGCAACGGCCAGCACCGCATCCGTTCCAGCTCGGTTGCCAGGTAGAATGGGTTGCGTTGGAAAGCGCCCTGAGAACTGCCAAGCGCCTCACTCGGCGACTGCGGTGGCATCACCGACACCTTGGCCGTCGAGGTGAACAGCCGCTCGGAAGTCGCGTAAAGCACGACGCCGGCGCCGAACATCAACATCCCCACCACCATCAACGCCGAACCGGCCGCGGCCAGACGACCCCCGCCACGCTCATCGTCGGGGAGGCTAAGCACCCGCCGAATGCGCGCCAGCAAGGAGCCGCCGGCCGCGGCCAAAGCAAGGTCTGCCGGCGCCTGTCGCAGTTCCTCCAACGTGGCCAACGCCTGCGCGTAGGCGAGCCGGTTGCCGCACACCGCCACCGCCAGCTCGTCGCAGCAATGTTCCCGCTCGTCGCGCACGCAGCGCGACACCCACCAGACCGCCGGGTGATAGAACAGCAGCGTTTCGATCACGATCTGGAGCAGGTTCACCCAATGGTCCCAGCGCCGCAGGTGCGCCAGTTCGTGCGCGAGAATGAGGTCGAGTTGGACCGGACTGAGACCAGTTAGCGCGCTCGCCGGCAGCAGAATCATCGGCCGGAACCAGCCGAGCACGGTCGGCACTTCCACCAAGGCCGACTTCACCAGCCGCACCGGCCGGCTGAAACGCAGCCGCCGCTGCAGTTCGCGCAGGCGGGCGCCCAGTTGGGCTTCGAGCGATTCGCCGCTCCGCGTGCGCGCCTGGTGAATCTGGAACCAACCCCAAGCCAGCCGCAGCGAGAGCACGGCCACGCCCAGAATCCAACCGGCCACCAGCCACGGCAGCGCAGAGTCGAGCATCGCGGAGAGGCTCTCCAGCCAGCCCCGCGAGAACGCGACGGCTGGCGCGGGCGTTGCCGTCGTTGGCGGAGACATTGTTGGCACGGGCGCCGCCACCGGCATTGCCGGATGCGCGACCGGCGCGGAGTCACCGGATAACACCCAAAACGTGGCGATCGGCGCCGCCGCCATCAGCAGCAGCGTGAGGCAACCGGCCAGGTAACGCGCATTGGCGGAGCGACCGCGCCAGGCGGCCCGCAGCGCCGCGAAGAACGCCGCCAGCAACGCGCCCTGCCAGAGGAAATTGAGCAGGGTCCAGCCGAGCCGCTGGGTGACCGGGTGGTTCAGGATTTCGAGCAGTGGGTTCATTGGGCGCCTTTCTCGATTTCGTTCAGGAGCCGGCGAATCTCGGCCAATTCCGCGGGCGCGGCCTTCCGGGCGGACAGCGCCTGCAGGACCAGCTTGTGTGCGGCGCCGCCGAAGGCGCGGTCCACGACGTGTTCCACGATCTGGCGTTGGGTCTGGTCCTGGGTGAGCGTCGGCTCATAGACGTGTTGCCGGCCGGATTCCTCGCGCTGGACCAGGCCTTTGTCGGTCATGATCTGGAGCAGCTTGAGAACAGTGGTGTAGCCGGTCGGCTCCGCGCGGTTCAGCTCTTCCATCACTTCGCGCACGGTGCTGGGACCGCGTTCCCAGAGCACGCGGAGGATGGCGAGTTCGCCGTCGGTGGGGCGGGGCAGCTTCGGGTTCGCAGCGCGTTTGGCCATGACGGCGCGCAATCTACGATGAAGTTCGTAGATGTCAACGAAGATTTTCGTAGCTCGACGACACCCGCAGCCCCGAGCCGGGAACGAGCTGCGGCGCAGGCGGGCCACCAACCATCCGGCGCGCCGACTTCCCAGTCGGCTTAAAGCGATGTTCCTGCACGGAGCGACGTGACAAACCGTGCATGGTCTCAAGCCGGTTGGGAAACCGGCGCGCCACCTCACCGTCCGGGCGTGGGTGAAAGACCAGGGTTACGGCGAAGCAGTTTTCGCCTTCCGCGCTTCGGTGGCCGGCACGTACGCGCCAATCGCGCGCTCCAGCCGGGCGAGCGCCACGGCATATTCGCGCTTGGCGCGGACGTCGGTGGTGCGGGCCTCAGTCAACGCGGTCTGGGCGCTGAGCACGTCGAGCTGTGTGCCGGTGCCGGCGTCGGCGCGGGCGCGGGCGAGTCGCAACGCTTCTTCGCCTTGCTCCACGACCTTGGCCTGCGACTGCACCACCTCCCAGGACTCGACCAGCGTGGAGTACGCGCTGCGGACTTCGAGTTCGATCCGGCGGGCAGCATCCGCCGACTGGATTTCCGATTTCTCCAGCAAGGCCCTGGCCTCGGCGACCTTGCCGCGCGTCAGCGCGCCGTCGAAGATGTTCCAGGTGGCCTGCACGCCGGCTTCCCAGCCGTGGACCTCGTCGTCGAGCGCGCTGCTGAAATTCGACTTCCGCGCGCCGTAGCCGACGTAGCCTTGCAGCCGCGGGAGGTAACCCGCCTTGGCGCTCACCACGCCTTCGCGCTGCAAGGCCTCGGCCTTGCGCAAGGCCACCAACTCCGGCCGGCGCTCGATCGCGAGCGCCAGCGCCTCCGGCACGCCCATCTCAAACTTGGGCGCATCCAGCGTCCCGGTGAGGTGCAACGGAATGTCTTCCCAGACATCGCGGGGCACGTCGTAGCCGAGCAGGTTCACCAGCCGGTTTTTCGCGAGGCGATACCCATTGCGGGCGCGCGAGACTTTCGGCCGGGCGTTGGCGAGCTCCACCTCGGCCCGCAGCACATTGAACCGCGGCACGGTGCCAGCGTTGTACCGGCGCTGGCTGTCTTCCAGTTCGCGCTGCAGCAGCTCGACCGAAGCCTCATTGACGACAATTTCCTTTTCGCCCAGGAGCACGTCGTAATAGGCCACGCGCACGTCGGTGGCGGTGTCGGCCACCACGGCCTGGTACTGGGCCAAGGCCTGCTCGCGGATCAGCCGCGCGGTGCGCAGGGAGGACAACATGCGCCCGCCCTCGAAGATGGATTGCACGAGGCGGATTTCGGTGGACCAGTTCTGGTCGCCGGGATCGACCACCGGAATGCCGCCGGGGAACAGCGGGTTGGGCGGAATTTCCAGCTTGTCCACCGCGCCCTGTTCGACAATGCCGTACGCCCCGACGGCCTGCACCTTCGGGATCACGATCGCGCGGGTCTGGACGCTCACGCCGTGCGCAGCCGCGAGGTCCTGCCGGCTTTCCTGGACGGTCGCGTTTTGCTGGAAGGCGATGTTGAGGCAATCCTCGAGCGAGAGCGGCCGCGCCATCCAAGGGGCGGCGTTGGTCGCGACATTGGCCGGAGGCGCTTCGGCGGCACGGGCCAGAGCCGGCAGCAAGGCCGCGCAAAACAACGTCGCCATCCAGGCCGGCGAGCGGCGGCGGGCGGCGGAAGGTCGGCGGGGCGCGCCAAAGCACCGAAGCGCCCGGCGATTTGCGAAGATCGTATTCATACGGGAAGTGCGGACGAACTCTTGGCGCGGTGGCTCCGCGGTTTTCTGAGTATAGCTTTGAGTGAATGACGACGCACGGCCGGGGCGGATTTGGTGCGCTGGCTGGTGCGGGCGATGTCCCGCAACGCCGCCAGCGAAAACCCGGTGATGTGATCCGCCAGACTTGGCACAGCGGCGGGGGTCAACTTCAACTTCTGTTCTGGAAACAAACGCGTCACCACCGACCGGCAATGATTGTAAAACAGGCACTGGCTGACGATGCTGAGTGCGCAGAGGCGCATGGTTTCGTCATCGCACGTTTCCCCCACGATTTTGCGGATCAGGCACCGGAGTTGGTTGGCCATCGGCCGGATGCGCTCGGCAATCATAAGATCCAGCGCGTGGCTTGGCTCGATCATTTCCCTGGCCACCAGCCGGCCCAGCCACGCGTGCTCGCCGTCGTCAAAAATCAGCGCGAGCAGGTTGCCGATGAACCCCCGCAACTGCTGCTCCGGCGGGGCCGCCGCGTCCGCCTCGCGGGTAAACGGATAGCGCACGTTCGCGGTGGCCATCGCGGAGCGCAGCACTTCGAGGTACAGCGTTTCCTTGTCCCGAAAATGGTAATTCACGGCGGCCACGTTTGCGCCGGCGCGCTGGCAGATCTCCCGCACCGTGGCGGCGCGAAAACCGACGTCGGCGAAGACCTGGCCCGCCGCGCGCAGCAGCACGGCGCGGGTGGCCGCGGGCGGGTCGGCGGGGTCGGTCTTCGCATTCATGTTTGAAGTGACTGTTTCAAACGTTTGTTTGACATGTCAACCGATTTCTTGTTTGGTGAGCGCCGTCGCGGCCCGGCCGCGCCCATCATGCCATGACATCGACCGCCTCGACCCGACCGTCGCGTGCCTCATTGTTCGCGTTTGGCCTCCTGGCCGCCGCGCTGGCCGGAGGACTCGCGGGGTGCGCGCCGCAGAAGGCAGGCGCCTGGCAGGGCTACCTCGAGGGGGAGTACGTGCACGTCGCGGCGCCGTTCGGCGGGCAGCTCACCAACCTGGCCGTGGCCCGCGGCGACACGGTCCGGGCCGGCCAGTTGTTGTTTCAATTGGACAGTCAGTCGGAGCGGGCGGCGGTGCGCGAAGCCCAGGAACGCCTGGCCCAGGCCCAGGCCCGGTTGGATAACCTCCGCAAAGGCCGGCGCCCGTCCGAGATCGCGTCGCTGGAGGCGCAGTTGAACCGGGCGCGGGCGAACCTCGAATTGTCGGAGATCGAGTTGAAACGCCGCGAGCAACTCCGCGAGAAGGACGTCATTTCGCCCGCCGAGTTCGACACGGCGCGCGCGCGGCGCGACGCGGACGCCGCGCAGGTGGCCACGCTCAAGGCCGATCTCGAGACCGCCCGTCTGGGCGCGCGCGAGGACGAGGTGCGCGCGGCGGAAGCGGACGTGCAGTCGCTCAATGCAGCGCTCGCAAAGGCGAGCTGGGATCTCGCGCAGAAACAGCAGGCAGCGCCCACCAACGCCGTCGTGCATGACACTCTGTATCGCCCCGGTGAGTTCGTCGGCGCCGGCATGCCGGTGGTGTCGCTGCTCCCGCCGGCGAACCTCAAGGTCCGGTTCTTCGTGCCGGAACCGGAGCTGGCGGCGATCAAGGTCGGCCAGCGGGTGCAGGTCAGCTTGGATGGTGTCCCGACGCCTTTGACGGCCACGGTCAGCTACATCGCGACCCAGGCCGAGTTCACGCCGCCGGTCATCTACAGCCAGGAAAACCGGGCGAAGTTTGTGTACCTGATCGAGGCGCGCTTCGCTCCCGAACCGGCAGCGCAGCTCCACCCCGGCCAGCCGGCGGACGTGAGGGTGGGAGGACAACAGGCGGAATGAAGCAGGGTGCGTCCATTGGCTTGTGCGGAGTGAGGATGCGACGGATTCACCCTCACCCTAACCCTCTCCCCCAGGAGAGGGAACGGACAGCGCAGCTTGCTGGCAACCGCCAAGTTATTGGCCCGGGCACGGTCTCCGGCATGTCGGTACTGAGAACGGCGATACAGTCGCCAACCTGTGAGGTTCGACTCGCGGTGGATCATTCTCCCTCTCCTAGAGGAGAGGGTCGGGGTGAGGAGCGGACACTCCGCGAGACGAGATGCTCGATCCGAGACTCCCACGCACCGCTGGCTGCCGATTTCACGATGCGATGAACGGCGACCTGGCCATCGACGTGACCGGCATCACCAAGCGGTTTGGGCACCGCACGGTGGTCAACGACATCCCCATGCAGGTCCGGCAGGGCGAGATTTACGGCTTCCTCGGTCCGAACGGGAGTGGCAAGACCACGTTCTTGCGCATGTTGTGCGGGCTGCTCACGCCCGACGCCGGGAGCGGCCGCTGCCTGGGCTACGACATCCGCACCGAAGCGGCGGAGATCAAGAAGCACGTCGGCTACATGACCCAGCGGTTCAGCTTCTATGAAGATCTGACCATCGCGGAGAACCTCGATTTTGTGGCGCGCCTGTACGGCTTGCCGGGACGACGCCAGGCGGTGGACCAAAGCCTGGAAGCGCTCGGGTTGCAGGAGCGACGCGACCAACTGGCCGGGACGCTCTCCGGCGGCTGGAAGCAACGGCTCGCGCTCGCGGCCTGCATGATTCACCGGCCGCAGGTGCTGTTGCTGGACGAACCCACCGCCGGCGTGGACCCGAAGGCGCGGCGCGATTTTTGGGACGAGATTCACCGCCTCGCCGCGCAGGGCCTGACCGTCCTCATCACGACGCACTACATGGACGAAGCCGAGCGCTGCCACCGGCTGGCGTACATTGCCTACGGCAACCTGCTGACCCGTGGCACCGTGGACGAAGTGATCCAGGCCGCCGGGTTGACCACCTGGGAAGTGTCGGGGCTGGGCCTGCACGCCACCGCGGACCGGTTGCGTGGCCGCGAAGGCGTGGAGCAGGTGGTCGCCTTTGGCAACACGCTGCACATCAGTGGCCGCAACCCGGCGCTCCTCGAAGCGAGCGTGCGGGCAGGCTTGAAACCCGAGCACCGCTGCGACCGGGTCGAGTCGCGGCTTGAAGACGTGTTCATCAGCCTGATGGAGACGGCAAAGGACAACTGGGCGAAATGAAGACCCCCGCGATGCGAACGCCGAAGCGAGCCCACCGCCTGCATTTCAACGAGCGGTCCGCGCCGCGGCGGCTTCGCATTTCGAGTTCCGGCTTTCGGCTTGCCGCATCTGCCCCGCCCTCATGAGCTGCCGCGCATTCAGTTTTCGCCGGTTCTGGGCGGTCGTCGTCAAGGAGTTCATCCAGATGCGACGCGACCGGCTGACGTTCGGCATGATGGTGGGCATCCCGCTGATGCAGTTGATGATCTTCGGGTACGCCATCAACGCCGATCCCAAGCATCTGCCGACCGCGGTACTGGCCGCGGACAACAGCCCGTTTTCGCGCTCGCTGGTCTGGGCGCTGCGCCACAGCGACTACTTCAACATCGTGCGCGTGGCGGAGTCGGAGACGGAGATCCACGACCTCCTGCAGCGGGGTGAGGTCCAATTCGTGGTGCACGTGCCGGTGGATTTCGAGCACCGGTTGCTGCGCGGCGAACGGCCCAGCGTTTTGTTGGAAGCGGACGCCACCGATCCCATGGCCACGGGTTACGCGCTCTCCGCGTTGAATTCGCTGATCGAGCACGTCTTCGACCGCGACCTCAAAGGCCCGCTGGCCTCACTGAAGGCCCGGGCCGGTCCCGCCGAACTGCGGACGCACCGCCACTACAACCCCGAGAACAACACCCAGTACAACATCGTCCCCGGCCTGATGGGCGTGGTGCTGACGATGACCATGATCATCATCACGGCTTTGGCGATCACCCGCGAACGCGAACGCGGCACCATGGAAAACCTGCTGTCCACCCCGGCGCGGCCGTTCGAGGTGATGATCGGCAAAATCATCCCGTACATCCTGGTCGGCTACATTCAGGTGTTTCTGATTCTGCTGGCCGCGCGGTTTCTCTTCCGCGTGCCGATGGTGGGGAGCCTGCCCTTGCTGCTGGCGGTGATGCTGCTGTTCATCGCGGCGAACTTGTCGGTGGGCATCACCTTCTCCACCGTCGCGCGCAACCAGCTTCAAGCAGTGCAAATGGCGTTCTTCTTCTTTCTGCCGTCGATCCTGCTTTCCGGGTTCATGTTTCCGTTCCGCGGCATGCCCGACTGGGCGCAAGCGATCGGCGAGGTGCTGCCGTTGACGCACTTCCTGCGCATCGTGCGTGGCATCTTGCTGAAAGGAAACGGCGTGGCGGACCTCGCGCCGGAGTTGTGGCCGCTGGGGCTGTTCGTCCTGGTGGTGCTCACCATCGGCATCAAACGCTACCGGCAGACGCTTGATTGATGCCGCGCCTCGCGCGCGATCACCGGGCGCCCGCTCCAGTTCACAGCGCAGCGGCGAGCACGGCCGAGAGTTCCTCGCGAGTCAGCGCGATCGGGTTCGCCTTCATGCTGCTCGCCCGCGCCGCCCTTTCAACCACCGCCGGAATGTCGGCTTCGGTCAAGCCGTAGGTTCGCAACGGCGGAATCCCCAGGCCGCGACAGAGTTCGCGCACCCAGGCAATGCCATCTTCGGCGGTGGCTTGCGGCCGGTCGGTGAGCAGCCGGGCGATTTCGACAAAGCGCGCCAGGATCGGCGACGCCGGCTGGCGTTCGTACAAGGCGCGCACGTTTGCCGCCATGACCGGCGGCAGCAGCGCCGCGCACACCGCGCCGTGCGGCGCCGGAAACATGCCGCCGATCGGCGCCGCGAAACCGTGCACCGCGCCCAGCCCGGCATTGGCCAGCGCCAGTCCGCCGAACAAACTCGCCAGCGCCATGTCTTCGCGCGCCGCCGCGTCGTCGCCGGGTTCGCACGCCCGCCGCAACGAGCGCGCGGCGCGGCGGATGCCTTCCACGCAGAGCGCGTCCACGAGCGGGTTGGCGCGGTTGCAGACGTACGGCTCGATGAGTTGCGTCAGCGCGTCGAGGCCCGTGGTGGCCGTGACGGCGGGCGGCAGGTCGCGCGTGAGTTCGGGATCCACGATCGCCACGCGCGGCAGGAGGAACGGGCTGCGCAGGCTCACCTTCACGCGCTGCTCGGGCGACGCGAGGACGCTGTTGCGCGTGACCTCGGCGCCAGTGCCGGCGGTGGTGGGGATCGCGAGGCACGGCGCACCGGGGCGGGGTAACGGTTGGGCGCGGCCGATGACTTCGAGGTAATCGAGGAGGTCGCCTCCGTTGCCGAGGAGCGCGGCGATGGCTTTCGCGGCATCGACCGCGCTGCCCCCGCCGAACCCGATGACGAGATCGCAACCCGCCTCCCGCGCCTGCTTCACGCCGGCCAGCACGCAGTCGGTGGTGGGTTCGCCGGCAACGGTGAAGGTCAACGGCGACAAGCCGCCAGCCGCCAGCCGTTCAAGCAGCTTCGCGGCGCGAGCTGGATTGCGGCCGGTGACAACGAGCGGTCGGTAGCCGAGCGTCTTCGCGCTGGCGCCCACTTCCTTCAGCGTGCCCGGACCGAAAACGATCCGGCCGGCGGTGGCGAATTCGAAACGCATGTGGGAGCAGGGTAGCACAAAGCCCCGCGGAGCCGGCCGGCCCGCAGGGTTTGAAGAAACACCCAGCCGTCGCCGAGTTCAATACCGGTAGTGCTCCGGCTTGTAGAAGCCTTCGACGGGCACGCCGCTGTAAAAGCGTGTCTGAGAATTCATATTCCGGTGGCACAGGCGAGACTCCAAATGGGCAGGGAGGCAGGCTGTCGGGGGCGAGGGCGCTGGCAAACACGAAGCCCGAAGTTCACCGACGCCCCCCCCTGTTGTGGAGCCCAGCGGCGCGTGCGGAAAGAACCGACCCTGACCCGGGGAGAGTTCCCCGGCCGAGAGGCCGGGGGCAGTCAGCCGGGGCCGTAGTAGCGTTTGAGGAGCGCACGAACCCAAAGACGCTTCGAGCGAAGGGCCGAAGAACGAAAGAGCAGAACTCAATGAGAACCTGAAAGAAGCTTCGCGAGCCGTCCGCAACAGCGGGGCGTGACCACTGCGGTCGCCACCCCGGACTGGCTAACCCAGGCCCGGGCGGCGAAGCCGCCGCAAGCTTGCGGGAGCGGACGACAAGAAGCCTTCTGACGCGGGACTCACCACAGAAAGCCCTGCACGAAGAGCTGATGGAACAAGTCGTCACGCCAGACAATGCCACCGCCGCCTGGCGGGCGGTCAAACGCCACGGAGGCGCGCCGGGCATCGCCGGCAGGACGACCCAAGAGCTGCGCGACCCCGGGCGGCAGCACTGGGAAACCCTCCGCGCCAAGCTCCTGGCCGGGACGTATGTTCCCAGTCCGGGGCGGCGGGTGGAGATTCCCCAACCCAACGGGGGCCTGCGGCTGCTGGGCCTCCCGACGGGGCTCGACCGCTGGATACAGCCAATGCTTTTGCAGGCGCTGCCACCCCGCTTCGACCCCACCTTCGGTGCCCGCAGCTTTGGCTTCCGGCCGGGGGAAAGTGCCCCCGCCGCGGTGCGTGCAGCGCAGAGCTACGCCCAGGCGGGCAAGGACTGGGTGGTGGACCGGGACATCACCCAGTTCTTCGACCGTGTGCACCATGACATCCTGATGGCGCGGATCGGGTCAACGCTCCGGGACAAACGGGGGTTGGGGTTGCTGGGGCGGTATCTGCGAGCCGGGGGGATGGCCGGAGGGGGGGCAGGCCAGCGCGGAAGGCACGCCGCAAGGCGGGCCGCGCTCCCCGCTCCTGGCCAACCTCTACCTGGAGGCGCTGGACCGGGAGTTGGAACCGCGCGGCCTGGCGTTCAGCCGGTAGGCCGGCGACTGCAACATTTACGCGAGCAGCCGACGGTCGGCGGAACGGGTGCGGGTGAGCCTGACGGCCTGGATCGCCAACCCCCTGCGGTTGGAAGTCAACGCGACCCAGAGCGGGACGGGGCGGCCCTGGGAACGCAAGTTCCTGGGTTTTCGGATCAACCTGGAAGGGCAGATCGAAGCCGCGCCGCCGAGTGTGGAACGGTTCAAAACGAAAGTTCGGGAGCTAGGGCGAAGCGGCCAGAGTCAGACCCGCGCAGCGCTGCGGGACCCCTGGCGCGCCGCTGTCCGCGGTTGGTGGAGTTACTACCGCCTGGCCGAGGAACGCCGGAACATCTACGGACTGGAGGGTTGGATCCGACGCCCCCTCCGGGCCTGTTTCTGGCAACGCTGGGACAACGGGCGCGGACGGCTGCGGAAGCTGCGCGCCCTGGGACTGAGCGGACGCTCGCTGAAAGCGGCGCACCCTTCCCAAGGGGCGTGGCGGATCGCCGCCAGTCCGA
>JAKANS010000304.1 GCA_021823625.1 bacterium | reverse complement strand
GAAGCAAAAGAAATGCAGCAAGACGACCGGCACGTCAGAATCAATCCATCAGATCGAACAGCAGTCGAGGCAGCAGCGACAACCGTCAACCGGCTTGAGCGGAAAGCTGTCCTGCTTCAACACGAATTCAAGCTCTACGGCGGAACTGATGGCGAGAACGTCATTGGGTTTCTCCAAGCCTTGAAATGCCCTGTCGTAACAACATTGCACACCGTATGGCCATCGTTTCCACCAGTTCGGCAGCGGGTGTTCTTGGAACTTCTCCGACGCAGCAACAGACTCGTAGTTTTCTCGGAAATTGCTGCCGACATCCTCCGTGCAAGTTACGGAGTCGCGGCGACAAAAGTGGACGTGATTCCACACGGAGTGCCAGACGTGCCTTTTCGACGACTCGGAGAAATCGAGTTGTCGGAAGTGCCGCCGCGAAGTGTGAAGTTCATTACCACTGGCCTCCTGCGGCCAGCCAAGGGAATCGAGCACGTCATAGCCGCTCTGGGTGAGGTCAAGAAGCGATTCTCAGACTTCGCCTACGTCATTTGCGGTGCTGACCATCCTCGAAATGCAGGGGCGAGAAAATACCGGAGCAAACTGCTGGCAGCCGTTTCGCATCATGCACTTCAGGATCATGTTTTCTTTGTGGACAGCTTCTTGGAATGGCCAGCGCTGGTCGCGGCAATCCAAGCCTGTGACGTGGGGATTCTGGCCTACACATCGCCCGAACAGAGTTCCAGCGGTGTGCTTGCGCTCACGCTCGCGTGTGGAAGACCGGCAATCGCGACGGACTTCCAGTATGCGAGAGCAATTCTGGATGGACACAACGGAATCGTCGTGCCTGCTGGTGACATGAACGCGCTCGCCTCGGCTATTGAATCGCTCGCGCGTGATGACGGTCAGCGCAGGCGAATGGCAGAGAGGAGCTACAACTCCACACGCTCGTGGGTTTGGCCGGATGTTGCACAAAGGCATCTCGATATTTTAGACGAAATCAGCTTCGATCCCGCGCCGTTGTGTTGAAGAATTCTGCCGCCCTTTCAGGGCTTGGAAATTTTGTGGACGGTTGACCCAGGGCGTCGCCCGCAGACTCGCTTTGCCCTGGGCTATCATCTTTTGGGCTTTTCAGCCCTTCCGAGTCGGGTGCTTGATGCGCTTCAACGAACTGCGCGAGACGCTGCAATTGCGGCTGTCGGACGAATTCGAGCGGTTCGTCGATGAGGAACTGTGCGCGGTGCTGACGCTGCTGGCAGGTCCCGGCGTGGTGTGAAAGCGGGACACCTCACCCTTGATCCCTACCCCTGAACCTCGCGTTCGTAGCCGCCGAGGTGACGAGGCGGAGCCGACTGACTATTGAATCCTTCCACCTCGTTACCTCGGTGGCTACAAGGTTCAGGGGTTCAAGGCGCGAAAATGGCTTTCGGGGAATTCTCTCCCCATCCGATGCGGAGAGGGTGAATCGGCAGTTGGGTGGGTCTCCAGCCGGGCGCATCAATGCTTACGCGCAGGCCATGATCCGGACGTTGCAGGCGGACGAGCATCAACGCGGCTGCCTGATGGAGGATCGGGTCTTGAAGGGCGACCTGGCGCATGAATCCTCAATGCCGCGGCTCGTCGGCGAGGAGGAACGGTTCGTCCTGCTAGCCATGCACCAGACGTTGGTGGAGCGCGGCATTGCGCTGGGGCGCCTTGCGCGAGCGGGGAGGCAGGAAGAGCCAGGCGTTTTGCGGGTTGCGATTTTGGTAGCCGCGCGGGCGAAACGCGGTTTGAATCGCCCGCGAAAACCATGACGACTCCGGAACTTTCCGGAACCGCAAGCAACTTGAAAACTGCCATGAAACGACGCGCATTCCTGACCACTTCGCTGACGGCCTCCGCCGCTGCCGGCCTGGGCACCCTCGCCCGACCCGCCACCGCCGCCGAACCCGCCGCCGGAGGCCGTGAATATTACGAACTCCGCGCTTACCGGCTGAAGGCCGGCGCCGACCATTCCCTCCTCGACGCGTATCTGGAGAAAGCGCTGATCCCGGCCTTGAACCGGCTGGGCAGCCGGCCGGTGGGGGCGTTCACGGAAATCGACCCGAAGGACGGCCAGGCGGTTTACGTGCTGATCCCGTACGCCTCGCTCGACGCGTTCGGCTCCGCCCCGACGCGGCTGAGCCGTGATGCCGCGTACCTGCAGTCAGGCGCCGACTATCTCCAAACGCCGAAGGACAAGCCGGGTTTCGATCGCATCGACAGTTGGCTGATGCTCGCCTTCGCGGGCCTGCCGAAGATCGAGTTGCCGCCATATTGCCGGGAGCGGAAACCGCGCATCTTCGAGTTCCGCACTTACGAGAGCTACAGCGAGACGAAGGCGCAGAAGAAAGTCGATATGTTCAATGCCGGCGAGATCGAGACGATGCGCGAGGTGGGTCTGGGGCCGATCTTCTATGGGCAAACCCTGCTCGGCCGCGACCTGCCGCATCTAATGTACATGACTTCCGGCGAGAACCTGGAAGTCCATGGCCAGCATTGGAAGGCCTTCGGCGATCACCCGGTCTGGAAGAAGCTGCTCGCCGACCCGCAGTACGCGGACACGGTTTCCAAGGCCGTGAAGCGGATGCTCCAGCCGACTGCGTTTTCCCAAATCTGAACGCGCTGCCGGGCGGCCGCTTTACGCGCATCCGGTCAAAGCCTCGTCAACCTGCCTGTGGCGACGGAAGAAGTCGCCACAGGCAGACACGGAGTGCGGTCGCTCCCATCGCCAGCCCATAAGCGGTCGGTTCGGGAACGACTCCTGTTACGTTGAGCGTCCAGCTATCGAGCCTCGCGGTGCCGACGGGCGAAACATCGGCCAGGAACAGCGTCCAGTCGCCGTTCGCGTCGTGGGTGTTGAAGACGCCCAGACCGGCGGTTCGCGGGGAGTTATCGAAGGATCCCGCGGGAGGCACGTTGCGCCCGTCCGCCTGCCAGGTGCCGGTCAAAACCCCGCCAGCGGGGTTGAAGGTCAACTGGTAGTTGTGAACGTCGGGATTGGCGGCGGTATCGTCCAGGGTGATTTGGAAGCCAGAGTCCGAATAGCCGAACACGTCGCTGGCCGTCCGCCCTGCGCGGTTGAGCAGGACCGCGAAATCGGTGCCGTGGCGCAGGTAGGCGTAAAGGTCGCCGTTGTAGCCGCCGGACAGGTAGAGGCTCACGGTCACCGAGTTGATGGATTGGATGGGAGTCGCCAGCGTCAGCGTGTCGGCGATGCCGACCGCGCTGTTACTGCCTAGTCGCTGGGATAGCCTACCATGGCATAGGTTATGTTATGATCCGCACCGATGACGATGGAGGGGCGCGAACTGGATCACACGACGTTGGAGCATCTACGCCTGACGGCGGTGAAGCGAGTGATCGCGGATGGGGAGAACCCCTCGGTGGTGATGGACTCCATGGGACTCTGTC
>JAKANS010000303.1 GCA_021823625.1 bacterium | reverse complement strand
TTCGCAGACGGAGTAGTAGGCGTGCGTCTTGCCGTCTTTGGTGCGGGTGCGCCGTTTGAGAAACATATTGGGCCAGAGAATGCCACGAGGCGGGGGAGGCAAAACAAGGGGGCAGGTCGGCCCACAGCCGTTTGGCCGCAACCCCATCCTGTCACGGAATCACTTGCACGCGAAAAAATCTGAAAACTGGCAAAACGTGCGAAGGTTCGGCTACTGCCCCCGCTGCTGCGCATGGCGCCCGCCCGCCGCTGCCGCCCCGGGGCTGGAGGAAACCGCCAGCTACTCCCCCGCCGGGCAAGACAGGGCCGCGCTCCTGGCCGGCAAAAGGCCGGTCGAAGGGGCCCGCGCCGTGCTCGCCCACCTCACCGGCGTCAAGCTGCCCCGCGCCACGCTGGACCGCGCCACGCTGCGCCGCCGCGGCCAGGAACCCGAACGCTGGCACTGGGTTTACCCCGGCACTTGCTTCCGGCTCGATCACCGCGGCCAGACCGCCGGCGGGCGACCGGTCATCGTCCAACGCGGCTACGTGGCCACCCGGGCGGGTCTGGACGCCTTGCGCGAGCAGATGCACGGCGAGGCGCTACGGCGTGGCCTGGGCCCGGCGGCCAGCGTGCTGGTGATCGGCGACGGGGCCGTGTGGCTCTGGCGGTTGGCCGACGACCGCTGGCCGCAGGCCCGCCAACGGCTGGACTTCTAGCATGCCGTGCAACACCTGGTCGCCGTGGGCCGGGCGCTCTGGGGTGAGGACAAAGAACGCTTCAAAGCCTGGATCCAACCGCTGGGGCGACAACTCAAGAACGAATCGGCGGTGAAAGTGATTCGGCAACTGGACGAAGCGCTGGCGGGCGGGCGAGCCCATTGGCAGCAGGCCGGTGGAAGCGACCTGCCGGCAGAGCCAGTGTCGGTTCAAGCGGCCGGAGCAATTCTGGACGCCGACCGGCGACGAAGCCCTCCTGTGTCTGGAAACCTTCTGGCGCAACGAGCGCTGGTCACTCCTCTTCCCCCACCCCGCCTTCGACCCTGCAAGAAACTGAGATGCGCCCGGTGCAACATGCCATGGTCGAGCAATCGGAAGCCGATGGCAAAGCGAACTCGCGAGTAGTCCTGAGCGCGCCCATCCAGGCACTCCACAAGTTCCTGCTCACACACCTCCACACCGCGGAGGCTTGGCAAGCAGGCGAATACCGGCGGCGCTGACCAGGAAATCAGGAAACGGCGGCACCAGAACCTTGCGGCCGGTGCCGGGTGCGCGTTAATTGATCGCCGTGAATACTGCACTGGCAGGTCGTCCACGCACGCGATGCCTGGCCGCGTGGTTGGTGGGAATCGTCCTCGGCGGTTCCGCCGTTTTCGCCACCGCGTCCGAGCCGACGGGCAAAACCTCCCGCCCGGCCATCTACGACGTGAAGGCCGACGGCGAGAAGCAGATTGCCGAGGCGCTGGCCAAGGCCCGGCAGGAGCACAAACGGGTGTTGCTCCAGTTTGGTGCCAACTGGTGCGGCTGGTGCCACAAGCTCCACTGCCTCTTCGAATCGGATGCCAGGATCGCCGAGCGGCTCAAGCGGGACTACGTCGTCGTGATGATCGACGTGGACCAGGGCCACAACGCGGCAGTGGTCAAACGCTACGGCGACCCGACCCGGTTCGGGCTGCCGGTGATTGTGGTTCTGGACGCCCAAGGCAAGCCGCTCACCACCCAGGACACCGGCAAGCTGGAGGAAGGCGACCACCACAGCCCGGAGAAGGTGCTTGCCTTTCTGAAGGAGTGGTCGGGCGGGAAGGACTGACGCTTCGGGATCGGGTTCCGAGCCTCAACGCGCTTATGGAACAGACCCAACGGCCCACCGCTCTGATTACCGGTGCCACGCGCGGCATCGGCCGCGAAGTGGCGCACCAGTTGCACGCCGCCGGTTACGCCGTCTTCGTGACCGGCCGCGATGGAACGTTGCTGGCCACGCTGCAGAGCGAGCTGGCTTGTCCAGGGCTGGCTTTGGACCTCGCCGAAGCCGATGCCGCGTCCCGACTTTTCACCGAAGCCCGACGCACGCTGGGCCGCATCGATGTTCTGGTGAACAACGCCGGTTTCAACCGGGCCAAGGTGCCAATCACACACGTCAGTACCGAAGAGTTGGACACCTCCTATGCTCTGAACCTGCGCGCTCCGATCCTTCTGGCGCGCGAGGCGCTCAACGAGATGGCCCCACGCCGGTCCGGGCACATTGTGAACGTCCTCAGCAGTGTCGTGCACGCCAAGCTGGAGAACTACTCCGTCTATTCCACAATGAAATACGCGCTGCACGGGTTCACGGGCTGCCTCATCAAAGAGGCCCGCTTGGTGGGGGTGAAGGTGACCGGCGTCTATCCGGGCGGCGTGGACACCACTTTTCGTGCCCAGGCGCGACCGGATTACCTGCGACCCGAATCCGCCGCGCGGATGATCGTGCACTGCATCACCGCGCCGGCGGACGTGGTAGTTCACGAACTGACCTTCCGTCCGATCGTCGAAACGAACTTTTGAGCGGTGCCCCGCCGCCCGGCCTCGCCGGCTTCGCCGGATCATTCAGCAAGGCTGGGGAAAGGAGCAACCCGAGAAGCGATCGGCCATCTGGCAGGAAACGCGCTCGCAACTGCGGACGGGGTTGCTGCCGCAGGCAGACGAGGTTTATGTACTGGCCCAAAGCGTCGTCCGCACCGACAAGGAGCGCACCCTGCGCCGACGTAAGTTGAAGCGTTGCTGGCAGCGCCTCCACAAATTCCCGCCGCAAGACCTCACCCGCGGCGAATTGCTGGAGAAGCTCGGCGCCGCGCGCAACCCGCCCGAGCGCGGTGTGGCTGGCCTGGTGAAAGCCACCGTGTCGCGGAAGGCCAACTCACCTTCGCCCTCGATCGCGCCAAACTGCCGACCGTGCGCGGCCGCGAAGGCCGGTATCGGTTGCACACCAACCTGCGCACTGACGATCCCGAATTGGTGTGGCGTTGCTGCCCGCAGATGGTGTTCGTGGAGGAAGCCTTCCGCACTTCCGCACCCTCAAACGCGATCTGGGGTTGCGCCCATTTATCATCACGGGCCGACCGGATCGAAGGCACCTGTCCGTGGCCTTCCTGGCGTATTGCTTGAGCATCACGTTGCGTCAACGCCTCAAGGCGCTGGGGCTGGGCTGATGCCGCGGATGGTTTTTAGAAAGCTGGCCACGCTGCAGTTCCTGGACACGCGCGGGCCCACAACCGACGGGCGGGAACTGCGGCTGGCGCAACGACCGGTTCCCGCAAACCAGTCACCCCCGATCGGGTAGCAATCTTTTGGACGCAAATCGCGGTTTTCAGTGATTCCCAAATCTGCTTGCCCGCCCTTTTGAGCAGGGCATAGTAACCGCCCGATGGTTCGCGCGGTACACCTTCTCAGGAACGGAGCGCATCGCCGGCTGCTTCG
>JAKANS010000142.1 GCA_021823625.1 bacterium | reverse complement strand
CAAGGCCCGGCTGCGGGCGCAACCCGCGGCGCTGGATCCGTTCGCCTTGCAGAAAAGCCTTGAGGCCAAACGGAAGCCCTTTTTCACTGCCCCGGGTAACCTGGATCGGGAGTCAACGCAGACCTGACGGCCCCCCGCCTCCGGTAACATCTTGCCGTGAGTCAACTCGCCTCTGCCCGGTTTGAACTGGAATTGGTCAGGTGATGGTATTAATTTTCCGGCGCACAGTTTGTATTGTTTGCTTCATGTCTTGGTCGGACCAATTCTTGCGGACCCGAAGTACTGGACAAGATTTCGCCAGCACCCATTGGAGTGTTGTTTTGTTGGCGGGACAGGAGCATTCTCCACAGTCCGCCGCGGCCCTCGAAAAGCTCTGCCAGGCTTATTGGTATCCGCTTTACTCGTTCACGCGGCGGCAGGGGTACGGACCGCACGAAGCGGCGGATCTGACGCAGGATTTTTTCTCGCACCTGCTCGCCACCAAGGCCCTGGCTTCCGTGAATCGCGAGAAAGGCCGGTTTCGTTCCTTTCTGCTCGCCTCCCTGAAAAACCTCCTCGCCAATGAATGGAACCGCGCGCGGTGTCAGAAGCGAGGCGGCGGGGTGCCACTGTTGTCGCTGGATGAAGAGGCGGCCGAAAGCCGCTACCAACTCGAGCCTGTGGATGAGTTGACGCCGGACAGAATCTTCGAGCGCCACTGGGCCGAGACCATCCTCAGTCGCGCGCTGGACCGCTTGCGCCAGGAGTGTGATGGCGCCGAGAAGACCCGGCGCTTTGACGAGGTGAAGATGTTCCTGCTCGGTGAAAAAGGGAACCATTCGCTCGCCGGGGCGGCGGCGCGGCTGAACCTGAGCCTGGCGGCGGTGAAGGGGCTGGTGCATCGCTTGCGCCGGCGCTTTCGCGAGTTGATTCAGGACGAAATCGCCCAGACGGTGGCGCGTCCGGAAGAAATCGACCAAGAGATTCGCGATTTATTCGCCGCTTTTGGCGGTTGAAAGATATTCGACGACAGACCGCATCTTTCGCCGCGAATTCTTTTTGTACGGAGAACATAAACCATGTCGAGTCCCAACCTTTGTCCTGTGTGCGGGGGCGCCCTGGCCGCCAGCGCGCCGGAGGGGTTGTGCCCGAAGTGCCTCTGGGCGTCGCTGCTCAGTCCGGAGGCCGAAGACGCCGCGGATGAACCCGCGCTTTCCACGGGCGCCTCGGCGGCGCCGGCCGCGCCGGAAGATTCCCTGGGCGCATTGGGCGATTATGAACTCTTGGGCGAAATCGCGCGTGGCGGCATGGGGGTCGTTTATCGGGCGCGGCAGATCAGCCTGCAACGCGTGGTGGCGCTGAAAATGATCCGCACGGTGCGGTTGCCGGGAGAAGCGGACATGAAACGGTTTCGCGCGGAAGCGGAAGCGGTGGCCGGTCTCGAGCACCCGAACATCGTCCCCATATACGAAGTCGGGGAGGGTGACGTCCGCCCTTACTTCACGATGAAGCTAGTTCCAGGCGGCAGCCTGGCGGACCGCCTCGCTCACAAAAGCCGTTGTGACGCATGCCGGAACTCTCCGACAGCGCGGAGTGACGGCGGCTGCGCCGATGCCCAAAGGACGGCGGGTTTCATCGCCAAGGTCGCCCGCGCCGTCCACCACGCTCATCAACGCGGCATTCTTCATCGCGACCTCAAACCTTCGAATATTCTGCTCGACGAACGGGACGAACCGCTGGTGACCGATTTCGGTCTGGCCAAGGATCTCGAGGCCGACCGCGAGTTGACGTTGACGGGCGCGGTTCTCGGCACACCCGCTTACATCGCCCCCGAACAAGCGGCCGGCAGCAAGGGCCTCACGACGGCCGCGGACGTCTATAGTCTGGGCGCCATTCTTTACGAAATGCTGACGGGCCAGCCTCCGTTTCGCGCCGACACACCCCTCGAGACTTTGCGCCAAGTGATGGAACAGGAACCGCTCTCGCCCAGCTCGATCCATGGCCAGGCGGACCGCGACTTGGAGACGGTTTGTTTGAAGTGTTTGCAGAAAGACCCGGCGCGCCGATACGGCTCGGCCGAGGCGCTGGCCGAGGACCTCGAGCGATGGCTGCGGCGCGAGCCGATACAAGCCCGGCGCACCAGCGCGTGGGAGAAGGGGCTGATGTGGGCCCGTCGCCACAAAGCGCTGACCGCGTTTCTCCTGCTCGCGTTGATCGCTCCCGTCGTCATCATCGCGGTGCTCTTGGTGACGGATCAGAAGGTCCGCCAAGAGCGGTCCGCGGCGCTGGAATCGGAGCGCAAGGCCAATCTCGCGGCCCGGCGCGCGAAAGCAGCCACCAAGGACGCACTCGAAGCCAAAGAGCGAACCCACCGAACTCTCTACGCGGCGGATATGCTTCTGGCCGACCAAGCCCTGGATCAGGGCAATCTGGCATTGGCGCGAACCTTGGTGGAAGCCTACCGGCCAACCGAAGCCGAGCTTTCGCCGGATTTGATTGGATTCGAGTGGCGCTATCTTTGGAAGCAATGCCAAGGCGCTTATTTGCACGCTCTCGAAGGGCAATCGAATGCCATCAATTGCCTGGGTTTCTCCCCCGATGGAAAACGGCTGGCCTCCGCAGACGCGGACGGGACGATCCGGGTCTGGGATGTGGACAAACGGACTGTCCAGGCGTCCTGGTCCGGGCTTTCGGGTTCACTGCGGCGCCTCCGTTATTCGCCGGATGGAAACACGCTGGTGGTCGGAAGCGAGGAAGGCACGGTGGACGTGTTGAATGTCGAGGAGAAACAGTACCTCTGGACCTTCAGAGGCCACACGCCGGTTCGCTTTTTGTTCACCGGAAACGAGATCGCGGTTTATGACAACCCGCTGCCTAAAACGGCCATGAGCAACGTGAAGGTGTTTGACTGGATGCGCGCACGCGAAACCAGGAGCTGGCCCGGCCTCGGCGATTTGGAAGACGTTTCCCCCGACGGCAAGGTCCTGGTTCTGTCCCGCGCGCATCCGCCGGTCGTCGAGCTGCGGAACGCAGGCACCGGCGAGCGCCTAGCGATCCTGACCAATGTGCCGTGCAATTTCCTGGCGCTCTCGCCCGATGGCCAAACGATTGCCGTTTGCGGTTATCAGGCGCGGGAACTCCAACTCGTGAAGGTCCATGACCAGACGTCGAGAGTCGCGCTGCAAGGCCACACAGGATCCATCAACGGGCTGGCGTTCTCACCGGATAGCCGGCTCCTGGTCACAGCCAGCACAGACCAGTCCATGCGAATCTGGGATGTGGCGCAAGGCCGCGAAAAAGCTCGCCTGCTCGGTCATGTGGACGCGGTCATGGATGTGGGTTTTTCTCCCGACGGCCGCGTGATCGCCACCGCCGGCAAAGACCGCCGAGTGCTGTTTTGGCCGGCCGATTACGAGCCGCCTCGTTCAGTAATCATTTCCAATGTGTGGCCGCCGCTCGTCCTGTCGCCCAATGGCAGGATTTTGGCCGCGCGGAGCGGAGAGGGAGACAAAAAAAACATCGCGCTTTGCGACCTGCACACTCGACGCCGCCTGGAACTGCCGGAATCTAGCGATCTCATACCGGAGTTTTTTTCAGCCGACAACGGCATCCTGTTTGCGCGCGGACCGGTTCGGTCCGAAACGCTCGTGCCGATAACACGGTGGGATTTGGCGGTTCCGGTTTTGCAGGCCGAAACCACAATGCTACGGCTGGATTCGACAAACCAGGTTTACGGAGGGACGGCCTCGCCGGATGGCCGTTATTATGCCGTGAACCAAGTTGGCGTCACCACGATCACTCTCTGGAATCCGCTGACAGGGAAAGTCGAGCGACAACTCGAGGACCATTCTGTCGCCTGGGGGTTGGGCTCAACTCTCGGGTTCTCACCCGACGGCCAGAAGGTGGTTTCATTGATGTGGCCAAATTACCTCCGGCTTTCCTCTCGCTCCGGGTTCAACAATGTGACTCTGACCAACGTGTCGCGCGGGATCATTAACCATCTGGTCTTTTCTCCGGACGGTACCACCATCGCGCTGGCCTCCCCCGACCACACGATCCGTATCTGGGATGCCTCGACCTTTCGCGAAGTCGGAGTTTTGTCAGGCCACCAGCAGAGTGTTTATTGTCTGGCGTTTTCTCCCGACGGCCGCACGCTGGCTTCCTGCGGTGGAGGCGGCGAGTTGAAGCTTTGGTGTTGGCCGGCGCGCCGAGAAGTCGTTGCTCTCCAGGATGAGGGCGGCCCCGAACTGCACTATGTGGCGTTCACCTCTGACGGCAGTACGCTCTTGGCGGGCACGTGGGACGGCTGTGTTCGCGTCTGGCGCGCGCCTTCGCTCGCCGAGATTGACCGCCAGCGGTAGGCAATCCACCAGCAGCTCGCGCTCGTTCATGTCGCGCGGGCGAGTTCGAGCCGGCGCCGCAGCCAGCGCTCGACTTCGCCGACATCGGCTTCGGGATGTTGGCGCCGAATGCTCTCGCGCGCGAGGTCGCAAGAAAGCGCGTGCAGCTCGAGCGCGATGGCCAGGCGTTGCTCGCCCGTCATCCGCCGGTAACGTTGGATTTGTTGGTCCAATGCGCCGCTCGGAGTCATGGTTTTTCAATAAGCCAATCGGCCTTCGCTTTCAACTTCAACTCCCCGGCCGTTGCCGACGTTTTCGCGCTCCCGCGCTCGCCAAAACGGACCGCCCATGGCGGACACCCGCAACACCGAAACTCGAATCCGCCGGACCCGGCTGAGTTTGCCGGACCCGGCCGAACAACCCGAGAAAAGCGCAGCGACGATCAAACGTTCAGTGTTTTGAGATAGGCGACGCTCTGGCGCGTCAGGTCCCAGGCTTGCTCGACAAAGTAGTTTTTGACTCCGCCCACTTTCGCCGCCGTGAAAGTTTTCACCCAATCGATGCTGCCTTGGCCGAGCGCGACTTGCGGGTGGTGCGCGCCGCGCCGCCCGGCCGGCGCGCTCTCGCGCGAGGCAGCCGGAGATTTCATATCCACATCCAGCAGGTGCATCGAGAAAAAGCGGCCGGGATGCTTCTGGAAGTATTCGGCGGCGACCAAGCCGGCCGTGATGGTGGACATCTGGAATTGGAACTTGACCAGAGTCGGATCGAGCAGGTCGAACAATCGGTCATAAGTCCGTTGACCCTCGACCATCGAGAGCTCGAAGCCCTCGTTGTGAAGGCCTTGCTGCAGGCCCGCATTCTTGGCCGCGGCCGCGATTCGGTTGTATTCGTCCGCCGCCTTCTTCACTTGGTCGAGCGTCGGGTTGCTCCCGCCATTGCCATTGCCAAGCTGGCCGTGATCATCTGGGTGATGCCGATTTCTTTCGCCCACTCGATGCTTTTCGGCTGGCTCTTGCGCAGCTCGCCCCTGGTGAAGTGCGAGCTCTCGGCTTTCAGACCGTGATCCTCTAAAATCCGCCGCACTTCTTTGGCGTCGGCGAGCGAGGCGAACTCGGCGCCGTAACCGATGGGCGAACACAGCTCGAGCCGGGTCACGCCGATCCCGGAGATCATTTTCGCGAACGCGGCGAAGTCCTTAAGCATCGGACGCAGCGGCCAAACCTGGCTGCCAATGGGCAGGCCCAGCGGGCTGGCTTACAGCTTCAGCGCAGCCGCGGCGAGCACCCCGGCCGCGCCCGAATTGATCGTCATCCGTTTCATGAATTCGCGTCTCGATATTGCAGTCATAAGCGCCTCTCGTTTTTGGCGGTTAGCCAGCCGATTGCAAAAGTAATTCTCGAGGCATTGAAGCGGTAAAAATCCGGAACGCCAACTCCAAATTTGTCGTTCGCCGCCCGTTTTGGCCGCGGGCGGGCCCGGCCAAACTTGGTTCGAGCAATAGGCGCACCGAAAAAATTCGCAAAAATTTCGCACCTTTTTCCCAGATTTCTTTTTGTAAGACCCGGAACGACCACGGATAAAAGCCGCGTCAGATGGGAGCGGGACCGTCAAGGTGGTTCCTCCTAAACAGCGATCTTATGAAATCGAATTTGGCTAAGTCTTCGGCCGGGCCTGATCTATTCGCATTCTCCGCGCAAGCGGCTCGGACTTAAAAATCATCAATCATGAGGAACAAAAAATGAGGAGCTGCGATTCAGTCCAGTTGGGAAGAGTTCTTGTGGCCATCGTTTTCATGACTTTGGCGACGGCAGTTCGCGGGGCGGGTCTTCCCTATGCTTGGGGTTACAACTACTCTGGTGAACTCGGGAACAACAGCACCACAAACAGTCTGGTGCCTGTGCCAGTGGACGTGACGGGCGTCCTCAGCGGCAAGACGGTGATAAAGATGGCAGCGGGCGGGAACGGCGGCAACGCTGGCCATACCATCGCGCTTTGCTCCGATGGCACGGTGGCGAGTTGGGGCTCGAACAGGCACGGCCAACTGGGCAATGGCGGGTCGCCGTTCAACCCGAGCTTGGTGCCAGTCGCGGTGGACATGACGGGTGTGCTCGCTGGCAAGACGGTCACGGAAGTTGCCGCCGGCAACGAGTTCAGTCTGGTATTGTGCTCGGACGGAACCCTGGCGGCCTGGGGTGCCGGGGGTCTGCTCGGCGACAATGCCACTTCGGACAGCGCGGTTCCGGTGGCTGTGGACATGAGTGGGGTATTGGCGGGCAAGACAGTGAAGGCCATTTCTGTGGGCAGCGTTCATAGCCTGGTCCTCTGCACGGATGGCACCTTGGCGGCCTGGGGCCAGAACGCCGGCGGCGAACTC
Source organism: bacterium (assembly GCA_021823625.1). Classification (GTDB taxonomy): domain Bacteria; phylum Verrucomicrobiota; class Verrucomicrobiia; order Limisphaerales; family J093; genus DSVZ01. The sequence goes on along the minus strand of JAKANS010000142.1, from coordinate 8,754 downwards.
GGGAACAACAGCACCGCAGCCAGCTTAGTGCCCGTGGCGGTGGACCTGAACGGCGCCCTGGCGGGTAAGACTGTCAAAGCCATCGCGGCGGGCGGAGGTATGGTGGGCCAAGGCAGCGTTCTTGGTCGGAACGAACACAACTTGGCCCTTTGCACCGATGGCACAGTTGTCGCCTGGGGCGGCAACGGTTACGGCGAACTTGGCGACGGCACCCCCTATGTGCCTCGTCATGCCCCGGTGGTTGTGAACGCTGCGCCGGGGTCTGCGCTCTTCGGCAAGACCGTGACTGCGATCGCCGCTGGGGGCGGCCATAGCATGGCGCTGTGCTCCGATGGCACCCTCCTCACCTGGGGCGCCGATGCCTACGGCCAGCTTGGCGACAACAACGGGCAAAACACTTTCTACCTTCCAGGCACGGTGACTACCACCGGTTCCGCTTTGGCCGGCAAGATCGTGACGGCCATTGCCGCTGGTTACCAACAGAGCTTCGCTCTTTGTTCCGACGGCACACTCACCGCCTGGGGGTATAACTTCTACGGCGAGCTGGGAGACAACACGACCACGGTCAGGTACGCGCCAGTAGCGGTGAACTCGACTCTGTCCTTCACGGCTGTGTTTGGCGGCTCATTTGCTTTGCACACGCTTGGACTGGCTCTCACGTGCGCGCCACAGATCGATGTTAAAGGCAATAGCGTGACCATTTTGAACGGCGACACCACGCCCAGCGGAAATGACGGCACAGACTTTTTGGACATTCTGTTGTGTGGCGGATCGAGCACCCACACCTTCACGATCTACAACTCTGGCAACTGCCCTCTCATCGTCACAAACATCGTTTCGAGTAATCCGTCGGAATTTGCGGTTGGCCCTCTGACTCTCCCGCTCGTGATTCCGGCCGGTCCGAACGGGCAAGACTTCACGGTCACGTTCGATCCGAACGCCTCCGGCAGCCGGACCGCGACCATCAGCCTTGCCAACAACGGCAGCGCGGAGAATCCATTCACCTTCGCTGTGGCCGGCAACGGCATCTGCGGTTTTGTGCCGGGAACACTTCCCACCAGCTCGGCTGTCATCAGCGGCCCGATCTACAATCCCGCCAATGGGCATGTCTATTACTTGCTGAACGAAAATACATGGACTGCGTCAGAGGCGGAAGCCGTGGCGCTGGGCGGGCATTTGGCGACCGTTCGCAGCCAATCGGAAAATGATTGGATATACGCGCAATTCAGCCATTTCGGAAGTGTCAATCGTGGCCTCTGGATCGGGCTGAATGATGCTGCCACAGAAGGCAGCTTCGTCTGGGTCAGCGGGGAGCCTGTGACGCCTGGGTCGTATTTTAATTGGGCTCCATTAGAACCCAGGAATCAGGATGGGAATGATGACTATGTCCATCTGTTCTGGCCGGATGATAGTGCTGGGCGAGCATCTCAATGGAATGACCAATGGGATATGATTGGGAGTCAGTATGGCAACCCCATAAACGGTGTCGTTGAGGTCAGCAATTTTCCGCCGCCACTCACCTGCGCCACCAACAAGACGGTCGAGTGCGGCGCAGCCTGGACGTTCGACCCGCCGACGGCCACTGATGCCTGCGGCGGCAGCAATGTAACGGTCACGATTCTGGACACCGTGACCAACGGCCTATGCCCGCAAATCATGACCCGGACCTGGCTGGCCGTCGATGCTTGCGGCAACACCAACACGTGCAGCCAATCGGTGACCAATGTTGACATGACGCCGCCCGTGCTCACCTGCGCCACCAATAAAACTGTCGATTGCGGCACCGCCTGGATTTTTGATCCGCCAACGGTCACCGACGCTTGCAGCGGCACGAACGTCACGCTGACCATTCTCAACACCGAGACCAACGGCGTCTGTCCGCTGGCCATTACCCGGACCTGGCAGGCCGTCGATGCCTGCGGCAACACCAACACGTGCAGCCAGACCGTGACGGTGCTGGACACCACGCCAATCACGCTTTCGGTCAGCGGTGACGCGAACATTTTTGGTGCCGACCACACCACCCTGCCCAATCCTGGCGGTGGTGGAACTGGCAGTATGCCTCCTAGTTACAGTTTTCCGGCTGGACCGGGCAAGGTGCTAAGATTTTCGAGCGTCACCGGAACGGCCTCATTGACGGTCAGCTTGGCTTACAGCGGAGCCGACGGTTACAACTTTTCAGGTGTGCCCACTGACATCAATTCTTTCGATGGCATCTCCGGCCTCAAGCACGACAGCGCGAATTTTCTGGTCGGGGTGTTCCTGGACTCCAACACGCCCGGCGGCTCTGCGCCTTCCCCACTCGACTTCACGGGCAGTTATGTGCCGAACACAACTCTGGGCGCGAACTTCCCCGAACTTTGGCCGTTGATCGGCCAAACTTTCTTTATCGGAGACGGGCTTACCGGGACCGGTGCCGGATCGGTTCAGCAGTTTGAAGTGCCGCCCACGGCCACCAGGCTCTTTCTGGGATTTGCGGATGCGAATTCTTATCAGGGCGACCCTGGGATGTACCATGATAACGGCGGGTTGCTCACCGCCACCTTTGCAATAAGAGAGACGCTCATCTGTCCCACCAACAAAACGGTCGAGTGCGGCACGGCGTGGACGTTCGATCCGCCAACCGTCGTGAACGGCTGCAGCGGCGCCTACAATCCAACGCTCACTGTTCTCGGCACCACGACCAACGGCCTGTGCCCGACGGTCTTCACGCGGACCTGGCAGGCGGTCGATGCCTGCGGCAACACCAACACCTGCAGCCAGACGGTGACCGTCGTCGATACCACGCCGCCGCAACTCACCTGCGCCACCAACAAGACGGTCGAGTGCGGCGCGCCTTGGACTTTCGATCCTCCAACCGTCACGGACAATTGCAGCGGCACGAACGTCACGCTGACCATTCTCAGCACCGAGACCAACAGCGTCTGTCCGCTGGCCATTACCCGGACCTGGCAGGCCGTTGATGCCTGCGGCAACACCAACACCTGCAGCCAGAGCGTGACGGTGTTGGATACCGCGCCGGTCGTTCTTTCGGTAAGCGCGAGGGCGAACATTTTCGGAATCGAGCAGAGCACGGCGCCCTCTCCGGGCGGTGAAACAGGCCCCAATTGGATTGGCGTTTTGCCGCCCAGTTACAGTTTTTTCGCCGGGGCTGGCAAAGTGCTGACAATTGCCAGCGTCTCAGGACAAATCTCGTCCACGGCCACCGGGCCATTCACCGGAGCGGATGGCTACAACAGTTTCCCGACTCGCATCAATTCTTATGGCGGCATCTCTGGCATCACAAATGATGCCGCGTTCTCCCTCCTGGGTGTGTTTCTTGATCCCAATGCTCCCGTCACCGCGCCCGCGACACTCGACTTCAGCTCCTCGGCCTCTCCTCCTGGTCCAGGCACCGGATTCACACTCCTGGAGCCGGAGATTGGCCAAACGTTCTTTATTGGAGACGGCCTCACCGGCACCGGTTCAGGATCCATTCAGCAGTTCAAAGTGCCGCCCACGGCGACGCGGCTGTTTTTGGGAATTGCGGATGGATTCGTTTACCAAGGTGACCCTGGCTATTACGGTGATAACCGCAGCAATCTTGTCGTCTCCTTGGCGATAAGAGAGGCACTCATCTGTCCCACGAACAAAACGGTCAACTGCGGAACAGCCTGGACATTCGATCCGCCCACCCCCGTGAACAGCTGTAGCGGCGCCACCAACCTGACGTTGACCATTCTCAACACCGAGACCAACTTCCTCGCCGCCGCGGGCCAAACCCTCGTCACCCGCACCTGGCAAGCCATCGACGCGTGCGGCATCACCCATATTTGCAGCCAAACCGTGACAGTGCTCGAGGGCGCGCTCCCGACTATCGTTTGCCCTGCTGACATCACCGTGGCGACCTCCGGCACCGGCAGTGTCGTGACTTTTGCGAACCCCACTGTCACGGATGGCGCGCTCGCAAGCGTATCACCCGACAGTGGCAGCACCTTCCCGCTCGGCACCACCGTGGTGACCTGCACCGCCACCAACGCCTGCGGCGCCAGCACCTGCACGTTCAACGTGACCGTCCGCCGCAGCGACACCACACCGCCCGTTGCCAATTGTCTCTACGAACACGTGGGCTCGCTCAACCCCACCTCTGAAGGGTGGACGACTCTGAATTTTTCTGCGAACACCACAGTCGGGCCAGTCACCAGCCCCATCGCCGCGTGGGGGATCACCAACAGCGTCGCCACGGATACGGGCGCTTATACCATCGTCCCCACCGCCGCCGATCTTTTAGCCGCCGCGCAGGGCTGGTCCCTCAAAGCCATCGTGCGGGTGACGGCCGCGGGCGATTCCCCTGGAGGTTCCATGATGTGTCTGTACCGCAATAGCTCCACCAGTTATCAAATGCACTTTGGCTCGACAGCCAACGGTGATCCGGTGGTGCTGCTGGCCGATGGCGGCTCCAATAACACCGGCACCAGCGGCCAGCTCCTGACCGGTCCGTGGCCGGGAGCCAACAATGGCTTCAACACCTTCGAACTCATCTCCACCTGCGGAGGGCCGCCCAACCTGTATATCAACGGCATCCTGACCTACAGCAGTTGGCTGGGTTTTGTCTCGACCCAGACCGCGGTGAGTTGGGGCGACGGATCGACGCGCGACGGCGCGACGCGAAACGTCTCGGACGCGCAGTGGGCTCAGGTGAGCTTCTGCGTGGCCAAACCTTGCCTCAATGTGGTGTGCCCCACCGATAAGAAAGTCGCGTGCGGCACCGACTGGAAATTCGATTTGCCCACGGCCACCAGTTGTTGCGGCACGAACATCACGATCCAATCGACCGGAATCGAGACCAACGGAGTCTGCCCGCAATTGATCACTCAGAGCTGGTTGATTTCCGACAGTTTCGGCAACACTACCAATTGCCGCCAGACGGTGACGGTGGTGGACGACACGCCGCCGATTCTGACCTGTCCCGCGAACAAGACCGTTCCCTGCGGCACGAAATGGACCTTTGATCCGCCGACCGCGGTGGACGCATGCAGCGGCACCAACCTGACCGTCACGGTTCGCAGCGACCTGACCAACAGTGTTTCGCCGTCGCTGGTCATCACGCGGACTTGGCAGGCAGTCGATGCCTGTCGCAACACCAACACCTGCAGTCAGACCGTGACGATCCTCGCGGCCGTGCCGCCCGTCATTACTTGCCCGCGGGACATCACCGTGACCACCGTGGGCAACAATGCGGTGGTGAACTTTGCCGATCCCACCATCACCGGGGGCGCCTTTGCCGGAGCCACGCCGGCCAGCGGCAGCCCGTTCCCGCTCGGCACCACCGTGGTGACCTGCACGGCCACCAACGCTTGCGGCGCCAGCACCTGCACTTTCAACGTGACCGTCCTCCGCAGCGACACCAAACCCAATTGCCTCTACGAACACGTGGGCTCGCTCAACCCCACCACGGAAGGGTGGACAACCGTGAATATTTCTGCGAACACCACGGTCGGGCCGGTCACCAGCCCCGTTGCCGCGTGGGGAATCACCAACAGCGTCGCCACGGACACGGGTGCTTATACCGTCGTCCCCACGACCGCCGATCTGTTAGCCGCGGCGCAGGGTTGGTCCCTCAAAGCCATCGTGCGGGTCACGGCCTCGGGCGATTCCCCTGGAGGTTCCATGATGTGTCTGTACCGCAATAGCTCCACCAGTTATCAAATGCACTTTGGCTCGACGGCCAACGGAGATCCGCTGGTTCTGCTTTCCGACGGCACCGCCAATAACACCGGCACCTCAGGCCAGCTCTTGACCGGTCCGTGGCCGGGAGCCAACAATGGCTACAACACCTTCGAACTCATCTCCACCTGCGGATTGCCGCCCGACCTGTATATCAACGGCATCCTGACCTACAGCGCTTGGTTGGGCTTTGCCTCGACCCAGACCGCGGTAAGTTGGGGCGACGGATCGACGCGCGACGGCGCGACGCGAAACGTCTCGGACGCGCAGTGGGCTCAGGTGAGCTTCTGCGTGGCCAAACCTTGCCTCAATGTGGTGTGCCCCACCGATAAGAAAGTCGCGTGCGGCACCGACTGGAAATTCGATTTGCCCACGGCCACCACTTGTTGCGGCACGAACATCTCGATCAGATCGACCGGAATCGAGACCAACGGAGTCTGCCCGCAATTGATCACTCAGAGCTGGTTGATTTCCGACAGTTTCGGCAACAGCAACATGTGCAGCCAGACCATCACGTTGCGCGATACAGAGCCGCCAGTTATCGACTGCCCGAAAAACACGATCATCGTGGCCTTGGACAAGAACTGCCAGCTTGAGATTCCGACCATTCGTCCGCATGTATCGGACAATTGCACGCCCCGAAACGAGTTGGTTTACAGTCAGGACCCACCGGCGGGAGAAATCGTGCCCGGCCCTTGTCATCTCGTCACGGTGACGATCAGGGATGCCTGCGACAACGTCAGTCAGTGCGAGGTTCAGGTATGCGGTCAGGACAAGACACCGCCCACGCTGGTCTGTCCGAAATCGGTGACGGCGACCAATTGCCTCGTGCCGGACGTGCTGGCGCTGGTGTCGGCGTCGGACAATTGCACGCCTGCTGACAGATTGGTCTTCACCCAGTCGCCTCACGCGGGTACAGCCATCGCCGCTGGCGGCAACCTCGTTTCGGTAACAGTGACCGATCAGGCTGGGAACACTACGACCTGTGTCACCCATCTGATAAACAGCGGGCCGCAATCTTTTCTGGATGTCATGTTTAATACCGGCGTTGACAACAACAAGGTTGTTTTGCCCGACGGCTCCGTTGATCCACATTATACTCTCGGGCCCGTGCCGGCTGGAACGCTGACGGGGCCGGGCTACTACAATGCGCCGGACGCAATTGTTTTTAACCCAAACTGGCCGCTTCCTCCCTACACACTGTCAAGTTGGATTGTTCCCTTCGTGCCCAACACATTGCCGCCGTCCGGCTCTTACACCTTCACCAACCGCTTCACTTTGCCGCCCGGAATGAATCCGCTGACAGCATCAATTTCCGGTCGTTGGGCTGTGTTCCTCAGTCAGCAGACAGGCAAAATGTATTTCAATGATCAGTTGACGCCGGTGTCTTCCGTCGCGGGAGTTGATCTAGGCGGTTACTGGACGTATTTCACGATTAATAGTGGATTCCTGCCAGGCGACAACAAAATTACTTTCGTTGTCACAAGCACATACAATCCCGACCCCGCACTGAGAGTCGAAATCACGGATGCCGTCGTTAATTGCAGCACCTGCACTCCGCCGGTCGTCCTTCGCAAGATGCCCAACCAGTCGCTACCGCTCAACAGCACCGCCGTGTTTACCGTGAGCGCAGGGGGCACTCCTCCATTGAGCATCCAATGGTATCACAACGGCGTGGCGCTCACGAATGGCGGCCACTACTCCGGTGTCAACACGCCGACTTTGACCATCACGCCGTTGAGCTACGCTGACGCGGGAATTTATAAGGTCGGAATCTCCAATTCCTGCGGCGAAACAAGCGCGGGCAGCAAGCTCACCGTCACCCACGGCTGGCCGTGGTGGTGGGCATGGTGGAACTTCTCTGACATCCGCAACCCGATGAAAGCCACCGTTGGCCCTGACCTGATCATGGAAGGCACCAATCGTCTGGGCGTCTCCTCCGGCACAACCTTTGACTTTGGTTTGCCCAACCTCGGTGGAAACATCGCCAACGTGATGTACGTCCCGCCGCTACCAGCAGGCAATTTCATCAAACTGCCGTTCATCGGCTCGCCCATCGGCGGGGCTGTGAGCAACTACACCATCATCACCGACCTCTATGTGCCCAGGGACAACGCCAGCACTCGATCCTTGATCGTCGCTAATGAGATCGCAGCTGGGGACGCACTGAAACTATCGTATGGTCCGGATGAAACGGCTCAACGACTGTTCCTTGATGGCAACATCAATGGCACTCCGATCAATCTGGTTTCTTCAACGCAGTTGCGGCCGGACGCCTGGAACAGGATCGCGCTGGTCGTTGACAGCGAACCTGAATCGATCGTGAACAACGACACAGTAACCATCTGCCTCTATTTAGATGGCAGACTCGTTGGCTGCATCTCATTTCTGACGGCCCGGAGCGAGTTGGCCTTAAGTTCAAACAGCCTGGCGACGGTGTTCAGTTCGCCCGAAGGAACAGCCAGCGAGTTGTATGTATCCAGCCTCCAATTCCACGCTGGTGTTGCGTTTACACCGGAAACGATTGCCGGCATTGGCGGTCCGGAAAACGGTCCGCTTCCCGCCAGCGATACGTCTGTTGGCGAATCACCGGTGTTGTCGGCCGCACTTTCAAACGGCGTCGTGAACCTCTCGTGGACTGGCGACGCCTTCATTCTTCAGGAGAAGTCGGACTTGACCACCGCCGCATGGATGGATTCAGCGCTGCCTTTCGACGAGACCGAAACGAATGGCGGGATCACTACTACCGCCCATGCGAACCCAGCGTTGGAAGGCTCGACAAAATTCTATCGTCTCTACACGCCTTGAAACCGAGTTGCGTCTTGGCGACGTACAGATGTATCTGGTTAAGCGGAGTCCTCCTTGTGAGGCGGGTGAGGGCTGATACTCTGGTGGGTTGACCGGGAGGCAAACAGATTTCGGGGCTTCAGACTTTTGAGTGGGTAGGTGGTGATGAAGCGGAGAGGAAAAGGCCGTTAAGAATGAAGTCGCGACGGACTTGTTGGGGCGATCGTTCGTCGCGGTTTTTCGGGGACGCCACCGCTTGGC